>JAKEEQ010000355.1 GCA_022616515.1 Chloroflexota bacterium | reverse complement strand
GGCCACAATGCCCGGTTCAATGGCTCCCACACCAACTGCCTGCGCAGCCTGATCACCGCCGCCGCCAACAACGGGTGTGCCTGCTTTCAATCCGGTCAGTCGAGCTGCTGACTGACTGACCATACCCGTGATTTGTGTGCCTTCATGCACAATGGGCATCCATTCAGGCGGAATAGCCAGCGCGGCGAGGACTTCATCTGACCAGCGACGCCTCGCAACGTCCAGCAGCAACGTGCCCGATGCGCCCGCCAGATCGGTGTGATAATCGCTGGTTAACTGGTAACGAATGTAATCTTTGGGCAAGAGGATATGCGCAATCCGGGCATAAATTTCAGGCTCATGATTGCGCACCCAGATGATTTTTGGCGCGGTGAAGCCGGTGAGAGCGCGATTGCCGGTCAACTCGATGAGGCGCTGTGGGCCAACGACATCGGTAATCCAATCGCATTCGGCCTGCGTGCGCTGGTCATTCCATAATATTGCCGGGCGCAGGACGTTACCTGCCGAGTCGAGGCAAACAAGGCCGTGCATCTGCCCGGTTAAGCCGATGCTTTCAATCGCGGCGGGATCGTCGATGGTGGCGACAACATCGCGAATCGCCTCACTCATTCCGGACCACCAGTCTTCAGGATTCTGTTCACTCCAGAGGGGCCGGGGCTGGCTGACGGGCTGGCTGATGGTATGGCTAGCTGCTACATTGCCTGTCTCATCAACGAGGATGGCTTTCGCGCCAGTGGTGCTTATATCAAGGCCGAGTACGTATCGCATCAGTGCACCCCCAGCAGTAGTTCGACGGTCAACTGGTCAAGCTGCTCATAGGGCAAATCGCGCTGACCAAGCGCCGGACGCTCAAAGGTAGTGGCGGCAAGGCGGTCGGCATTGGCCCGACTGTAACCCGATGACAGAAAATCAAATGCACCATCGTCGGCATTAATATTGGCAAGCAAACTCTGAATTTCAGGGTCTTGATTAAAACGCCGGGCTTTTTCCTTCAAGATCAGGTAGGTGCGCATACAGCCTCGCGCAAATGCCTTCACATCCTCGACATTGGCGCTGCGGTAGGCGTGGGCGTCAAAATGACGGCTGCCGGTATAGCCCACATCTTCCAGAAACTTGACCACGAAAAATGCCTGTTTGATCATCTCTGCGCCAAAGCGGAAATCCTGATCGTAGCGCCCGAATTTCTGGTCGTTCAGGTCGATGTGGAACAATTTTCCGGCATCCCATGCCTGTGCGATAGCGTGCATAAAGTTCAAGCCGCCCATGTGTTCGTGAGCCACTTCAGGATTCAAGCCTACCATATCGGGATGATCGAGTGTGGCGATAAATCCGAGCATTGAGCCGACGGTGGGCAGGTAGATGTCCGAGCGCGGTTCGTTAGGCTTGGGTTCGAGGGCGAAACGATAGTCATAGCCCTGATCGATGGAGTATTCGCACAGGAAATTGATGGCGTCACGGAAGCGCTGCATGGCTGCTAACGGGTCCTTGCTGGCGTCCGTTTCAGTTCCTTCGCGCCCACCCCAGAACACATAAACTTGCGCACCGAGTTCCGCCCCCAGATCCAGTGAGTGCATGGTTTTTTGCAGAGCATAGGCCCGTACATGGGAATCGTTGGAGGTAAACGCACCGTCTTTGAAGGCCGGGTCGGTGAATAAGTTGGTAGTCGCCATCGGCACAACGATTCCGGTGTCGTCCAATGCCTGACGAAACTCTTTGACGATGCGGTCTCGTTCGGCGGGAGTTGCGTCAATGGGCACAAGATCGTTGTCGTGGAAGTTCACGCCATAGGCCCCTACTTCCGCCAACAGGTGGAGAATTTGCACGGGCGATAGCGGGGCGCGGGTTGGCTCACCGAAGGGGTCACGCCCGATATTGCCGACGGTCCATAATCCAAAGGTGAATTTATGTTCTGGTTGTGGGTCATAACTGCTCATTTATCGTTCTCCAAATGCAACTTTAATAAAAACAGATGCCAAAAGGGTTCTGTGCAGGACGGGATGTATCCTGTCCCTACGAAATACACGGAGTCCGTAGGGACGCCCAACGAGGCGTTCGGCGCGTATTCATATCTTCATTTCACATCGTGCGTATTTAATCAAAGTAACCGTTCCAGCGCGGCAAGCAGCAGCAGGACGTTTTCTTTGCGCGACGAATAGCCCATCAGACCGATGCGCCACACTTTGCCTTTGAGTTCACCCAATCCGCCGCTGATTTCGATATTGTAATCGCTCAATAAGTGCTGCCTGATTCTTGCCTCATCAATCCCATCAGGAACGCGCACGGTCGTTAACGACGGCAGGCGATAATCGAGTGGGACATGCATTGTCAAATCCAGTGATTCCAGCCCATCCCATAAAAATTGCGCATTTTCACGATGACGCGCCCAGCGTTTTTCGATGGTTTCTTCCTGCACCAGCCGCAAGGCTTCATACAGGGCATAATTGGCAGAGATGGGTGCGGTGTGGTGATAGGTGCGCTCTGACCCCCAATATTTCTGGATCATCGTCAAATCCAGATACCAGCTAATGACCTTTGTTTTACGCTGCTGTAACCGCTCAATGGCACGCGGTCCCAGCGTAATCGGGCTGGTTCCGGGCGGGCAGCTCAGGCATTTCTGCGAACCACTGTAGCACACATCAATGCCGATTCTGTCGACTCCCACCGAAATGCCGCCTAATGAGGTGACGACATCCACAATCAAAATGGCATCATAGCTGTGTACAATTGCGGCGATTTCTTCCAGCGGTTGCAGTGCCCCGGTGGAGGTTTCGGCATGGACAATTGCCACTATTTTCGCGGGGCGTTTTTCTAAAGCGGCTCTGACTTCATCAGGCGTAAAGACTTCGCCCCAGGGCCGCGAAATAGTCTCCACTTCACCACCATAACGCTCGGCCATATCCGCCAGCCGCAAGCCAAAATAGCCATTGCAGCAAACCAGCACCGGGTCGCCCGGCTCGACCATGTTGGCGACAGCGGATTCCATCGCGGCGGTTCCCGTGCCTGATACGGGAACGGTTAGCTGGTTTTCCGTCTCAAAGACGTAGCGTAACAGACTCTGGGTGCGGTTCATTAGACCGAGGAATTCAGGATCAAGATGTCCCACCAGTGGGGTTGCCATTGCTTTCAGGACGTTCGGATCAACCATACTGGGACCCGGACCGAGGAGGATGCGCGGCGGCATATTTATTTCTGGCGCTACCATCGAAATAGGTTCCTTAATGTGATGTGTTCAAAATTAAATTTCCCGACGATTATACCGCATGACAATAGGCTTTGCCTGTCATTTGAAACTTCAACAGGTGGCATCAGGAATAAAGAACTTGTTTCAAAACTTACGTCAAAAAGTGAACTAAGTTGTTCGCGATAACCTTCTAAGTTTTTTTTGCAAAAACAAGTCTGCGATGTTATTCTTTATGTATTGCTTAGCCATAATTTAGTTATTTTAGGTCTCATAGTTAGTTCATAGCAGCAGTTTCGACGATATTCCCGCCGTTGGGCGGTTGTGTAACAAGCGTTAATATTTAGCTAAATTTCGAAGGGGTATTTTTGAAGACCGTAACGAACACCTCTTCCAGAGAAGCACCCTTCCCCCTTGAAATATCACAGTTGAACGCTGTTGAGTCTGTTCGGCGTGTGGGGCCACTCTCGCGCAGCGACATTGCCGAGCGACTTAGTTACTCGCGCTCGAAAATCACAGTCGTTGTCGGCGATCTGATCGATACAGGCATATTAGAAGAGGTCGGCGATGGTACTTCGACGGGTGGTCGCCGACCACGTTTTCTCGATTTCAAAGCTGATTTTGGTTATGTCGTGGGTGTTGATCTTGGCGCAAGCAGTCTCGACATCGCCATCGCTGACTTCAAAGGACACATTTTAGACCGGAAGTACATGCCAAGCGATGTGCGTGATGGGCCGGACGCGATCCTGGCACTTATCCGTAACATCATTATCGACCGCCTTGATTATCTGGATATTCCTCCTACAAAAATCTATGGCATTGGGATTGGTGTACCCGGTCCGGTTGAGTTTTCTACCGGGCTACTCATTGCGCCGCCGATTATGCCCGGCTGGGAAGCGTTTCCCATCAAAGCGTTTTTCCTTGAAACGTTCCCATCAGCCGTTGTCATTGTCGATAATGAGGTGAACGTGATGGCGCTGGGGGAGTTACGCGGCGGAGCGGGTAAGAACGAAGAGAACTTCCTGTTTGTTAAAATTGGCACAGGGATTGGCTGTGGAATTGTGTGCAATGGACAGATTTATCGCGGTTCGAATGGGTGTGCCGGGGACATCGGGCACATTTGCGCCGATCAAAACGGCACCACCTGTCACTGTGGCAATGTTGGCTGTCTGGAAGCGATGGCCGCCGGACCGGCAATTGCCGGGCTTGCCGCTAAAGCTGCACTCGCCAGAAACAGCGCCATTCTCGCCAAATATCTGGAAATACGAAACGGTGAACTCACCGCCGAGGATGTAGGAGCCGCCGCCTCAGAAGGTGACCGGGTTGCCAACGAGATTATTCGAGACAGCGGGCGCATGATTGGCGAAGTGCTTGCCAGTCTGGTGAATTTCTTTAATCCCAGCCTGATTCTCATTGGCGGTGGTGTAAGCCATATCGGTCACCAGTTTCTCGCCTCGATTCGACGCGGCGTATTACATCGCTCACTACCCTTATCGACCCGCCACCTGCGGATTGACACCTCACCGATGGGACCAGACGCGGGGGTAAATGGGGCGATAGCATTAGCTTTAGAGCATGTTTTTGTGGCGGCTTCGTAGCCAGTCTACAAACACAGCGTTACTGGATGGTAGGTATCAGGAGGTGTATATCGCAAAACAATCGACGTTTATGTTTCACTTCGAAAGCATCGAACTATTATAAGGAGAACGTTACCAATGACTCGAAAATTAGGAACGCTGGCGATTTTGCTGGCTGTGTTATTCGTTGGTTTTAGCGGAAACAGTGCCCAGCCTGTGGCAGATGCTCAGGATGGTGTTACCGAACTGACCATCTGGTGGGCAGAATGGGACCCGGCCAACTATCTGCAACAAGTTGGCAACAACTATGAAGAAGAGACTGGCATCAGCGTGACGGTGGTTCAGGAACCGTGGGGCAGCTATTTTGACCGAGTTGCCGCGGAATGGGCAGCACGAGGCGACTCCTACGATATGGTCGTCGGTGACAGCCAGTGGCTCGGTCAGGGTGTCGAAGAAGGACATTATCTTGATCTGACCGAGTTCATGACCAGTGAAGGTCTGGCAGAAACTGTCACGCCTGCCACGCTGCAATACTATGGCGAATATCCAGCAGGTACAGGCCAGTATTATGCCTACCCCACCGAGGGTGATGCCAATGGCTGGGCATATCGCAAAGACCTGTTCGAGAACCCGGACGAAATGGCCGCGTTTGAAGAAGCCTATGGTTATGCGCTGGCTGTACCTGAAACATGGGAGCAACTGCGCGACATCGCTGAGTTCTTCACCCGTCCCGATGATGGTTTGTATGGGGTCGGTGTGTATACCCAGATTGACTATGATGCGATCACAATGGGCTTTGAGAACGTGCTGTTCAGTTACGGTGTGGACTGGGCCGATGAGAATAACAATGTGTTCGATGTGGTTAACTCTGAGGCGGCAGTCGCCGCGCTTGAACTGTACAAAGAACTCTACTCGTTTGCTCCTCCCGGCACGGATAATGCTTTCTTCGCCGAGATGAACGACATCTTCATCAATGGGCAAGCCGCGATGATTATGAATTACTTCGCGTTCTTCCCGGCACTGGACAACCCCGAAATCAACCCGTATCGCGATGTGACGGGCTACTTCGCAATGCCTGCTGGCCCGGACGGTGATCGTTTTGCCGCGCTGGGTGGTCAGGGTATCAGCGTTAACGCCTATATCAGCGAAGAGCGTCAACAAGCCGCGCTGGATTTCATCCGCTGGTTCGGTCAGGAAGAAGTTCAGGCCGAATGGGCTGCGCTGGGTGGCTACACCTGCAATATTAATGTGTTGGGTTCTGAAGAATTCCTCAACCAGACCCCCTACAATGCTGCATTTGCCGAGACGATGACCTTCGTCAAGGACTTCTGGAACATTCCACAGTTCGGGCAACTGCTCGAACCAACGCAGCGGTATCTGCATTCCTACGTTGTAGGCGGCGAGGGTACTGCTCAGGAGGCACTGGATGGGATGGCCTTTGAACATGATGAGATTCTAATCGAAGCCGGTTTGGTTGAAGAATAGACCAAATTTTGCGGTAAGCGGGTGAGATGCCAGTTAGGGTCTCACCCGACCTGTCTGCACAAGAATCGAGGATGTCTATGTCACAAACAACCATGCAAGGACCAACGCGGCGACATTTGAGTGACCGGCGTGTTATTCAGTTGTTTATTGTGCCGACGATGTTGCTGCTGATTTTGATGAATATTTTTCCGCTTATATATAGTCTTTACTTGAGCTTTACTGAATACTCTATTATCTCAACAACCGCTCCTGAGTGGGTGGGTCTCCAAAATTATCGTGATATTCTCTCTGACGAGCGCTTCTGGGAAAATTTCGCGATTACCGGGCGCTATGCACTCTATTCGGTGTCGCTGCAAATGATTGTTGGCTTTGGGATGGCGATGCTGCTCAAAGAGAAATTTCGCGGGAGCGGCTTACTTACTACACTGATTCTAGTGCCAATGATGGTATCGCCGGTGGTGGTTGGGGTGTTCTGGCGGAATATTTTTAACCCGTCGATTGGCATCCTCAATCCGCTGCTGGGGTATCAAAATCTCGAAACCTCGCCGGAATGGCTGGTGGAATATCCCCTCTACAGTATTGTGATTGTCGATGTGTGGATGTGGAGTCCATTTGTGATGCTGCTGGCGCTGGCGGGGCTGAGTGCCATTCCCGACTATTTATATGAAGCGGCTGCCATTGACCGGGCCAGTTCGTGGTTCCAGTTCTGGCGGATCACGCTGCCACAGGTGATGCCGCTGCTGATTATCGCGGTGTTATTCCGCACGATTGAAGCCTTCAAGCAGTTCGATCTGGTGATGGGATTGACAGGCGGCAGGCCGGGCACAGAGACCGTCTCCGTCCGGCTCTATCGGGAGGCGCTGCAAGGGCAATTTGAAACCGGATCATCGAGTGCGCTGGCCTATATTGTGTTAGTGATTATTATCGCCATCAGCAATCTGTATATCCGGGCGTTGAATCGGGTAAGGGAGGCGTAGCAGCATGGCACAGGTTTCCAAAGCTCCTCGTTCACCCGTTTTGCATTCGACGCGCGTGGATAAAGTAGGGTTTGGTCCACGTCTGGCGCTTAGGTTGAGAGCCTCCCTCGTCATCATCCTAACGATCATCATGCTTATCCCGGTGGTGTGGATGGGCATGACGGCGTTTAAGTCGCGGCCCGATGCCGTCGCCGCGCCTGCAAAGGTCATCTTCGAGCCGACACTGGAAGGGTTTGTCAGTTTATTGACCACCCGCCGCCAGTTGCTGCCCGACGAGGCCGAAGAATACCGGCAGCGTGATGACCTGAACTTCGCCGACGAAATCGCCCTGAAACGGGGACAGGCAATTATCGGGCCAAGTCAGTTCCCCAAACAACTGCTGAACTCGCTGATTATTGCCGGGGTTTCGACGATTTTCTCCGTTGGATTTGGTGTGCTGGCGGCCTATGCCTTCAGTCGCTTTAAAATACCCGGCGAGGATGACATGTTGTTTTTCATCCTCAGCACCCGTATGCTGCCGCCCGTCGTGGTAACCGTGCCCGTTTTCCTGATGTATCGTGAACTGGGTTTATATGATACACACTTCGGGCTGATCCTGCTCTATACCGCCTTCAACCTGTCCTTTTCGGTGTGGTTGATGAAAGGCTTCATGGATGAAATTCCGAGCGAGTATGAGGAGGCGGCACTGGTTGATGGCTACACGCGACTGCAAGCTTTTCGCAAGATTGTGCTGCCACAGGCTGTTACCGGCATTGCCGCAACGACGGTGTTTAGCTTTATCTTTGCCTGGAATGAATATGCGTTTGCCCTGATGCTCACCGGAGACACAGCCCGCACCGCACCGCCCAGCATCCCGTCGCGAATCGGGACCGGGGGCGTTGAATGGGCTGCGATTGCCGCCGGGTCACTGGTATTTTTAATCCCGGTCATCATTGTCACCTTTGCTCTGCGTCGTCATCTTTTGCGCGGCGTCACCTTCGGTGCAATCCGCAAAGGGTAGGAGGAGACAGAGTATGGCAACGATTGAACTGCTCGAAGTTGAAAAACGTTTCGGTGATTTTCAAGCCGTTAAACCGCTCAATTTGACAATTAACGACGGTGAATTTGTGGTGCTGCTGGGGCCATCGGGGTGCGGCAAGACCACCACACTACGCATGATTTCCGGTCTGGAAGCCGTTTCAGGCGGTACGATTTTGTTTGATGGCAGGGATGTGACATGGCTCAATCCCAGCGAACGCAATATTGCCTTCGTCTTCCAGTTTTTCGCGCTCTATTCTCACATGACTGCCCGCCAAAACATCTCATTTCCGCTGGAAGCTGAACTCGGTGCGGATATTGATAACGATTTAGGACTCGGCGAGGTAGGGCGTTTTCTGAGCCAGCGGGTGTTCCAGGTGTTTATGGTGCAGTGGCTGCGCCGCCGTCATCGTGCCGTGATCAATCAGCGCGTGGAAGAGGTCGCCCAATTGCTTCGTATTCAGCGCCTGCTGGACCGCCGACCGGGTGTGCTCAGCGGTGGTGACCAGCAGCGAGTGGCACTGGCCCGTGCACTGGTACGAGAGCCAGCCGCTTTCCTGATGGATGAACCGCTGGGGGCGCTGGATGCCGAATTTCGCGAAACGATGCGGGCGGAAATCAAACGCCTCCATATTGACCAGCATGCCACAACCGTTTATGTCACGCATGACCAGATTGAGGCGATGGCAATGGGCGACCGTATCGTCGTCATGTCCGATGCCGAGATTCAGCAAGTAGGTACGCCAGCCGAGGTTTATCATGACCCGGCCAATCTTTTTGTGGCACGGTTCATTGGCAGCCCCGGTATGAGCCTCATCAACGGCCAGTATAACGGGCAGGGGATGATTCGCATCAATGAGGGCAATACGTACCGTATACCGGATGACTGGAAAGCGTCCATTGAGCGGGGTTTGACGGGCGACGATGGAGAAATCATTATCGGATTCCGCCCCGAAGCGGCCCATGTAAACGGAGATGGCGACCTGTCGGCAAGAGTCTATGCGGACGATCTGCACGGCGGCTACAGCATGTTACACCTCGATCTAGGCGAGGATACAATTGTTCATGCGCGGGCCGGGCGCGAGATGCAGCATGAGATTGACGAGGCGCTGCGTTTCACCATTGATCCAGCCAGCGTCCGCTTTTTCGACCCTCGCACTGAAGCGGCAATTCGAAAGGCGACGTAGATGACCAGTGTAACCTTACAATCCATCACCAAACATTTTAAGGACGTGACCGCACTGGATGACGTGTCGATTTCGGTAGACGATGGCGAATTTTTTGTGCTGCTGGGTCCAACCGGAGCGGGCAAGACGACGACCCTGCGGATTATAGCCGGGCTGGAACGTCAGAATGCAGGGCATGTGCTGTTTAATGGCGAACAGGTTGACAGCGTTATGCCCGCCGACCGTGATGTGGCGTTTGTGTTCCAGCAATATTCGCTCTATCCAAACAT
>JAKEEQ010000354.1 GCA_022616515.1 Chloroflexota bacterium | reverse complement strand
TATAGATGCAGGTTGATCCTCCGCAAGACGCACCAGTGTGCTGTTTTGCAGAACCTTGAATGGGGGCCTATCGAGTGTTGCTGCGGTTTCCTCACGCCACAGATACAGTTCTTTCAGAATTGCCAATTCTGCGTCACTAAAAGATTTTGAGGCTTTGATACGCCAGAAACCCTCCTCATCAAATGACTTTTCTATGGGAGGCAGCTCTACCATCTGCTCGTGTGTCTCCTCCAGTTCTTCCAGCAGTTCGGCTTCAACGATTTTTTGATGCAGTATATCCCGCAAATCGAGCAAATAATGCGAGTCATACTGGGCATAGTGAAGCTGCTCTGAAGTGAGGGGCCGCTTGCCCCAGTTGCTCTGCTGAAAACGCTTGTCTATATAAATGTCGAAGTAGGTTTCGAGCAGGGAACTCAGCCCAACTTTTGAGATGCCAAGTGTTCGGGCAGCAAGATGAGTATCGAAAATGCTAGAGAACGTATATTCAAAATCGCGTTTCAGAAGCATAATGTCGTATTCAGCACCATGCAAAATCACTTCCGTGGAAGGGTTGCCAAATACCGACCCAAGTGGAGACATGTCATCAATGGCAAAGGGATCAATGATGTAATCGTTGACCTGTCCACTGCCGTTACGGGCCGATAGCTGTATTAAACAGACTTTTTCATAATACGCGAAGAGACTGTTGGCCTCTGTATCAATGGCAACGTGTTTCTTTGTTTGTAGTTCATCAACTAAGACAAGCAGTTTGACGTTACTATCAATGATTATAGCTTTCTGCATTCAGGTCCTCATTAAATCCATCCTCTTCGCTTGAAATACAAGAGCATCGACAGCGAGATAATCACCATCCCGCCTGTGATAAAGCCTGCTGCAAAACCGCTGTCTTGCAATGGTAAAGGCACATTCATTCCAAAGTAGCCTACAATGATCTCAAGTGGATACAGTATCACAGAAATGATAGTCAAAATTCGCACAATGTCATTGGTGTAAATTGTCGCAACGGTGTTTGTTGTATCGACAAGACCCGTGACGACCTCATGATAGTCAACGACCATATCTTCAGCCTTGCGTAAGTGGTCCAGGATGTCGCCGAAATATACGTCCAGTTCATCATGAATATAGGGGCGTTCGATGCGCTCTAGATTGGCAATAATTTCAATCTGCGGATGCATGATCCGGCGCATAGCCATCACATCTCGCCGCACATAGGCCAGTTCGCGGATAACCTGTCGTTCGCTGTCGCTGAAAATAATTTCTTCCATTTTGCGAATCTTGGTATCGACCTTGTAAAGCATGGGAAAAATGTCGTCAACGAGGCGGTCAATAACGGCATAAAATATGCGGCTTGCCCCACGACCCATAAACTGATCCCGAATGTGTTCACTGTTCTGGCATTCGTCAAAAAGGCGTGTCAGGGCACGCAGTGTGCCATCATGCACGGTCACCACGTAACCGCTGCCAATAAAAATATCTACCTCTGATGGGCGACTGACACGCTGCACGGGGTCCCAATGGGGAAACTGCATGACGAGAAATAGATAATCCTCGTATTCATCCATCTTAGGACGTTCAATGCGTGACTGAAGGTCTTCAAGGTCCAGTGGATGGAACTGAGGGTATCTCTCACTCAATGCTTTAACGTCATCTGGCGTTACGCG
Source organism: Chloroflexota bacterium (assembly GCA_022616515.1). Taxonomy (GTDB): domain Bacteria; phylum Chloroflexota; class Anaerolineae; order Aggregatilineales; family J027; genus JAKEEQ01. Next base: position 12,069 of record JAKEEQ010000354.1, on the reverse strand, counting down.
CGTGATGTTGGTCCATGTTGTTCGGTTGTGCTGCAAGATTTCGGTTGCCATCGTGTCATTCTGTTTCCTTCAACCATCCATCGCAAGGGAAAGTTTGTGCGATATTTTCTCCCCCGAGTATAATCGGGATTATTGCCCAATAAAACCCGATTACTGAGAATGTCTTCAGATCAATATAGCCAGAATGCCAAACAAGCCCTGCGGATGGGGCATTACATTGCACGACAATTACAACATGTGGAAGTCGATACCGATCATTTATTTGCCGGTATCTTACATACCGAAGGTAGTGTTGGATTTCAGGTACTTGAGCATTTTCATCTCGATCTCGACCATGTGCTGGATATGATTGAAACCTTCCACCCGTATGCAGACCACGAGAGCGACAAGCTGCCATTTACTGAGGCCCTGCGTGATTCGCTGGCAGCAGCCATTGCCGAAGCAAAATGGTTGAATCATGATTACATCGGCACGGAGCATTTTCTGTTGGGGCTGCTGCGTATTGGTGGTGGGCGGCTGCACGAGTTGATGAGGGAATTTGACATCACAGCCGATCAGGTTCGGGGCCGCATCAAACGCCTCGTTCAGGATGGCCTCACCGAAATTACGATGGAATCTGCACGTCGGATGGCTAAGCTCAGTGAACTTGGCAAGCGAGTATTGAATGCTGCCGAATATATTGCCATTGTGCACCGCCACGAACAAATGACCCCATTGCATCTTCTGTTAGCGCTCGCACAGGAGCGGCGTGGTATCGCCTTTGAGGCACTCCCTCGTTGTGGGCTGGATAGCGTTACACTACAAAATGATCTTAAGGGGCTGCCAAGACTGGTACCCGGTGCGAAAACACTGGTTAATCACCTGATTGATGGTGCTGTTGACCGTGCTGAAATTCTCGGCACACACTATACAGGTACCGAACATCTCCTGCTGGCAATGACAGTTGATCCTGACGGACAGGAAATTTTACGTCTCTATGGTTTAGACTTGAAATGCTTACAACAATACTTGCGCGATGTACTGCTAAAAAAACATTAGCGGCGGGATAACGCTGCCGCCATCGGTTTACCGTGACAGGAAAACGGCATAGCCTGCTGGCTCGATGGTGAACCTCGGTCCATCAAGTGTAAAGCCTTCGCCGAACGCCAATTCCATCTCGCTCAGATCACTCACCGGAAACTCGTCATCATCAAGGCTGGTGGAGATAGTCTCTGTCGAAAAATTAATCACAACAAAGGCAAAATCACCCGCCAGATCACCACGCCATGCGGTGTAAATATCTGATGAAGACGACGAAAGTTCGACGCCTCCATAGCCACTTCGCAGGGCAGGAGTCTGGTTGCGAAATTCGCCCAGCAGCCGGTAGTGGTTGAGCAGTGATGCCGGGTCATCATCCTGTTCCTCAACACTCACGCCATCGTTGGAGAGGTTGTAGCGGTCGCCGGGACGGAACCATGTCGTCATCTCATCACCGCGCCCCGTTCGGAACCAGTCCATTGGCTCCCGCCGGTATTCGTCATAAAATCCACTGTCACCCTTTGACCCAAACATGCCAATCTCCTCGCCGTAGTAAATCATCGGTGTGCCCGATACTGTGTATAACCAGACGGCAGCGGCTCTGGCCCGCTCCCAATCGCCTTCGACCTCGCTCATGAAGCGGTTGGTATCATGGTTGTTGATGAAACGAACCAGATGAGCACCCTCCGGATACAGGCGCAGACTACCGCGCAGGGTAAGCCCGATAAATTCTGATGATGTTTGACCGGAAACCGCGCCATCAGCATTGGTATCGTGATCTGCGATCAGGGAGTGAAAGGTAGGAAAGTCAAACAGAGCATTGAACGTATCACCTTGCAGATAATCCTGTAACTGAAGACCACTTCGCAGCCAGACTTCACCCAACAGCACGGCGTCAGGATTAATCTCAAGCATCGCAGTGCGAACTTCGCGCCAGAAGCTCAGGGGTGGCCCAATCGCGACATCACAGCGCAGGCCATCGACCCCATCGGATGGATCGCCATCGCTGTCAGGGTCCAGCCAGAATTTCGCGACATCAATCATATACTGTCGCGCAAACTCGTTCTCATAATTGACTTCTGGCATGCTGGAAACACCGGCGAAACTCTGGTAACTTGTCTGGTCTTCATCCATCCATTTGTAGAAGTTGCCATATTCAGAGTCAGGATTGTCGTAGGCATCCTGAAAAAACTCATGAAACGTAGATGTGTGGTTGGCAACATAGTCCAGAATGATGTACATATCACGCTTGTGGGCCTCTTCAATAAGCATCAACATGTCATCCAACGTTCCGTAATCAGGATTAATTTCGTAATAATCGGAGACATCATATCCGTGATAACTTGGGCTGGGATGGACCGGCATCAGCCATATGGTATTGGCCCCCAGACTTTGAATATAATCGAGACTGTCAATAACACCCTGCAAATCCCCAATACCATCACCGTCACTATCGCGGAAGCTACGCACAAAAACCTCGTACATAATGGCGTCATTAAACCATTCCGCTCCAAATTGATTATCCTGTGCTCGGGTGTTCTGGTGAGGAGTGAGACTCATAAAAATTCCTAACAATAACAGCAATACAATTAATCTACGCATCTTGCAACCCCGGTTACTTTGAGTGTCCGCGTAATAGTAACACAAAAAAACCGCTCCACGAGAGAGCGGTTCTGTGCTTCAAATGCTATTGATTACTGCTGGACAGCAGCCAGGGCATCACATGCCGGGCATGTGTTGTTTGCGCGAACCATCGCGTAACCCGCCTGCGGGTCAGCACCGTAAACGGTGAAGTTCAGGTTGAAGATGATCATCAAACGCACGTTGCCAAGTTGTGAAGCAAGCACCGCAGCTTCAGCCAACCACTGAGCCTGTTCGGCAACGGTGGTATCCTGGCCCCACGCAAACGCGGCAGGCAGCGGACCGTAGCCTTCAGGTGACACATAACCAATTTCGGTGATGCAGGCAACCATGCCGGGGAACGGTGACAGTGCACGGTTCAGGTTGGTCTGGAAGTATCGGGTTGGATAATTATCACGGGGGTCACCAGATGACAACTTCGGACTGACAACACCTTCGTTGTAGTGAACGCCAATACAGTCCGCATATTGCGCAGCACCGGCAGCAGCCATCTGCTGGTAGAATACATCGTCGTTACAACCGTTGTTCGTACAACCCGCTGCCCCGAAGAAGCCGGTCGGAGCCGGAGCAGCCGTGATAACAATCGTTGCATTGTTCGCGGCCTTGATCTTGGGATACACAACCTTCAGCAGCGCGGTGTAGCTGGCTCCATTGATTTGACCGGCAGGCCATTCACGCTCAATATTCGGTTCATTATGAACTTCAATCGCGTCAGCACCACATGAAGCCAGACTGGCTAGATAATCCCCAAACGATGCATGATACGAAGCGCTGGTAATCTGAGACGGTTCACCGAGCGTAGATGCAAGCACCTTAAAGCCTTGAGCATGGGCATTGGAAATGAATCCACACCAATCCTGACCATCCTTGGCCTGAATCTTCACCCATTTGGCCTTGGCCTGATTCAGATAACCAACTGCCGCAGCACTCAGTGAATTGGGAACCTGGGCACCAATTTCCAGTGGACCTGTAGCGACATTGCCGATAGGACCGGTCGTAGTACCGCCGCCAACATCTTCGAGATCAACAGTTACTTCATCACAAATCAAAACGTCTTTAAGATCGAAACTGACGCGCACCTCATACGACCTGCCATTCAGCAGCGTAATGACATAACGCCAACCAAAGTAGTGAACCGGCGGTTCAACTCCTTCAGGGAAGTCGGTGGTACAGCCTTCGACAATACCCTGAATAAACTCAACCTGTGCCCAGCGATAGCGTTGGACGAGTTGAATTCTTGTGTTTAATTTTTCAGAAAGTGCATCGCGTGCAGCAGCAAAACCCAGCCAGTTCGGATCAGTTGGGGTCAAGGTTGGTTCTGTCTGAGCAGCGACATTCAGATCGGGTCCAGCCGAGGTGTCAGCACTCGCCACCATCGGAATGACAATCATGCCAGCGACCAGGCTAAACGCGAAAAGAAATAGGAAGGCACGTTTCACGGTTTGATGTCCTCTCTTTGTCTTCCAGAGTTGTGGTGCTCCAATGGGCACCACATAGATTGCTTTGAAAATAGCCCCAACAGTGTAACAACGAGATTCTCAACACTCAAGGGCGACTTCGCGGAATTGTGCATACTAACCGTAAAAGTTACCAGCCCTTTTTCCCGCCGCTTTCCCGACGCCTTACTGATTTATTCCACATTCAGCGAGGCGATAATCTCGTCTAGAAGCTCCAGTTCAGGCGTGAAATCCAGCGGATTGAGGACCGCCAATTCCTTATAAATTGCCTCTTCTTCCTCAATCAGCGCATCAACATCAAAGGGTTCGTCAGGCGTCCACGTATCCGGTAAGATTGCCGCTGAAATCGGAAAATCAGCGACGATATAGTACTGATTATCGTAGGTTAGGCCCTGGAATGTGTAGAATAATTCCTCGTTCGATGTTCCCATCGGAGCCTGCGCATAGCGCGTGATATATCGTATACCCACACCATCCTCAAATTCGACGAAACGGATTTGTGTAACAAACACCTGCGCCGCATTACGCAGCGGGAGAGCAGGCAGCGGTTCCAGGTCGATATTCGAAGCAGGTTGCAGGACCGCATCCGGGGCGAAAGCAGTCTGATCTTGCAGAACTTCGGACAGGGCAACCCACTGGTCGTAAATCATTTCGTTATATTCGAACATCGTCTCGGTCGGATAGATACGAATGCGAGCAGCGGGCGGATCGAACGAGTTCTCCTCAACAAAATCGAGGAAGGTGAACTCACGGTAGCCTGGATGTCCCGCCGGGACTGGACCATCCTCACCCGTTGACTCGACCGGTGCAATCTCCTCAAACGCCACATCTGAGGCGAGGTCAGTGGAATAGGCAAATTGAACGTCCGCGAAGTCCACCTCGCCTTCAGCATTGAGACCTTCGATGACAGGTTCAAGGTAGTACTCCTGATCACCAACACTCGATTCGGCAGTCCAACCAATACGGCCATCGTCACTCTCAATTTGCCACCAGACAAAGCCATTGCCGCATTGAGGTCCGTTGATAACGCTAAATTCGTCGCCGGGCTGTAACTGGAAAAGCTGCTCTGCCGTCACAGTCGGGTTTTCGCGAACACGGTTAGGTGTGTCGCCCTCTTCACCTTCCACCCGACCCTGTGCGCCAATGGCAAGCCGCGAAGTCATATAACCCGAAAATCCAATTGGACAATTTCCATAGTCAACTTCCTCAGAACCTGTCACCGGCACGGCATCACAGTCACCAGATACCGTAACAACCGTGTTGGCAATCCAGCCCTCCCCAATTTGCCACCATGTATTTTGCGGGGTGCGTCCCAGTACGGGGACATTGCTGGCCTCGGTAATGACCGTCGCGACCGCCGCCGATGTTGATGGCGATCCCCGAACATTCGCGTTCGAGGTGGAAAGTACGCAACTTGTGGTGGGCGTCAGATTCACGGCTGGTGACTGGGTAGGTTGCCCGGAACCGCCAGCGCCCTGATAGGATGCACTGCCGGGGATTTTAGTGTCGCAGTAAACGAAAGTGGTCGCGTCTGCGCTCACATGAATAAGGTATTCATCCGCGCCATAGGTCAGCCAGACCTGATAGTAGCTGAGAGGGGATTGTAAGGCTACACCGGGAGTGCCAGGACAGTCCAGCGAACTCTGGGTGCTGGATTGCGGCCCCGCATGTCGCCACGAGTCCGGTCGTCCAATCCCCGGAATGGCTTGATTGAGGGCGTTAATCGCTGCTTCGCGGACTCTTTCCGGGGTGTCCTGTGCCATTACAAGGGAGGCACTCACCATCATTAAAACCATCACTACCAGAATCAATTTACGTTGCATGCTTATCGTCCTTGTGGTAAATAATTTGAGTAGCATTCCGCTTTTTTGTCGATATAGAAGTATCAACCGGGTTGAATATATCCTGACAACAATTATTGTTTCAATATGGCTGTAGTTGAACTCAAGATGGACCTTATTCCATCCATCTCGCAATCTCCGTTTCCATTCACCGATTATAGATTGGACGTGTCAGGTTCGCATGTTAAACTGAACACCCAATTATTCGGGTGTGTTGCAACACTCCCTCCGGTCTATAATAGTGTCCAGGGGAGGACTACCAACGTGAGTGAACGCGAAACCACAGAACTACAAGAGTCCGGCGCTGAACTTCAATCAGCAAAAGGCGCATATGAAAAAGCCCTCGAGGCACTCATTGACGAATTTCCAGATATTCGCAAGACCGACATGATGCAAACTGTGGAATTTAAGGAAGAGCGCAGTTTGTGGGATTTATTTCGCGACAGTCTCCTGTTCTTGCTGAGTGGACTGCTTGTCTTCTGGGTAATTCTGCGTGGCATCTGGTTTGTTCTGGTAGAGACTGTTGAAGACATTCGAGTCGTCTTTCGCAAGCGAAAACGCGAATCCATCGAAACCTTAGCAAAATCACGCGAAGCGCGACATTTGCAAACACTTCTGCTAGAGGTTCTATGGGCGCGGGATTATGTTCAGCAAATGCTTGAAGAGACTGAAGCCGTACCCTATGCCGTGCGGCGAGAGACTCTCCAGTACATCGTTGAACATGATGACGTACTGGACGAGATACGCCGCCGGGTAATCGACCGGGCAGATCTTGATCCGGTAAAACTGCGCAAGGCCCAACCAACTACACCGCCCGAAACAGCATGGTGGTGGTTTATGGATAACCGCCGCACATTGCGGGCAAGACAGCTAAATGCGTTCTGGTTCGCGGCAGCAATTGTGCCGGGACTGGCAGGCATCATTCTGGTAACACTCTTGACGCAGCGTCTGGCAGTGAACGGGCTGGATGTGTTGTCCAGCGCTTCCGTATTTGCCGAATTAGTCCTGGCCTTTGGTGGAGTGCTTGCAGGGCGTGAGCTTCTCAATGCGTTCTTCGTTGATCGTTCAAGTGGACGCTCGTGGCAGGGTGAAATCTCGTTCCTGCTGGCATCGCTTTTCTTTATCTTGATGGCAGGCTTTTATTCACTGGTCCCACCCGCCGCCGCTGAAGTCTATAACTGGTTCGGGCAGCGAGCCATTGAAGCGGGTAACGCATCTGAAGCAGAGTTATACCTTGAATCGGCAACCCGCCTTGATCCCGATCCTCATGCCACCAATTATGTTCAGGTCGGCTGTTTGTATTTAACGCTTGGCTCACCCGAAAATGCGCAGCGGGTATTTGAGGAAGCGTTGGAGGCTGAGTCAAGATTGTTGATCTCACGCTATCATCTGGCAGAAATTTATATTGCAAATGGACAGGCAAACACCGCTTTGCAACTTATTGAAGATGGCCTGAATCTTTTGAACACCGAAGAAGAAAGCGAAGAAGATTTTCTCCCCCTTGTTGACGATCAGGCGACCATAGATCAGGCCAGATACCTGCTGCATCTTGCTCTGGGTCAGGCGTATCTGGAAACAGGAGCACAGCAACAAGCAAAAGCTAATCTGCAATTGGCGCGTCAAGAGTTTGAGAATCTTGCTCCAATCTCCGTCCAGCGTGTTATCCAACCGCCGTGTACTCCAGATGAATCGCTGGATGAATTTGTCCAGAATACCAAAATCAATCTGGACTATTTCCGAGCACAGACCTTTGATGCCATTTGCGATATTCGACAGCCATCCAGAGAGAGACGACAGGCATGGCTTGATGTCAGAAACTCGTCGCAGCCTAAAACCAGTCGACAGGAAGGTTATCAAGCCGATGCAGAGGAATTTCTAGAAAATTATGAAGATTGCACAGCGCGTGACTAAAAGTGTCTTTCCGTCAGCTTTGCGACGGGCAATCGTATAGTTTATTCTGGTAAAATAGATATCAAGAAAAGAGGAGAATCGAATGTTCAAACAATTTCTCGGTGCTGCATTAACGCTCATGATTGGCGTTGGTGTACTGCTGCCGGGTGCGGTCCGTGCTCAAGGGGATGACAATGCACAACCTGCAAACATCATCATCACAATTGAGGGCGAGACCTCCTACAATCGTTCCACATGGGACGATCCAAGTGTTAACAACTTTGCGCTGCCGGGTACGCCGCTGCATCTTGATGATTACCTGCGTGTGCCGGGTGATAGTACGGTGCTTGTCATCTGTGCCGATCTCTCGACTGTCCCTTTGCTGGCAGATGACACGCCCGAATGTAACGTCGTTCCAGAGAATCCAGCATTCATTGCCTTTGATGCACTGGATTGGGATCTCACCGATGTCAATATTCTGGCAACTGACGAGACCGATGTGCCACAAGGTGTTGACGTTGAGATTACCGACGATGTAGATCAGGTCAACGCTTATGCAACTGCCATTCAGGCACTGCCCCTTGATGACGATGCTCAGGTCTATGCACTTGCCTATATGCGGGCCTCAAATGGCTTTTATCTGGACGCAATTAATGAACTGCAATCGCTTGAAGACTTGCAGTGTACCGAGGAGCGTCGTGAGGTAGAGATTAATGGCGATGTGACCATTACCTCGGCCCCCACAACGTATCTGCGGCTTGGCGAATGGTTCGCGATTGCTGGCAATACGGATGTCGGTGAGCGGTATTTGAACTGTGCACGTGCAGTCGCCGATGAAACCGGCGATCAGGTCACTTATGCACTGGCTTCCGTCCGGCTGGCAACACTCACCAGTGATGCAGATACTGCCACAGGATACTATCAGGAAGCCATCGAGCGGTTTAATGCCCTCACGGCGACTGATGCAATGGAAACAGTGCTGGATCTGTGTGGGTCGGCAAACTGCACACGGCCTGAATAACAAAAAAGCCCCACACCGGGGCTTTTTCTTTGCCGGAACTACATATGCTGCATTAACTTTTTAAAGTCGTCGGGCGTGACCTCTGCACCATCCTCCCAGCGTTTATCTTCGAGTGCGCGAAGATACTTCTGGTGGGTCGCCAGACGGACATCGCTGATATGCTGTCCGGATTGAGGCGACTTCTTTTTCGTGCGCTCTAGCTGCTCAAATAACCGCATGTAATTTTTTATCTCTTGAATTTCCTCTGGATTAATAAAGGTATATATAATAACTTCCTGCCCATTCTGCGCGAATTGAGCCGCCGTGCAGTACCATCCTTTGGGGACACGATGGCGTCGTTCCAGGATTTCAAAATACCACCCATCAACTTTGAGGTCTTGCATGAAGTTAAATGTGACTCGCTCGTTGCGCCTGCTGCGTTGGTCAACCAGAGTAAAATCGTTGCCGGTTAATTCGATGTGCCGTCCACTGGTCCAGTTTGGCTTGATCACTCTTTCGCCAATTTGGACCAGCAGTGCAGCCAATGCGATAGCCATTGGAATGCCCAGGCACGCCCCCGCCAGACTCTGATCGATCTGGTTCATGATTGCACTGCCCAAGAAAAAGCCGCCAATAGCGCCACCAATGGTTAGCAGCGGCATCAACAGGCGAATACCGAAATGTTCCGCATCAACCAGAATCACATCACCAGATGTTAACACCAAGCATCTCCTGAACTACGCGCCGCAGCGTCGGTGTGTCGAACGGCTTTGATAAATACGCATCAATGTTATTACGCCCAAAGTTCTCACGGCGTTCAAACTCTTCCCGGTGAGTGACGCTTAGAATGAGGATGGGGGTATCCTGAAGGGCTTTGTCGCCACGTACCTGATCGTAAATTTCCCACCCGCTAATGCCGGGCAGCATAACATCGAGAATAACCATGTCGGGATTGCGGTCAAAGATGGTGGCAAGCCCCTGTGGCCCTGTTTTGCAGGGGACTATTTCGATTTGCGGTGCGTATAAAAGATGAGTGATGAGGTCAATGATGGCAGATTCATCTTCAACCATCACAATGGTTTTGGTGGTTGTTGTAGACATATCGGTTGTCCTAACGCGCTTAGAAGATGGTCTGATTTTAGCATACACAAACGTTGCATCCCAACAAAATTCCGGGTAAAACTAGGTTGTTCATGTTAGATTAGGTCAGGGAGCCTTCGCGATGAACGCGACGCAACACCTCATAGACCAAATTGAAGAGTTCTGGCAGTCACAAAATCTGGAGCAGGGTACGGTTGTCGTTGGTGTGTCAGGCGGTGTTGATTCTCAAGTGCTGCTGCATGCCCTCAAGATGCTGCAAAGTGAGTTGCACATTGACCTGCATGTAGCGACCTTCGAACATGGCCTGCGTGGACAGTCTGGCGTTGACGACGCAGCTTATGTGGAGGCTTTAGCCCACCAATGGGGCCTCCCGGTGACGAGGGGCAGCGCCAATGTGTTGCGGTTAGCTGACCAATACAGATTGAATATCGAGGAAGCCGCTCGTCAAGCCCGCTATACGTTTTTGATGAACGTCGCTTTTCAGCAGGACGCCGAATATATCGCTGTTGGTCATAACCATGATGATCAAGCCGAAACCGTGCTCATGCACCTGATTCGTGGCACTGGTCTGCGCGGCCTGCGCGGCATGTTACCCGTTACCCCATTGAGCGACTATCACCTGCTTGATGAGAAAAATCCTGACCTTTTCGCAGAAGATTACACTCTTATTCGCCCGCTCATAGAGTCGTCACGCCCGCTCATCCGAGCGTATGCAGCCGAAAATAATATTGTGGCCCGCGAAGATGAAACCAACGATGACCTGACACGATTTCGCAACACCCTCCGCCACAAAATTCTGCCCGACCTTGCAGCGTTGAATCCGAACATTAAACAGACACTGGTCAGTCTGGCGGATGTTGTGCAAGCCGAGGTTGAAGTGCTTGATGGACGATTGGAGAGCGTGGCGGCCTGGATGCTGCAATGGGCTGAGACCCGGCCCACCGAGGCCGAGAATGAGGGCGGTGAGATCGTGTATATTGACCGCGAAGCCTTCAGCCAGCAACCATTAGCCATCCAGCGCGGCCTGATTAGAAAAGTGGTCTTTGAGTTGTCGCCAGACACCCGCGATCTATCATTTGAACAAACGGAGGCCGCACGTGAGGTTATTTTGCAGGGTGACACGGGGGCGCGGCTTGATCTGCCTGATGGGCTGTACATTTCCATCGGCTACGATGAAGTGATGATTGGTTACGGCGGTGCACCCTTTTATCCAGAGAATCTGCCCCGTCTGGTTTCCGGGCAGTATGTCGCGTTGGATTTAGAAGGACAGGGCTATATCAATGACAATCAGCGCCTCATCACCTATTGGGTCGTTGAGGGTCTCTCGCGTGATCTCCATCCAGCAGACCCGCTTGAATGCACCCTCGCCGTTCCCGAAGGAGCAAAATTGGCCCTGCGAACACGTCAGGATGGTGACCGCTTCAGGCCGTTTGGTCTGGGTGGCAAATCTCAAAAACTGTCAGACACATTTACCAATTTGAAAGTGCCGTTATATTATCGGGATCAGGTTCCGCTGCTGACGGTGGATGGTGAAATCGCGTGGTTCGTTGTGCCGACTGCGACCGGCCCGGTGGGGCGCATCGCCGACCCGTTTGCTGTACGTCCCGACAGCGAGACCATCCTGCGTGTGCGGTGGGAAATCGGACAGGAAGCATATCCAGACACGGTTGACGCACTCTAAGGCAATTGATAGGATAGCATCTACCTGACTAAACTGACGGTATACCTATCGTCAGTTTTTTCTATCATTGGTTGCGCTATAATAAACCCCGATTATGAAATTAGTGGAGGCATTCTTTCAATGCCCATGCAAATACGTCGAGATCGATCTGCCCTGCATTACGGACGACGTTCGCGCCGTCGGGGTGCGTTCTGGTTTTTCCTGGTATGGCTGATGTCGATGGCAATTGTGCTCGCTATTGTGTGGCGCTTTAATGCAGTTCAGGCTCAGGTCGCTGGCTTTGTCAGCGGACCATCTACGTCGACTCCCGACGCTGTGTCGCTTGCCAAACGTGCCGATGAAGCCTACTGGCAGGGTGATCTGGCAACCGCCATTGATTTCTATACACAGGCGGCGGAACTGGCCCCCGATGACGTTGGGATTCATTTTGAGTATGTGCGC
>JAKEEQ010000353.1 GCA_022616515.1 Chloroflexota bacterium | reverse complement strand
GTACTCATTGCAGCAGGCGTTATTTACTATACGCAGAGCGAGAGCAACCAGACGTTCGAAATTGATGACCCCCGGTTTGCCGCCTATGCTGGCATTCCGCTGGATGACAGCATTGACAGCGACCGCGAAATCGACGAGGCCAATGATATTGGTGAGGGTGTGGTGCGCGGCATTCTGGAAGATGGCACGCCGTTCATCGGCAGCCTTGATGCCCCGATTGTCATCGCCGAATTTTCAGACTTTTCCTGCCCGCACTGTGCCGATTTTGAGCCAGAAGTTGATCTGCTCATTCGAGAATACGTTCGCAGCGGTCAACTGCGTTTTGAATATCGCCCCATGACATTTGTGGGTGGCGAATTCTCGGTAGTCGCCGCTCAAGGTGCAATATGCGCTGCCGAACAGGGGGCCTTCTGGGAATTCCATAAGGAACTGTTCCGCTATCAGGAAACACAGGGTGTCGATTATTTCACACAGCCTAATATGGAAGAAATTGCTGAGGAACTGGGCCTGAATGGTGACGATCTGGGTAGTTGTATGAACTCCAACCGTCCCGACCGTACCCTGCGGGCCGCTGAGCAACTACGCGCCGACTACGGCATTAATGCCACGCCAACTCTGATCTATCGTGCCAATGACTCCGAAACATGGAATCGCTTTTACGACACCAACGGCGAACCAGTCTCGCGTGTGAGTTATATTCAACTCGGCGAACTGATTACCGAATTCAACAGCGAGTCATAAAACACTTAGCCTTTGTGGTTTCGAGAAACCTCCCCGCCGTGGGAGGTTTTTTTCTTGATATGGTGATGGGTCGCACCAAAATTGCCATCTGAAGTTGCGTTATAATGAAACCTATTGAACGGACAGGTTGAATTTATGACTTCACGCAAACAACTCGGCAACACGGGTGAACACATCGCCCGCACCTACTGCGAACGCCTCGGCTGGGAGGTCATCGCCACCAATTGGCGCTGTGAACGCGGCGAAATTGACCTCGTCGCCCGCGATGGCGAAACCCTCGTATTTATCGAGGTCCGTACCCGGCGCGGCAAACAGGCGTTGCAAATGGCCCTCAACAGTGTGGATGAGCACAAACAGGCTCGATTAGCCGATGTAGTGAATGCCTATCTCACCCTCAATGAACTTGACTGCCCGGTGCGGGTGGATGTGCTGGGCATTGCCCTGATGCCAGACGGCCTGTTTTCGGTGGAAATGGTACGTGATGCCCTTAAGTGGTAACCAGCTTGCCCGGCAGCCGGTAGTGGTGATTATCGGCCCGACAGCCGTTGGCAAAACCGCCGCTGCCATCACGGTAGGACAGGCCCTGGATGCCGAGATTATCAGCGCCGACAGCCGTCAAATCTACCAGCAGATGGATATTGGCACTGCCAAGCCCACCCCCGATGAACTCGCCGCCCTGCCCCACCACCTGATTGATGTCGTTCCCCCTGATGTCCGGTATAATGTGGCGGACTTTAAACGCGATGCGGCGCAGTTGATTGATGAGATTCACGGGCGGGGCAGGCTGCCCATGATCGTGGGCGGCACCGGACAGTACATCACGGCGCTCATTGATGGCTGGCAGATACCGGAGGTCGAGCCAAACCCTGAATTACGGGCTGAGTTGGAAGCCTATGCCGAAGAACATGGCTGGCAGGGGCTGCTGGAACGTTTGCGCGAGGTTGATCCGGTCCATGCCGGGCAGGTGGACGCCAGAAATTTGCGGCGGGTCATCCGGGCCATTGAGGTGAGCGTGGAAAGCGGACGACCCTATTCCGACTTTCGCGTCAAGCACCCTCCGCCGTATACTGTGCTTGAACCGGGTTTAACTTTGGAGCGCGGTGCCCTCTATGAACGGGCCAACCGCCGCGTGGACCAGATGATTGAGGCCGGATTGGTGGACGAGGTTATGCGATTGGTGGAGGCGGGTTATGCCTGGAATCTGCCGTCGATGAGTAGTCTGGGCTACCTGCAAATCGGCAACTATTTGCAGGGCAAGATGACTCTTGATGAAGCCCGCGAAGACCTGTGCAACGCGACGCACCATTTTATCCGGCGGCAGTATACGTGGTTCCGCAAATATAATGCGGACGCCATCTGGTTTGAAAGCAATGCCCATACGGCGCAAGCTTTACTTACTACCATTCAAGGCTGGTTGGGATCATTATGAGAAGACGTGCAAACGAAATCTTTAGCCTGGAAAATCTGACGCAGTTGACGCTTTTTGGGGTAGGAATACTTGTTGCACTTTCAGTCGGCTATCCTCAGTTTTTTCCGCAGTTTACAAGGGGTGGGAATTGTGCAAATCTACCCCATCCACCCGGCGGTAACCAGCGTTCGATCTTGCAGTACAATGATGACTTTCAGGACCTGGCTATTGAGGTGGTCATTGATAATGCTGACTTCACCAATTCAGAGTATGTTCTCTCCCCCAATGAACCCTTTACTGTTCAGGTCATCTTCCGAAACAATGATGTCGGTCCAGTCTATCTATTTTATGAGCGCGATAGCGTTGTTGATTATGACCGTATATTAACTGCTGAAGCCACACTCACGACGTCCGCTCCCGGCTTGTATCTTATTTTTTTTGACAGATTTGCTGAAATTGACCCCCCTGTACAAGGTCCTCTAGAAACTCCCCAACAGTCATATTCGCTGCAAGATCTATATGTGCTGCAATCCCGGCAAAGCTGCAATGTTCGTATTGAAGTAGATCCCTCGGATGATCCTGAAAATAAAATAATTAACTTCACACCTGGCGAAACCTATCGCGTAGTCGCCTACTATCAAAATCAGGACCCTGGTATCTTCCCAGCACCTGAGTTGGTTCCTACTGCTACTGCCATTCCCGGGTTGACTGATACCCTTGGCGTATGGAATGGTGGTCGCATCTGGTCGGAACCTGTTCGCCTTATTTTTCCCCAATAATCGCCTTAGAGCCACATGAGCGTCTGTAAGGTTTGTCTCGCGCGTACCGACTATCTAGCAAAGATAGGATATAACGAGGACAAGCCCCGCAATGACGAGACGACGATTAGTAATAGGAATAATGGCGCTCACCCTGACCGTCCCCGCGTTCATCGTAGGGAGTGGCGTATTGGCCGGGACACATTCGCAAATGGATTGTGAAGATGATGATTTTCAAGTCGGCACGGGTTTATTGACGGCATGGCCTAATACTGATTTTTGCAATTTCCGTTACCCCTCCAGCAGCGGTTTTGCCTCCGGCGGTGTGGCCCGCGATGGCATTCCCCCGCTTTATCCTGAAGGTTATGTTTATCCAGAAGATATTCCGCGTCGGGGCGGTGAAGAGGCCCGAAACACCGTCAGTTACGAGAGTGTTGACTCGGCGAACGGATGGCTGGTGGATGACCATCCGGTCATTGCTGTAGAAATCAACGGCGATGTCCGCGCTTTTCCATTGGGTATTTTGACCCGCCACGAAATCGCCAACACCGAAATTGGCGGTGTGCCTGTCGCGGTGACGTTCTGCCCGCTGTGCAATACAGGCGTTGTCTTTGACCGCCGTCTGAACGATGAAACGCTTGTCTTTGGAGTGAGCGGCTTCCTCCGCTTCAGCGACCTGATTATGTGGGACCATCAAACTGAAAGCTGGTGGCAGCAGTCTACCGGGGAGGGCCTTGTCGGCACATATGCCGACGAGCAGCTTATCTTCATCCCCTCCGCCATGACCAGTTACGGGCAGTTCAAAATGCAGTTTCCCGATGGGCAGGTGTTGTCCAGTCAGGGTGATTCTGCTGACTACAACCCGTATATCGGCTACGATTCAACCGACGACCCCTTCCTGTATAACGGCTTTATTGACGAGCGTTTGGAAGCGACGGCGCGGGTGCTTGGCTACCGTCACTATGACGATAACGGCGAAGAAATCTTCACGGCTTATCCATTCGAAACACTCGAAGAGACAATTGTTGCCAACGATATAGTGGGTGGTGAGCCACGTGTGGCCTTCTGGCAGCCGGGCGCACGCTCCGCACTGGACAGTGGCAACATCAACGAGGCCCGCGCAGTTGGGGCAGCTAACCTCTTCGACCCTACCCTGGAAGACGGCACGATTCTCACCTTTGTGGCGGATGGCACGACCATCACCGACGAGCAAACCAGCAGCACATGGAATATCTTCGGTGTGGCAACAGACGGTGAACTGGCAGGCACGCAGCTCACGCAGGTGATTTCCATCACCCATTTCTGGTTTGCATGGCAGGCTTTCCACACCACCGTTATCTGGGAGCCGGGCACAACCACCGACCAACTCCTAGCCGCATCCGAGTAGACCGCTTGCCCTTTCCGCCTGTATAGCGGTTCACAAAAACGTTATTGTAACGACGAATTTACCGCATCGACAAGCCGCAAAGTCCCCTTCTCTCCATTTATGGGGAGATGTCCGAAGGACAGAGGGGAAGGATTTTTGGAGTGATGCACAATCTCGTCAGATTGCAGTCTCACTCGAAAAGTGTCTTCCCATCAACGTTTTGCGATGCAGGGTCTGGGAGGGTAGAATTTTTGCGCCATACCAACACAGGCAACCCATCATGATTCGAATCGTGCTCGTGGATGACCAGCCAATTGTATGCGAAGGACTGCGCGTGATATTGGATGCCCGCCCCAACATGGAAGTTGTGGGGGTCGCCCACGACGGCATCCAGGCACTTAACGTCATCGAAGAAGTCACGCCCGACGTGGTGCTGATGGACCTCAAAATGCCGGTCATGAACGGCGTACAGGCCACCCGCGCCATCCGTGAGAAATTCCCCGACATGGTGGTGGTGATTCTGACGACCTACGATGAGGATGAATGGGTGGTGGATGCCATCCGAGCGGGCGCGAAAGGTTATCTACTCAAGGACACCGATGGCGACGACATTGCGGCGGCGATTGAGGGCGCGATTGCCGGACGAACACCTGTCGCCCCACAAATTGCCGAAAAACTGTTTACCTTCATCCAATATGGTTTGCCACAGCAGGACAGCACCATCACCGATTCACTGACCGACCGTGAACGCGATGTGCTGCGTTTGCTTGCCAGCGGCCTGACCAATGCTGCCATTGCCGACCGTTTGCATCTGGCAGAGGGCACGGTGCGTAATCATGTAACCAGCATCCTCGCCAAACTCGGCGTTGATGACCGTGCACAGGCGACGGCGTTAGCGTGGCGCTATGGGTTTGTCACATCTGAATGACTATTTGTGACCGGGATAGTTAACAACAAATCCAGCAAGTCCTAATTAAACAAAGCGGCGCACATGACCTTTGTCATTAATTGCCGCGTTGACCGTCATTTTGGCCCACCATACCGTGCATAACATGCTACCCTTCTGGTATACCTGAATATCGAGGAGAATATTTCATGCCGAAAGTAATTGGTATCCCCCGTGAATATCGCCCGTTTGAGTACCGGGTCGGCATTAGCCCATCGGGTGTGTCGATGCTCACCGAGAGGGGACATCAAGTATACGTCGAAACCTGCGCTGGCGTCGGCAGCGGCTACAGCGATCAGGCGTACGAAAAAGCCGGTGCGCGAATCAGCTATAACCGCGAGGAAATTTACCGCCGCGCCGATATTGTCCTGAAGGTCCAGCGCCCTACCGAGGACGAGGCTTCATGGATGAAAGACGGACAGGTGATGATGGGCTTCATGATGATGGCAAACTTCCCCCAGAGCCGCATCAAAGCGCTGGAAGATAAACACGTCACGATCATTGCCTATGAATACATTCAAGAAGAGGATGGTTCACTGCCTGTGCTGCGCCCCTTCAGTGAAATCGGCGGGATGATGACTGCCCAGATTGCCGCCCAATATGCGCAGAATAATTTTGGCGGTAACGGAATCCTGATGGGTGGAATCCCCGGCGTGCCCTCCGCCGATGTGGTGATTATCGGTGCGGGGACGGTCGGGATGAGTGCCGCGAAAGCCTTTATCCAGTATGGGGCCAGCGTAATGTTAATGGACATAGACCTCAAGAAGTTGGAAATGGCGCACGCCCACTTTGATGGTCGCGTGTCAACGCTGGTGGCCTATCCTGCTAACCTGAAGAAAGCTGCCCAATTCGCAGACGTACTGGTGAGTGCAGTCCAGATCACGGGCAAACCAGCCCCCAAACTCATCACCCGCGAAATGGTGCAGTCGATGCATCCCGGAGCGCTCATCATCGATATGAGCATCGATCAGGGGGGCAGCGTGGAAACCAGCCGCCTGACATTTTACGACAATCCGACCTATGTTGAAGAAGGCGTCATTCACTTTTGTGTGCCCAATATTCCGGGTGTGGTTGGTCGCACCGCCACCCGCGCCTTCCTGAACGCCGCCTACCCCTATATCGAACTGGTCACCAATATGGATATTAACGATGCCATTGCGTCAAACGATGCGCTGAGACACGGTGTTGTCATCAATCATAATTGAGGCCAAGATGCGCAAAATGATTCAAGTTGCTGCCAGTACTGGCCTCGTG
Source organism: Chloroflexota bacterium (assembly GCA_022616515.1). GTDB lineage: Bacteria > Chloroflexota > Anaerolineae > Aggregatilineales > J027 > JAKEEQ01. The sequence goes on along the minus strand of JAKEEQ010000353.1, from coordinate 28,354 downwards.
ATCGCGCTGCTGGCGTAACCGCATTGTGGAATGGGGTGAACTTGATGGCTGGACTGTACCCCTGCGCTCAGAAACGCAGTGGGATAATGACAAACCCTGGGCGGTCTGGGAGCTTGAGCAGGTGGTCCTGAATGTCGATGTGGCAGCGCGGCTGGACACCTTCGGCATCGAAAAGTAATTTCCTGACCGTGCCTCCTTTATCCTGTGGGGGAGGCACTTTCTCCGCGTTATAATCTCCCCAATATTTGCCGCGTAGATAAGGTAAAACGTAGATGTATGTTCCTGCTGAAAATCGTTACGATGTGATGCAATATCGCCGCTCTGGTCGCAGCGGCCTGAAATTACCGCTCGTCTCGCTTGGCCTGTGGCACAACTTCGGCGGTGTGGATGTGCTCGAAAATGGTCGGGCGATGGTCCGCCGCGCCTTCGATCTCGGCATTACCCATTTTGACCTCGCCAACAACTACGGTCCACCCGCCGGGTCCGCCGAGGAGAATTTCGGCAAAATAATGAAACTCGACTTCCACCATCTCCGCCACGAAGTGGTGATCTCCACCAAAGCCGGTTACTGGATGTGGAACGGTCCATATGGCGAATGGGGATCGCGCAAATACCTCATTTCCAGCCTCGACCAGAGCCTGAAACGCATGGGGCTGGATTACGTTGACATCTTCTACAGCCACCGCCCCGATCCCGATACCCCGTTTGAAGAAACTATGTCCGCGCTGGATTATACGGTGCGCAGTGGGCGGGCAATGTATGTGGGCCTTAGCAATTACAATGCCGAGCAGACTCGCGAAGCCGCCGCCATCCTGCGTGATCTTGGCACGCCCTGCCTCATTCACCAGCCGATCTACAATATGTTTAACCGCTGGGTGGAAGATGAACTGTTGGAAGTGCTGGATGTGTTTGGCATTGGCACAATTCCGTTTTCACCACTTGCACAGGGCTTGCTTACCGACAAATATCTCAACGGCATCCCTGAAGATTCCCGCGCCGCCAGCGAACATTCGCCGTTTCTCGATAAGGATGATGTCGATAAAACGATTGATCAGGTTCGCGAGCTTAACAAAATCGCTCAGGAGCGCGGCCAGACGCTGGCTCAAATGGCAGTCGCATGGTTGTGGCGCTTCCCGGTCATCACTTCAGTACTCATCGGAGCCAGCAAAGTCCGCCAGATTGAGGATATTGTCGGGGCGATGAACAATGCAAACTTTTCCGAGGACGAACTCAATCGCATTGACGCTATTTTGAAGGGTTAACGAGGAAGAACATTTGGCTTGATGCACAACCTGATATTTTTGCAAACGATTGTAATCAATGGTATTTTCCTGAGACGGAACAACGTCATCATGGGTCTTAGATTCTGTAGGTAAAAGCAACAAAACGGTTTATAAAAGTAGTCGGTTAATGTTATCATGGAGAATGTAGAACGCTGAATGACCTTGAGGACTCACTCATGACAGAAGATGACAAGCGTGGCGTAACGCGACGACTTGGCCCGGTACTGCCGCAGACGGATACACTGAAACCAGAAACCCCGAAGACCACGCCCACGCTGGACTTTAGCTGGTCAGTGCAGTTGATTTTGAAGGACAATACAAAGATTCCGTTTCGCATTCGCCTCAGCGAGCAGTTTATCGTCGGGCGCGGCGATGAGGATGAAGATTTCAAGCCTGAAATCAATCTGGCAAATTATGGAGCCGTTGAGCATGGTGTGTCGCGCAGACATGCCGCCATCACTGCCAGCACAGATTACCTGTTGATTGCCGATCTGGACAGCACCAACGGCACACGGCTCAATAACCATGTGCTGCGTCCTAACCAGCCATATCGCATGGATCATGGCGATACCATTATGCTGGGCAACTTGCAGCTTCGCGTCGAGTTCACGATGGTCCCCATCCATGAAGGCTTGAAGGTCGAGCACTCCGGTACAGGAACATCCGTTAAACTCGATCAGGATGAGAGCAAGGACGTCAAGACCCGTGCCATATTAATCGTTGAGGACGATCAGGGCGTTGCCAACCTCCTGGCTGACCTGCTTGATACGCTCAAATACAAGCACCATACGGTTCATCGTGTCGCGGATGCCATGCGCTACATTGCCACAACCGTCCCGCGGGCTGTGCTGCTGGATCTCAGAATGCCCGATTACAGCGGTATTGAAGTGGTGAAAATGCTGCGCAGCGACATGGATACCCGCGCCCTGCCGATTTTTGTGCTGTCCGGTTCTAGTGATAAGAAAGAGATTCAGGCAGTGCTTGATGCAGGAGCCGACGTCTTCCTCGGCAAGCCCGTCGGCCTCAATGAACTGATCGAGGCCCTGCAAAAATTTGTCGGCGATCCGGAGTAACTAACGTTTCCAGATCACATCATCCACACCTGCCCGGTGATTAGCGGCGCGGGCCATCACAAACAACCAATCCGACAGCCGGTTAATGTATTGCAGGGCTGTCGGATTGATGTTTTCTTCCTCATTTAACGCCGCCAGCCAGCGTTCCGCCCGGCGACATACCGTTCGGGCTTGATGCAGCGTAGCAGCGGCCTGTGTGCCCCCCGGCAGGATAAAATTCTTCAGCGGCTCAAGCTCCTCGCTGAGCTGGTCAATCTCGTGTTCAAGGCGGCTGACCTGTTCGTCTTTCACGCGCACCACCCACTCAACATCCGCTTCGAGCGGCGTGGCAAGGTCCGAGCCGACATGAAACAACTCCTGCTGCACACGTTCCAACATTTCATTCAAGGCGTCATCTATGTCAAATGCCCGTGCCAGTCCAATCACGCTGTTGAGTTCATCGACCGTGCCATATGTATGCAGCCGCAGATGGTTTTTGGGAACTCGTCCCCCGGCAAACAAACTGGTCTCGCCTTCATCGCCTGTTTTAGTATAGATTTTCACGATGGATTATCCCCGTACAATCTTCACGAATTTCCGCTTGCCAAATTGCAGCACCGTCGGCAGTTCATCCAGTTCAACCACCATTCCCGCATCATCAACTTTTTCACCGTCACGCCGCACACCGCCGCCGCTAATCTGTCGTTTGGCATCCCCTTTACTGCTGCACAGTCCCGTGTCGGCCAGCAAATCCACAACGGGCGTGGCTTCTGAAATGGCGTACTCATCAATATTTTCCGGAATACCGCCTTCCCGTTTGGCAACCCGGCTGAATTCCTGCCCCTTGAGTGCCGCCTCCCGCCCGTGGAAAATCGATGTAATTTCCAGCGCCAGGTCTTCTTTGGCCTCGATGACAGATAGCTCACCGCGCTCAATGCGGTCCATGATGGCGTCGGTGTCCTTCTGAGATTTGCCGAGCAGCAGCTTGTAGTACAGCGGCATGGTGCTGTCCGGCAGTGACATCAGGCTGGTGTACATCTGGCCGGGTTCGCTGAGCAGCGGAATTTGATTGCCCTTGCTTTGGCTCATCTTCATGACGCCATCTGTACCCGGTAGGCTTTCGCCCATTGCAATCACCACCTGTGGCTTGATATCCAACTTTGACATCAACTGGCGACCTGCCATCAGGTTAAAAAGCTGGTCCTGACCACCAACCTGCACATCGGCCTCCAGCGCAATCGGGTCATAGCCCTGCATCAATGGATAAAAGAACTCGTGCAGGTAAATGGGATCACCTTCGTCAACACGAGTCGCGAATGTCTCACGCGATAGAAATTGCTGGACGGTGAATTTTTGTGCCAGTCGAATCACATCCGCAAACGTTAACTTAGACAGCCATTCGTGATTGTAACGAATCTCGGTGATGTTTGGGTCAAGGATTTTAAATGCCTGTTCCGAGTAAGTAGTGGCGTTTTCCTCTACTTCTTCGGGTGTCATCATGGGGCGCACGGTTTTGGCATCCGGGTCACCAATCAACGATGTGAAGGAGCCAATCAGGAAAATCACCTGATGCCCGAACTCCTGAAACTGGCGCAGTTTGCGAATCGGGATGGTATGCCCCAGATGCAAGTCCGACGTGGTTGGGTCGAAGCCAGCATAAACACGCAGTGGTCGGCCTTCTTTTTCGGCCTCTAGCAGGCGTTCGCGCAGGGCTTCTGCCATCTGGTGTTTGATCTGGTCGTCTCCATAGCCAGTGTTACTCATTAACACATCGACCTGTTCATCAATCGATACCGTCGAGACATGATTGGGCATAAAGAGTACTCCCCGTCGAATAGGCTTAAGATTTGCAGATTATAGCACCGTCTCATCGCGTTTTGAACTATAATGTGTGACGTAACCATCAGGGCAGCAAGATGAAAATACATTTAGTTAGCCCATCCGGGCAAGACGATTTACAAACAATATTAAGCGACTATACCCTCACCACCAGCCACGATCCCTGGGATGCCGTCTGGGTTTGCCAGACGCAGCCGGACTGTCTCGTGATTTTCGACGCCAGCTTTGATGAAGCCACCACCACCGGCGTTTGCGCACAGATTAGGGCCACCACCCCAACCCCCAATCTGTTCGTCATTGTTCCCGATGGTGACCGCGCTGTCATAGATCGTGTTCTCGACGCGGGAGCAATTGACCTCATGTGTAGGCCCATTGTGTCAGAACTGCTCAAGCGGCGCATCCAGTGGATTTTGCGCTCACTGGAAACGCAGCAGCTTCACGACGCACTGAGTGAAAGCGAACAACGCATCCGCACCATCATTGATAATGCGTCGATGATCCTGATTGCCTTCAACAGTGACGGTATCATTACTTTTGCTTCGGGAAGTGCATTCGAAGCCGCCGGACGCAAGCCCGAAGAGATTCTCGGCAGATCAATATTTGAACTCAAAAATAAGCCTCTCACCAGTGATGCAGCCTACGTCATTGAATCGGGTATGCCTCACAATTCGACCATTGAGGAGAGCGGGCGTTTCTACGAAGTGTGGTATCGCCCGATCATGCACGACAACGGCACGCTGCGTGAGGTTATCGGGGTCGCTGCTGATGTAACACTGCAAGTTCAGGCCGAGCAAAACCTTGAAAAGTCCCTTAATTTTTATCTGACTTTCTTTGAAGATTTTCCGGTTCCGGTCTGGCGTTCCGGGCGCAACGCTCACCTGAACTATATCAATCAAAGCTGGATGGAATTTACCGGCAAGACACTCGAAGAGGCACTCAATACGGGCTGGTTGGACGATGTTCACCCCGATGATCGCACTGAATGGCGCGAACAATTTCTGTATAACTTCCGCCGTCGCCAGCCGCTTGAGTTTGAATATCGCATGAAGCGGGGTGATGGTCAATACCGCGACATCATCAATATCGGTCATCCGTTCTTTGAGATTGACGGGAAGTTTGGCGGCTATATCGGCCTGATCTATGACATTACCGAGCGCAAACAGACCGAAAGCGCCATGATTGAACTGGAGCTTGAACGCCAGCGCGTTCGTATGCTTCAGGAATTCATCAGCACCGTCTCGCACGACCTCAAAACGCCGCTGTCCGGTATCGTGATTTATGCCGACCTGCTGCGCAAGACATCTTCCGCTGAAGGCCGTGCCCGCTACAGCAAAATCGTTAGCGAACAGGCCCACACGCTGCAAACCCTGCTCGACAACATGCTAACCATGTCGCGGCTGGACGAAGAAATCACGACGCTCACCTTCCAGATGACCAATATCCAGAACGTGGTACAGTCCTGTGCCGAGTTTTACCGTGTCCCCATCGAAGAAAAAGGTCTCCAGTTGGAGGTCAGCATCGAAAACGATTTGCCGCACGTCATGGCAAACGCGCACGAACTGCGCCGCAGTATCGGGAATCTACTGGACAACGCCATCAAGTATTCCAGCAGCGGCAAGATCTTCGTGAGGGCCTTTTTTGTCAATCGCCACGTGATTGTCGAGGTGCAGGATACCGGCGACGGCATTGCTGAAGAAGACCTGCCCAGGATATTCGACCGTTTCTATCGCGCCGATAGAGCACGCACCGAAATCGGTACCGGGCTGGGCCTGACCATTGTCAAGAAAATCGTTGAAGCTCATGGCGGCAATATTCAGGTGGAGAGCGAACTCAACAAGGGAACCACCATCCGGCTCAAATTTCCTACTATCGGCAGCCTGATTGGTTCCAAATCATTCTAGAGTGTAAGCAGGCTCAATCCAGTTGCCAGAGCAATGTACGGTCCGTAGGGCAGCGGCTTCATCGCAGAAAAATTGCGCAGAATTAGCGCAATGACCACATATAGCAGCGCCCCGACCCCACCAAAGATAATTGCCCTCAGCGTCACCGTCAACATTTGCTCTATACCGACCATGAAGCCGGCGATAGTTGCCAGCATCACATCGCCAAAACCAAACGCCACCACACTATTACCCGTCAGGACGTTAAACAAAATCCCGCCGTTAAAGATCAGGAAAAACACACCAAAGCCCACCGACCCACCAATCAGGAATTCATTCCAACTATGACCCTCTGGTGGAAATAACAGGGACAGCGCGGCGGCAATGACAATCGACGGGATCGAAATCGGGAACAAAATCAGGAAATGTTCGATGTCAATCACCGTAATTAAAATCAGAATCGTCAAATAAATGAACCAGATGGCGAAGCGCAGAAGCGGGCGGTCGTCGGCGAAACGCAGCACCAGCCATGCAAATAGCAGCGGCGTTCCCAGCTCAACGATGATGTGTCGCCACTTCAGGCGATTGGGCACATAGGTTACTTCGCCCGTTTCCTCATCGGTCAGCGGGGCGGTCTCCGTGCTGCCCTGACGATGCCCGGTCAAAAACGCAATCAGGCCCGACCACGCGATAAGGGGGCGGGTCGTGCCGTTCGGGTACAGGGGCAGTCGGGGGCGTCGCAAAAACGGCATCGAGTCGGACAGGGCGTTGATAAACACCCCAGTGAGCCAGCCGACCAGAACTGCCGCAATAAGATAAAGAATCATGGATTTCTCCCGAAGCGCGATATAATGGTAAAAATTATAGCTGTGGGAGCATAATTGTGAAAGCGCAGTGGGTGGCGGTCTCATTTGAGGGAGTGGACCAAACCACCATAAAACATTGGGTTGCCCGTCAGACGGACGGACTGCGCCGCAATGGCGGTTGGTTCGATCTGGACATGAACGCCGTGAATGAAGATCTGGCGGCAGACGGGGTGACACGCTCCGCCGAACGTGTCTTGTTTCAAGAGGCCAGCGATGAATTGTGGTCCCTGCTGAATCTGTCGCAACGTGGCAACAATCAGTACCTGATGAGCGTCTCTTTTTTCACCTCCATCACCATCTTTCCCGTCGAATGGCGAATGAGTGCCTGCCAGACGTTCTTACCGGATGAACTGGCCGAAAGCGTTGAGCGCTGGGAACGGTTCCGGCGGGATGTGCAGCTAGGCCATTACACCGCTTACCTGATGGAGTGGTATCTCTTCTGGGAAAGCCGCAAAGCATACGAGATATGGCAAGCCTTACAGTATGACCTTGATGCGTTGCAGGCCCGGCAAGAGGAGTGGGTTGATGAGCTATTGAGAACAGACCTTCCCTATCGAATCTACATGTCACAGGCCCCGACCACATATCCACCGCCGCGCTGGGAAGACTGGCAGAGAAATAAAATCAGCCTTGATGCCGCAGCGGATGCGCGTTATGAACAGCTACAACGCGATATTGTCAGTTTACAGATATTACGCCGCGAGTGGAACAGTGTCGCCACCGGATTCCGCATCCATTTCACGACCGAAACGTTTGAAGAATTTCTGGCGCAAAAAGATGATTTGCATCTGGACTGGCTGTTTGAATGGCTTCATTCGGTTGCGGCGCGTGGTCAGGGTCTTTATTTCTGGGGGTGAGGGAATGAAAATGAATCGAGAAAAATCATTCGGTAGTGGGTGGTTCACTATTTACTCCCTCTTGGTCTCCCCCGCAAACGGGGGAGATGGTCGGTGTGACAGCCACAGTATTTTACCAGTGGTATTGCGGTTCCCTCCCCAATTCTCCCCATTTATGGGGAGATGTCCGAAGGACAGAGGGGAAGGAGGGTTAGGGTGGGGTAAGGTTTTAATACCAGATTTTGTCACCATTCTACCTTCTCGAATCTCTAACATCCTATCCCTACGAAAACCCACGAGTCCCGTAGGGACGCCATGTATGACGTCCGCTGTATTCATACGACTTACGCGCTATTCCACCCCACCAGATTTCCGGGGCTAATCGTGCGGTTGCTTATCCTCTGTGGACTGATTTTCCTGAGCAGCCTTGTATTGTGGCAGGGCACGGCCAACCCGCCACGCGAAGATAATATTTTCTGGCAGTCGGATGATCTGTCAGCACTGCCGGAGATTTCTACGTCGAATCATTTCACGTTAGAAGTGACGGCGACCCTTCCCGACGACCAACTTGCCGAATGGGGCATATGGTTGGATAATGGCAATCAAACGTGGACGCTTGTGGCGATTAATGGGGGGCAATATGTGACAGCGCGTATCTGTCCGGCGTTTTATACGGGTAAACTACACGACTGTGACCCATTTACCGAACCGAACCAGCGAATACTGACCTACTGGAAAGCCTTCCACCATATTCATCGGGGTGGTGAAACAAATACAATTAGACTGCATCGCACAAATGCACATTTAGCGTTACGATTAAATAATGAATGGATGTGGGATATTCCATTTGAAGCGACCGCGGAGCGTCTGCAATGGGGATTGTGGACCGGTGAACAGTACCCTGAGTGGGAACAGGCGACCATATGGAACTAGCGCCATACAGGATCGCCCCTTACAATTAACAAAAAAAACAGGTAGTTTATGGTCTCAATAGAGTTTAAAGGCATTCGCCAGGGGATTCTTGTTACGCTGCCAGACGCTGGAGAGTGGGCCACGATCCAGGCCGATCTAGCAGCCCGAATTGATAGCCAGAAAGAATTCTTTCGTGGAGCCAATATTGTTTTGCAGGTTGGCAAGCGCAGTGTTCGGCGTCATGAACTCGACAGCCTGATTACGCTGCTGGAAAAACGCAATGTGGTGCTCACGGGAGTATTGAGTGAGGCGGCCACAACACAGGGAGCAACGCGCAAGCTGGGTCTAGCCACTGACCTCGATGAACTGGAGGTGGTTTCTCATCGCCCGGCAGATGTGCCAGAAACACATGCCCAACAACCAACCGCTGCCCCGGCCATGAATTCGGAGGTTCAGGGGGCAGACGCCGTTCTCATCCGGCGGACCCTGCGCAGCGGCAATAACATACATCATCATGGACACGTCATTGTGCTGGGTGATGTTAATGCAGGGGCGGAAATTATTGCCGGGGGAGATATTATTGTGTGGGGACATTTGCGCGGCGTGGTTCATGCGGGAGCCAATGGTGGACTGGATGCGGTGGTGTGTGCCCTGAATCTGGAGCCAACTCAACTGCGCATCGGTTCGCTAATTAGCGTTTCTCCCGCTAAACGCCGCCGCAGGCCGCAACCGGAGCGGGCCTATATCGAAAATGGACAGATTCACGCCGAAGCGTGGAAACCGTAAAAAAAGGGCTATATTAAGTATGACAGGACGGGTTGTTACGATAACATCAGGCAAGGGTGGCGTTGGCAAAACCACCACCACTGCCAATCTGGGTGTTTCGCTGGCGCTGCAAAATTTGAGGGTCGTGGTGATTGATGCCGATATTGGGCTGCGCAATCTGGACCTCGTGATGGGGCTGGAAAACCGGATTGTGTATGATATGGTGGATGTGGTGGAGGGGCGTTGTAGTCTGCGACAGGCGACGGTCAAGCACAAGGATTACCCGCATTTGTATTTGCTGCCCGCCTCCCAAACACGCGACAAGACCGCTATTACGCCTGATAACATGCGTATGATTTGTGCGGAGTTAAAAGAAGACAACGACTTCATTTTGATCGACAGCCCGGCAGGGATCGAATGGGGTTTTAAAAACGCCATCGCCCCCGCCGACGAATCAATTATTGTTACCAACCCGGAAGTGTCATCGGTGCGCGATGCTGACCGCATCATTGGCCTGATTGAAGCCGAGGAAGACCCGGTCCGGTCATGGCTGATTGTCAACCGTGTGAAAGCCAACATGGTGCGACGCGGCGAGATGCTTTCCGTTAAAGATGTGGTAAGCTTGTTAGCAATTAAACTGCTTGGCGTTATCCCCGACGACGATGTGGTGGTACGCAGCAGTAACGAGGGTATCGCGGTTACGGGTAAAACTCGTGAAGCATTTGATGCCATTGCCCGCCGCCTGAACGGCGAAAGCGTTCCAGTGGATACTTATGAAAACGGTGGTTCGTTTTTTGGGCGTTTTCTAAAGCTATTTAGTAACTAAGGGGACTTATTCTCATGCAGAAACTCTTCGACAATCTATTCGGACGCAAGCCCACCAGCGCCTCGATTGCCGCCGATCGATTGCGTTTTGTTCTGGTGACCGACCGCAGCGAGTTATCCCCGGAACAACTGCGTATGATGCAGGAAGAAATCATCGACGTGATCAAGAAATACTGTCGCATCGTGGAGTCGGATGTGGACATTAAACTTGAGCAGCGCGAGCGCGAGAATTATCTGGTGGCCGATATTCCGCTGTCCAATAAAAAAGGTGAACAGGACGGCAAGATCGCTTTTGCCATGCAGACCACCAAAAGCGATGACTAACCTCTGTTTGCCATCTTTTTATCTCCTTCAGCCTTGACGTACTGCCCCCGTCAAGCTACTCTCATGCCTGATTTCTGAATAAGTATGTGTCTGGCTTATGAACCTCTCGCAAACTCGAATTCAACAAGCGACTAACACACGCTCAACGACGCAGTCCGGTCTGTGGCGGCATTTTGACTTCATTTTATTGGGTGCAACTCTGCTGCTTGTACTTATCGGTATTATGTTTATCCGCAGCGCCACCCTGGACGCTGTCGACACCGACTTGATCGGTCGTGTGCGTAGTCAGGTCGTCTATTCCATCATTGGTGTATTTGTTGTGCTGGTTCTTTCCGGCATTGATTATCGCCTGCTGGGTGTGCTGGAATCCTACATTTATGTATTCCTGCTGGTGTCGCTCGGTCTGGTGGCAACGGTTGGGTTGGTAGGTGCAGCGGGTGCGCAGCGCTGGCTGGATGTGGGTATTCCCATCCAACCGTCGGAAATAGGCAAGATGCTGCTGATTATTGCCCTGGGGCATCACCTCTCGAAACGTTACGAAAACCTCGGCAAAATTCGCACGGTGATCGTATCCATCATTTATGTTGGTGTGCCTGCTCTGCTGATTTTCTTGCAGCCCAATCTGAGTAATGTGATTGCCTTCGTCGTGATCTGGGCGACCATGATCTGGGGAGCCGGGCTGCGTGTTCATCACATCCTGATCTTCTTAATGGTGGGGGCGGCCCTGATTTATTTCGTGTGGAATACACCCAGTCTTTTGCAGGATTACCAGCGCGACCGCATCACAACCTTTGTCAATCCCGAGGCCGAAGAAAACGAAGCCAACCAGTTCAACCGCGACCAGGCCCTCATCAGTATTGGCTCCGGCGGGTTGATTGGCAAGGGTTATGCCAACGGTACCCAGACGCAGGGACGTTTTCTGCGGGTGCGCCATACCGACTTTATTTTCAGTGTTATCGCTGAAGAAACGGGGTTCGTCGGGGCGACGGGTGTTATTTTCCTCATGGGCGTCGTCATCTGGCGTATCACCTATACGGCCTCGATTGCCCGTGATGCACTTGGCAGCCTGATCTGCTATGGTGTGGCAGGCATCATCTTCTTTCAAACCTTTGTATCGGTGGGGATGAATCTATCTCTGCTGCCCGTGACCGGACTGACTCTGCCCTTTGTGAGTTCCGGTGGGTCGTCACTGGTGACTCTGCTGTTTGGCATTGGACTGGTTGAAAGTGTCGCGATGCGTAATAAATTCACGAATCTGGTGGGATAGATTTGTTCGCCATTTCACCTCCTCAATACTAAAATTCAATTTTTGAGCCATGCCCGCAGATGGGATAAGATAGGTGGCAGCGTTTGAGTTCCGTTTGTGGGGAATGAATAATGAGCGACACGACACCGGAAAAAAATGTTGCGCCAGACACCGCATCCGAAGCAATTGTCACCGTTGATTGGCTGGATCAGGATAAACAGACGGTCATCGTCACCTATCAAAGAGATGGCTGGACATGGTCAGATTATCAGAACAGTTTGGACAAGCAGTTTGAACTGATCGACTCCGTCGAGTACCCTGTTGACATCGTTGTGATGGTCAATAATACACATCTCCTGCCCAAAGGCGGCTCCCTTATAACGGCTATCCGCAGGATCAATGCCGCTCACGAGAGGCAGCGGAATACAGTTATCGTAGGGGCGAGTGGTCCACTGACCATCTTCGCCCGCAATATGTTGAAGATAATGCCAAATCAACGGAAGTTTTTCTTTGCCGACACTCTCGACGAAGCCAAACAGTTGCTGCTCAAGCATCGAGAGTGACCGTTGATTTACCACCTAATTCCATAAAAAGCTGTCGACGCCGCGATGCACAAAATCCTGTTCAGCGAGGTGTGTGCGTTCGCTTGTTACCATTTTGCGCAGCAAATTGTAATGCGCCCATGCACCCACCAGAATCAGCGGCATCCATATCGCCCACACCACCACTTGCAGCAAAATGCCCACGTAAATAGGATTCTCAAGAAAACGATATAACCCGGTAGTCTGAAACATTTCAGGCGTTGATGCCGTCATGGAGAATGATTTTGAACGCGAAAGCTGAACTTCCCCGGCAATCTCCAGTGCCAACCCTATGCTCTGGACAATCGCCAGTATCCACCCAAACCAGTCAGGATAATCCAGCGCAATAAACAGCGGTACAAACAGCAACATAACGGCGACCATCTCAAAGCGGGATAGCTGGACAGCCGCACGATCTTCCGGGTCAGATCGGATTACAACGAAAATTTCATTCAGTAGCCAGATAATAAATAGAATACGGCTGATTGTTATAGGCTCCATCACCACTTCCCACGTCAAAGTTTAAATGCGCAACGAATTTAACCACAACAGCCCAGCATTTTGCCACAATTGATCCTCATCAATTTCACAAGAGCGTTTTTGTGCCGAGTGTAACGAGGGTAATTCTTGAGGGATGAAAGAATTCTGATAAGGCTTCTTATCACGAAATTACTGTCGATGAGTAAAACGACCCGGGCAGCTTTAGAGCAATCGGGGCTGGTTGACATACGGCTCTTTGATGTCCAACCCGGTGATGTCCGCGAATTGCATCAAATTATCGTAGGTCAAAAACTCTTTTGCCCCGAACATCAATGCCGAGGCCAGATGCATGGCGTCACTGCTCTTGAGACTCATACCGCTTTCTGCGGCCAACCATGTCAAATGACGTGCCTGATGGGCAATCCGTTCGTGAAAATCCGCAAATTCGAGCAAATTACGGTCTGCCCAGAATGAATCAAGCCGCTTAAGGTTAATCCGCTGCTGATAGCCGGATACCGCCTCCGCCACCTCCACAATGGTAATCGATGAGGTCAGAATGCGGCGCATGGGGTCTTTTTTGATTTCCTCAAACAGGGTATCCAGCAAATCCACTCTGGCATCTTCTTCATTAAAGTACGCCAGGAATACATTGCTGTCGCAGTAAATATAACTAGTCTTCGCCATTTCGAATCCGTCTTATCGTCATTTCGGCTGGTTCTTCCGGCACTTTTTCGTACAGAATACCCCGTGCCCGTTTATAAGAACCTTTGATTGTCTCAACATGTATCTCGGTGATGTCGGTTACCTTTACCACCCGTGCCGTCTCCACATCGCGTGTCACGCGCCCGGTGACATGTACTCGCTTGGCCCAGAGGTCGCGCAGGAGTTCGGCCTGTTCCGGGTTCACATAGCAGTGAACCGGCTCGTCATATATCGCATCATACAGCGTGAAGTGTAAATCGCCCCGGTTGGTAATCGACTGCACATAGCCCTTGACTGTGCCCAGCGACAACAGCGGCCCCGACAGTTCAAGGTCGATTACCTGCTGGATATTCCCCGAAATATTCACAGTCGAATACGGCATCTCAAATCGTATCGCGGTAATCTGCGGACCAATCAGCCGCACGAGTTTCATCGCCTCAAACGCGATACTCTGGCTGAAGGGGATTCGTTCGCGTTTTAACATGCAGTCCGCCACCCGCTCGAAGGCATTCACCACATCTTCAACGCGCCTGCCTGCTTCGTGTTCGCCCACAATCCGCGCCGTGCCATTGCTGCGCTTCAGGTCTCGGAGCATCCACCGAATCTCAACCCCGGTCGCCACTTCCTGCGACAGGAGGCTGACCATGTTCGCAAAGCGGCGCACCGCTTCCGCGTAATGATAGAGTTGGATGTCGCCCTCAAGGGTCATCGTGATGGTTCGGGTTTTCATAAAGGCCAGCAATTGGGATGAGTCTACCGGGGTATTATAGACCAGAATAACTCTCAATGTAGGGGGTAAAATGCCGGGCATGCAACCCGGCAACTTTTGGGCTGTTTAACGGCTAAACGGCTGGCGAATAATCGTTTTCATTTTTTCCGGCACGACCCGGTCTGGCTGGCTCAGGTAGATTTCGTGATGCCGCTTCGCCAACTGCCAGCCATTCTCGTCGATGGTCCGGTGCAGCAGTTCGACGGTGGGGCCTTCTTCCGAGTAGGGGCCAATGTGCATGATCTGCACCGCTTCGCCCTCTTCGTATGTTTCGAAGCGGATGTAATCCAGCAGCAGCGGATTCTTCTTGCGATGGACCGTTTCGCGGGCTTCTTCCACCAATTTTGTGGTGATATGCGGTGGCTGGGCAATCATCATCGTCCACTTGAATGTGGCCTTATCCTCCGAGGTGATGAGGAAGTCTGCCGGGGTTTCATTGAGGTCCCACAATCCTTCGAGCGGCATCACCGTGAAAACCTGCCCCTGATCTTTGCTGATGGCGCGGATGCCATACGCCAGATTATACAGCGCCGTTACCGCCTTCGCGTAGACCTGCGATGTATTCGGATCGCCTTCCCCGTCAATCAGGAGATAATTCAGCGGCGGCACATCCACCACGCCCACTGTCTTGGTTGGTGGGTTATACAGATGTTTGAGGTCCTGTTTCAAATCCATGTGATCCTCCTCTCATCTATCATGATATGCCTCATTCTTGACATCCAATGTCAGCAATGGAGTTTTCCGGCGCACCTTCGCCAGTTATGGGCCTGCAAGCCGCCGGAGAATAAATTCCCCGGCTATGAAAACTAAAGTGCACTGAAGGCACTCTTTTGAATCCCTTTAGTGGATTTCGCCTTTCAAAGCGCCTGATTTTAATCGGGTGCGTTGCTTATGTGCCCTATGCTGGAAAATGTGCTGGACCGTTTCGGGCGCTTTCAGGAGGAGCGCAAATCGGCGACGGTTCCGGTCAGCGAACCAACGTCGGTGTAATTCACAAGCTATCTTTTGGGAATTTGGGCGAGAGTTGCTTCTCAAAGGCAATCAGCCGAGTGTCACTATCCTCAAATTCCCCCATTTTTTGATAGCCTGATTTCTCATAGAAATGGATGTTTCGTATTGCCCATATAGGGGTATCGAGCGACCATCGGGTTGCAGGGTGCTCGTTCTCAATAAAGCTCATTGCTTGAGTGCCGATACCGCGATTGTGATGCTCTGGATGAATGAAGATCAGATCAAGGTGGTAATGTTCACCGGTCTTTGCAAATAGGACAATGCCACCAATAATGTGAGTGGCCTCAACGATTTTGTAGCATATGTCCTGCATGATCTTCTGTCGCATGACAGCCGGAGAATCGTAACCCGGTGGACCACCCACCTCGATGTGGGGATAAAGAATGGAGTCATGGTGAAATGCCGCAACCGCCACCCGAACCAGTGCATCAGCATCATCTGTAGTGGCAGGCTCGAACAAAATAGACATCATATAGTCCTTATCGCTTTATATTGTTACAGTTTACTGTAAAAGGGCCATGTTCGGAGATGTGGCCCTTCAACTCATCCGCTTCAGTCCCTCCGACTTATACTAAATTTCGTCATGTTCGAACTCGTGGATTTTATCTCGCAGATATTCGATTGCCTTCAAGTTTATAGCACTGAGGTGGACCAAGATATCACTTAGGGCAGGGGATTTAGACGTTTCTTTGGATAGGCTGTTGAGGGTGGGGTCTTTCACCTTGTTTAAAAGAGCATCTAGCTCAAGTTTCATTGTTATGCCTTTTGAGGGATAGTCGCCCATGCTGGCTAAGAGTGTGTTATTTTCTACTACCTCACTTAAGCGCCGATCATAGTCAAGAAGCTGCTCCATCAGCAAAACAAGAGTCGTTTTCTTCTCAAGTCTACGTTTATCCTTACGGTCTTGACGTTCACGGTGTTGCGTGAATTGATGATGGAGATATGCTCCACCTATTCCACCGATTATAAGTGTGGCAACATTCAAAACAATGTCTGACAAATTCATTTTGCCTCCTATCTCATATACTAATTACCTATCCTCTTCTGATATAAGTCCCAAAATTAGGGGCTTTGTAACTTTTACAAACGAGCAGTACTCTGATGATATGGTGAGGAACCCCTAAATATTGGTATTATCCGCTCACTTCAATTTCATTATACTTTTATAAGATCAGCGAAAAGAGGATACATAAGAAATAGTATGAGTGAGGAAATTAAAGAGTCAAGCAAAGATGTGCTGATAGCCCTGAGAGCAGCAATACAGGCAGCCTATAAACTTGCTCCGGGTGCGGTTTCAATGATGCTTATTGTATTTTCACTATTTTCACTTATTGCATTAGTTTCCTCAGAATTTATGGTTGGTTGTATTACAATGATTGTTTTTTTCTCTGCGCTGTTTCTATACCATCGTACACAAAATATTGGGGAAGCAGTGGTTGCTCTATCAGGGGGTTTACTTGCTACCTTTGCAGTATCTTGGCAGTTTGAGACCTTTCTGCTTTTTTCAATCGCGTGGGTAGCTTTAATCTCATATGTGTTACTATATGGTTCAATTTCTTTGGCTTCACAAGATGAATTCATACTCCGCGATGCAGCAATAGTCATTAATCTCTCCAAACATGAAGAAATAGAACAACAGCTTAGAGCAATTGCCCGCAAGATAGATGCTAAGAAGCTTGGCCCTATTGAACGGGCACAAGTATTGCGATATTTTGCGCATCGAGGATTACCTGTCGAGGAAATGGAAGCAGGTTTACGTGCAACAGATACTTTGTCAATCAACTTTGATAGTGAGGCTCTAGCAATTGCCGAAATAATCTTTGATGTTTACACGGTCAAAGGTAGCATAGCTGATAGTTTGTACCCCAATATTCCTGATTTCATTTACGATTTGGTAAAGAAAAACAGATTATTGCCTGAGTACTTCATTAAAGGTTTTCAGACTAGCCGAAGCTTGATATTGTCCGGTACGTTTGAGGCTGACAACTATTTCGAGTTTCTTGTTGAAGCAATCAGAATTGGAGTAGACATTTCCGATCTAAACTCATATTTGAAGGAGAAAATGAAGTAAGTTTTCCAAATAGGGATTCTAAATTTCGCTATCGATCCACATTCACCTGTTCTTCAATTATTGCAAGAATTTGGTAATCAGATATATCAGGTTGATCAGATTTTGAATACATTGTGATTAGCCACACTACATCATCACTTTTGATGTAATAAATTACTCTGTAACCTCCACTCTTCCCACGTTTGGCGTCTGAGTTAGGGACGCGTGCTTTGTAAACCTTTTCCTCCTCAAAACCCTGAATTTCGTCTCCTTCAAAAACACCTTTTTTTAATTTATCAAGGAACGGGTCTAAATCTGATTGAATATTTCTGTACCGCTTTTTGAGTCGTTTAACATCTTTCTTAAACGTTTCTGTGTAATAAACCTCTACTGGAAACATTGGTTCATCAGTCATCAATATCGTCCCAAAGCTGTGATATATGGTGACCCTGCCCGGCTAACATTTCTTGCCAACCCTGCTTAAAGTTTGCAAGCGTATCATATTCAGACTTATATTCAGTGAATAAGTCCTCCAAATCTTGAGGCGATGTTTGAGTAGTGATTTTCAGGATGCTCTTTATGCGAAATGATCTAATCTCATTATTCTCAGTATTTACACCTGCGATGCCTACAGCATAGATACGCTGTCTCAGTGCGTCTTTTATTAAGTCTGCCAAATCTTCATCAAACTCAACACCACTTAGATATTGACCACTGTCTAACTCAATGCCACATTTAAATTTGTCTTCGCCTCGAAAATTTGCCATAACAAGTTTACCTTTTACATCACGAATTCTTTCCTCGATACGTGTTTCCTCAATCAAATTAACTAATCGAACATATGTCTCATCATTATAAGTCACAAAGTAATCTTGTTTGCTCGACTTAAATTCGAAATCAATAGCCTCAACACCAGCTCCAAGAGTAGATTGACCAAAACTTTTTAAAGTTTCCAGAACTTGATGGCTTTCATCATATACTTTAGACCATGCATCACTTGAAACTTGGTAGAGAATGTCTATGAGTTGTTCTAGTGCTCTGATTGTTAGCGTTTCAGAAAATTCCTTTATGAAGCTTGTTTGCAGGGGTGGGGTAGGTTTAAAAACCATCGCAAAACTACCCTTATGCACTTCAGTTAGGGTAAGAGAGATTTTTTCTTTTTTCTTATGCTTCTTATCGCTCAGATTATCGGCAATCACATATAGCGTTCGCGTAAGTTGATCACCAAATTCAAGAAGACGCTCTAGTTCAATTGTACCGTCTTCGACTGCCTCACCACGTAATCTAATATTTATTGAATTGTCAGCCATGTTTGTTCATCCTAGAACAATTCGTCATTCTCAATTGTATAGTGTTATTAGGCTTAAAGCTATAAATGGGTGATTTAATTAAGCAATGAGAACTCGATAAGATGGTGGGGATATCTCGTATCCCCACCTAATTTACTACCGTTTCCCGTTCAGATACGCCTTAATGTACTGCCCGGTGTAGCTGGCCTTGCTCTGCGCAACATCTTCGGGTGTGCCGGTGGCAATCACCTCGCCGCCGTCCTCGCCACCTTCCGGCCCCAGATCAATAATCCAGTCCGCCGTCTTGATGATGTCGGGGTTGTGCTCGATGATGAGCACCGTGTTGCCCATCTCGACCAGTTCCTGCAATACTTCAATCAGTCGTTCCACGTCGGCGGCATGCAGGCCCGTGCTCGGCTCGTCCAGCACATACAGCGTCTGGCCCGTGCTGCGCTTGGAGAGTTCGCGGCTGAGCTTGACGCGCTGCGCTTCACCGCCAGATAGCGTCGTGGCTGGCTGGCCCATGCGGATATAACCCAATCCCACCGCGTGCAGCGTTTCTAACCGGCGGTGAATAGTCGGGATGTTCTCGAAGAACTCAAGGCCCTCCGTCACCGTCATATCCAGCACATCGGCAATCGACTTGCCGCGATATTTGACCTGAAGCGTCTCGCGGTTGTAGCGCGTGCCATGACACACATCACACTCGACGTAAATGTCTGGCAGGAACTGCATCTCAATCTTGTTGAAGCCCTGCCCCTCACAGTTTTCGCAGCGCCCGCCCTTCACATTGAAGGAGAAGCGGCCCGGTTTATAGCCGCGAATGGCGCTCTCCGGCAATTGGGCGAACAGCTTACGGATCTCGTCAAACATCTTGGTATAGGTCGCCGGGTTAGAGCGCGGTGTGCGCCCAATCGGACTCTGGTCGATGTTGATGACCTTATCAACCTCATCCAGCCCCTCAATGGTATCGTGATCGCCGGGGCGTTCTTTGCTGCCGTAAATCTTCTGGGCCAGTGCGCGATACAGCACATCCACCATCAGGGTCGACTTGCCGCTGCCGCTCACTCCGGTAATCACCACCAGCTTGCCCAGCGGAATCTCGACGTCAACGTTTTTGAGGTTGTTTTCACGCGCCCCGCGCACGATAACGCATTTGCCGTTGCCGTTGCGCCGCTCTTCCGGGATGGGGATGCGCCGCCTGCCGCTCAGGAATGCGCCCGTGATGCTTGCCTCGCACTTGATAATCTCTTCCGGTGTGCCGATGGCGACAATCTCACCACCATGTTCCCCGGCTCCGGGTCCCATATCGACCACAAAATCGGCGGTGCGGATGGTGTCTTCATCATGCTCGACAACCAGTATCGTGTTGCCAAGATCACGCATGCCAATCAACGTGCGAATCAGGCGGTCGTTATCACGCTGGTGCAGGCCAATCGACGGCTCATCCAGCACGTATAATACACCCGTCAACTGCGAACCGATCTGCGTTGCCAAACGGATACGCTGTGCCTCACCACCGGATAACGTTCCTGCCGAACGGCTCAACGTCAGGTAATCGAGGCCCACATCTACCAGAAAGGTCACGCGGCTGCCGATTTCTTTCAACACCTGCCGCGCGATTTCCTTTTCACGGTCGGTCAGGGCATCGCCATTCAGGTAATCCACCCACTCCGTCAGATGCTTGACCGGAATCCGGGTTACTTCGTTGATGGACTTGTCGCCGACCGTCACTGCCAGTGCCCAGGGATTCAAGCGCCGTCCCTGACACACCGGGCAAGGCCGTTCCGCCATCACCTCTTCAATCTTGCTGCGCATCCAATCCGAGGTCGTTTCCTGATAGCGGCGCTGGAGGTTGTGAACGATGCCTTCAAACGAGGTGGAATACTTGCGACGGCGACCATCATGCGTCACATAACTGACCGTGACTTTATCGCTGCCCGTGCCGAAAAGTATCAGGTCCTGATATTTCTTATCCAGTTCGTCCCACGGCGCTTCAAAATTGAAGCCATACGCCTCACACACCGACAATATAATCTGCTGTGTATAGCTATCCTTGCCCTGCGGCCATGCATCGGCTTGAATTGCGCCATTCGCCAGACTGACCGAGCCATCCGGCACGATGAGGTCCGGGTCCACTTCCAGCCGGATACCCAGCCCCTGACATTCCGGGCAGGCTCCATGCGGGCTGTTGAATGAAAAGGTGCGCGGTTCAACTTCCGGGAAACTGCCATGACCATTCGGGCAGGCCAGATGTTCGCTCAAAACATGATCGCTGGGATTATCACGGTCGGTCACGTCATTGACGATGAGGAAGCCTTCGCCGATTTCGAGGGCCGTTTCCACCGAATCGGTCAGGCGCGAGACAAAACTCTGGCGCTCCTCATCATCCTCATCATTACGGACCACCAGACGGTCTACCACGATCTCAACGTTGTGCATCTTATAACGGTCAAGTTCGGGCGGGTTATCGACATCCACCACCTCGCCATTGACCCGTGCGCGGACAAACCCGGCCTGCTGGATGTCCTTGAATATCTTCTCATGGCGGCCCTTGCGGTCTTTGATGACCGGCGCGAGGATTTGAATGCGGGTGTCATCGGGCATTTGCAAAATGGTCTCGACAATCTGCTGGGCAGACTGCGCTTCGAGCACGACCCCACAGACGGGGCAGTGCGGCGTCCCAACACGGGCATACAGCAAACGCAAATAGTCATAAATCTCGGTGACGGTGCCCACCGTTGAACGCGGATTGTGGCTGACACCTTTCTGGTCGATGGAGACGGCGGGGCTTAAGCCCTCAATCTGGTCAACATCGGGTTTCTCCATCTGGCCCAGAAATTGACGAGCATACGCGGACAGGCTCTCCACATAACGACGCTGTCCTTCTGCAAAGATGGTGTCAAAGGCCAGAGAACTCTTGCCACTGCCGGACAATCCGGTAATGACAACGAGTTGATTTCGCGGAATTTCGACATCAATGTTCTTTAAATTGTGTTCGCGTGCGCCACGCACAACGATTTTTTCTTGAGTCATTCGGGTCCCTAAAATGCGAACAGATGTGCGACTAGTTATATTACACCCGACCTAATGGAATTTCAATAAGAATTCTGCTAATTCAGCAATCTAATCAAACGTTAAAAGAGGGATTGTGCCGCGAGGAATAATGGTTTTCTGTGCCAGATTAAAATTTGCGGACAATCTCTCCCCAATTGCGGTTGAGAGGGGAATGGCACGCCATCCAATTGCCGAAAACCGTGTCAATCAAGCAGCGGACGCCATGTATGGCGTCCCTACGGGAATCGTGAATAATCGTAGGGACGGGATACATCCCGTCCGCTGGCAAAAGCAACCGCAACCGTTCATTGGCGTGGACTCAGCGTTGGACTACCAGCCAGCAACAGAAAAGTGTCCCCCGCCAACCGTTTACGGGGGAGACACAGAGGGGAGATTTTCACTCCGGCAAATCAAAAATCGCAACAACCGGATCATGGTCCCCCGCGTGATAGACCTCGTCGACGCTCAGGCGATAATCGTAGCTGTAATCGGCATTGATATGCTGGATATGCGCTCCCGTCATCAAGTCCGCCAGTGCGGGTGAGACGAACAGGTAATCCAACACCTGTGCCTGTCCCGCGAAAATGTAGGTGTAGTCGGCGGCATCCGGCACATTCCCGGCGGTTACATTGACCATCTCCGCTTCGAGCAGCGCAATCTCCGACGATTCGCGGAAGGAATTCAGGTCGCCGCCCACGATGAACAGTGCGTTTTCGCCCGCATCAGCAAGCAGATTGAGATTATAGGTCGCGCCAGCCTCGCGCACGGTGTGATTCTCTTCGGGATTGCTGCTGAGGTGATTGACACTGTAATACACATCCACAAACTGCTCACTGTCCAGCTCGCTGTAAATGCGGAACAGCCCCACCAGTGCCGGACGCGAAAAGATATTCAAGCCCAAACCCAGACTTGCATTAAACGCCTTTGGATTGGCGACCTCATTGTTCAGGGCAAAACGGCTGCCCGCCGGGTCATCGGGACGTTCCCCGAAAATGGGATGGTCAGCGGTTGGCTCAACCAATTCCACGCGATCCGCCCGGTATAAAAATCCCTGTGAAATGCCGCGTTCATCCGCCGAATCGGGATCACCTGCCACCAGATAAACGATTTCGCCTCCGGTGGTGAGGGAAATCTCGGCAGCAAGGTCCTGCAAGGTATCCGGCATCCCGTCAATGTTGTTCATTTCATCGCTGCATGTGCCATACACCTGACCACCACCTGCGCACACATCCTGATATTCAATCTCCTGAAACCCGATGATGTCCGGCGCGTTCAATTCGCTGATAATCTGGTTGGCGAGTTTGGTCAGGCGCGTCTCGTATTCAACCATCGACAGCGGCACATAATTCAGCCTTGTATCCCCCGGATTGTCCTCACGGTCAAAGGGGTCATTGTAAAAATCGTAGAGGTTTTCGACGTTGAAGGTTGCCACCGAAAACTGCCGTGTGCGGTCAATCTCCGGCACGGGATGGTTATCCGCCGGGTTCACTTCATGGCGGAAGCGCGGCAGGCTGTCGATTTGCAGGGTATAGCGCCCGAAGGCATACACGATGTTGCCCGTCAGCGGCGTTTCCAGCACGTCAAAGGTATTGAAGCGCGGCAGGTTGGTGTTGTAATCGCCCACCTTGAGGATATTGCCCTCGACCGAAATCCGGTACAGATTATCCATCACCACGCCATCATCCAGCGGATGCACATCGCGGAAAACACGCCGGGCAAAGACATCATCGCGCCCTGCCAGCGGATGGTCATGCCGCGCCACGTAAATCTCGGTGTCGTTGGTCGAGGTGAAGATGTGGGTGGGAGCAACCACAACCGACTCGGCTGGCAGGTAGACCCGCATCGCTTCAATGCGCTCATAATAGCGATAAATGTCGTCAGGTGTGGTCAGCGGCGGGTTGAGTTCGAGAGCGGGCACGGCTTCATCGAGATTGTCCACCTGACCGTCGAGGCTGACAAACTCGACATTTTCCAGCCGTGTCAGGTCAAAATACTCTTCCACCTCACCCTGAACGGTGATGATGTCGCCCACCTGAACCTGATAGTCGCCCATATTTGACCCCGGCCCGGTGATGACCTGAATGGCGTCCGATGTTTGCGGGTCGCCGTCGCTGTCCTGCAAGAAAAAGCCGTAAACGATGCGCCCGCCGGGATTGATGGCAATCAGGTTGGTGACTACTCCCTGCACACGAACGTCTTGATCGCGATACGGTGAGTCAAAAGTGTTGGCGTCCGCGAGGTCATCCGCGATGACGCCCTGTACCTCGCCAATCTTGACCAGCGGTGGTGTTTCATCCTGCGCTGTGGTCATTCCCGCCGACACCAGCAAAACCACCAGCAGCATCACAATGCGCATATACTCCTCCAGAAAACTTGTCTTTAACCGGACGCATTATACCTGCTTTTGTCCAGCGGATGATGTACAATGTGGGCAAGATTTTGTGCTGATGAACGGTTTCTGGAAATGTCTTATCTGGATAGCGTGATCCACCAATCGCTGACACGGGGTAGGGCCATGACCCTACAGATGGGACGAACCCTGCACATCATGAGCTATTCCGCCGACTCCGCCTTCCTCTATCACCGCCTCGATCTGGACAGCGACAGCGACCAGCATTATGTCAAACGTTACGACAAAATTGATGAAGTCCTGAACCTGATGGAAAACCTCGCCCCACTGCCGCTGTGGCTGGCAAAGTGGTCTTAAACGTCACCTCAAGGTAGTTTCTCTTGCTATTCGTCTGCATCGTATTTGATAAATTCGCCTTCACTGCTGAACAAAACGCCGCCCACCACAATTGAGTCCACATCTGAAAAAGACTTCTCATTGAGAGTTTGCTGCCACAGATTGCGGACAAGCCGCGCATATACAATCCCATTCCGTATTTTGTTCGGATTGAAGCTAATGCGATGCCGCCAATTGTCTATCTGTGGGGAAGTAATGGTAATATGCGTCCCCTCCAGAAAAACAAACTCCACATCTCGCCAGTTGATGTGCTGGCCTTTATAAATGAGATCGTTTGCGCCGATACAAAAGTCCGATGTTAGCCATATATAGTCGCCGCGTTCGAGGATTGACGTTGCCTTCTCGTAAATCACTGGCCCGGCGTGTTCGATGACGAGTCGCTTCGCATCCGGTAGCAGGTCAATCCGTTGCAGATTTAGCACCGCCGTGTCCCGAATCCACAGTTTCGGACCATTCCGGGCATTGTCGGTATTCGAAATCCCATCGAATTCTGACCACGACCATGACGAGCGTCGCCAGCGCCAGCGATAGACAATGCCTTCCTCATAGATTTCCAGGCGGTGGGCAGGCCAGAATGGTACTCCCAGAATCAGCAATGTGTAAGCTCCATAAACGATTCCAATCACTCCACATATCGGTGATAAAGCATCGGGGAGCAATGACATAGCAACTGAAAGCATAATGAACAAGACTGGCAGTGCGGCTATTCTGTCCCAAAGTGGCGTCTTGTGTACGCTTATCAATTTACGCATGAGGTTCTCCTATGTGCTGAATCATCTCCCCCTCACTGTTGAAGTGGATGCCGTCAATGACGATATAGGCAGATTCGGTAAGTTGCCTGACCTGTCTCTTTTCCTGCCACAGGTCCCGGATCAGTTTGGCATAGATAACGCCATTTGGTGTTCTGTATCTGTCGAATGTGAACCGATTTTTCCCACCATCACGCCAGCGCAAGCCAATAACCACGTTTCTGTTGTCAATGAGCACGTAATCAATGTCTCGCCATTCAATCAGACGCCAGCGTAGCACCAGGCCATTTCTTGCTATTTGCAACCAATGAGTTACCCCCACCTTCCCGCCGCGTTCAAGTTGGTTTATTGCATTCTGATAAATGCTCGGCTCAACATAATCCATGATGTGTTCGCATAACTGCGTCCAATCACTTAAGCCCTGCAAGGTGATGGATAGTCCATAATCGTTTTTCAACCGAAATGTGTTAGGCCGACGGCTCTTATAGTACCCGAACCTGATACTGGTAATGTCTGCCCATTTCATGCTCCGGGTCCGAAAGAATGTGCTGTACAACATCCCGTTCTCGCATATCGCCAACCGCTGTGCGGGCAGGCCCGGCAGCCCAACACTCAAGAAGCCACCTGCAATGATCAGAAACGCAAAGATGCTAACGAAAGCCTCAGACTGTCTAATCCCTACTAAGATAGCGCACAGCCATATTCCCATAAATGGCAGCATTACCCATGCTTGCATAGCACGGGTTGTGTGGACGCTTATTAACCTGCCCATTGTTTCGTTACTCATTTGTGACTGCCTCCCACAATCATCTCCCCCTTGCTGTTGAAATGCACGCCATCAATCACGATGTAGGTCATTTCAGCTAATTGTGGTTCCTGATTCGCCGCTTGCCACAAATCGCGGATCAATCTCGCGTAGATGTCGCCATTTTGCATCCTGTACGTTTGGAAACTGACGCTCTGCTGCCATGTACCAAGCTGTGATGAATGGATAACTACACGTTTGCTATCAAATTCCACATAATCGACATCGCACCACTGCACAGATCGTCCATGATAACTCAGCCCATATTCTTTAATACACAGTGCAAAATTGATATTGATGGCCTTGCCACTCCGTAAATGATTCATCGCCCTCATATAAACGATGGGTTCAATATGCCCAATAATCAGTTGGCGCACTTGTGCCCAATTATCCAGAGGGAGAATCCGTACCGATACGCCATCGGCGTCTTGTAGATATAAACTTGCCGCGCCGTTATATGAGCTTCTGATCCCGATAAAATCTGACCATTTCCACATCCGGGTCTGCCACAGGGTACGATATACTAACCCTTCCTCATATATTTCAAGATGCCGCGCAGGATAACCGGGTACGCCACTGTTTAGGAAGAAGAATAGGAACCACACCAGCCCAACAATGAACGCAGTACCCTCAAAGTTGACAGCACCTGCCATCAGGATTAACAGCCCTATCAACAGAAAAGGTAACGACGCCCATGTTTGTGCAGACGGCGTGGTATGGACACTGATGAGATTTTGACTGCTCATTTGCCTGTCCTTCCAGGTGGGCGATACCTCGCCACTGCGAAATTACTGTAGTATCTATACTCAATCCGGTCCACAGCGTTCTGGTCGGCCCCAATATCACCCGCCATCGCGTTTAAGAACAGCCGATACAGCACATTCTGATTGCGCGTGAAGGTCAAGCGATAAGTTTTTGCACTTGTCTTTAGCGTGAAGTCATCACCGTCCCGCTCAAGGGCTTCAATATCCTCCCAGCGCACAAAGGCGTCGTTGATATGGATACCCGTATGCTGTACGCGAATCGGACCCATCGCAATCACCTTGCCCTCCGGCAAAATGTGGCTGTAGTAACTCACCAGCGACATCTCAACATGCAGACCGATCACATGGTACAGGCTCAATCGGTTTGTTATATTGCGGGGCAGTTCAAAGACAAGCTGGTTACGGATATACAGCCACAACTCGATATAGGTGTTGTCGATGCGATCCAACCCGCCCATCCAGCGTTCCTCCCGCAGATGGTCAATCTCGGTGATCTCATCCCACCACAGCCACTGCGGCTGGCGCAGAAATAGCCCGATTTTCATGCCCTTCTGGTAGACAGTGATGAAAGTCAGTTTCACTAGAAGGGCGATGGGTACTGCAACGAAACTCAGCAGCATTAAATAAGCGCCATACGTTTCGGCGAAAACGATGGCAAGCATCACGAACGAAAAGAAAAGCAGCATTGCTTCGGCATAGGATGTGTACCAGTGTGAGGACAATCGAAATCCCGGATCATGTTCGATGGGCGGTGCTTCAAATGGCACGGCGAGTTCGCCGTCGCTGGTGATGAGGTAGTCGGTCATAACAGTACCCTGAAAACTAAACAAAAAGACGCAGCACGCTACGCCTGTGGCTCTATGGATTGGATATAATCTCATTTTAATACAAACTATTTGCCCCCAATCCCCCAAAAATTGGGGCTTCCAACCCAACGTTCGCCCTGTGCCATCTTGACCACAGGTTCCTGCTCGGCTAAAAATGGGTGAAGCGCCAACAGCTATTAAAAGGGTGTCGATTTCTCCGCCTTTGGATTTCCCCATGAATACGGGAAACAGGTCCCCTCTCCCCATTTATGGGGAGATGTCGCGCTAGCGACAGAGGGGATGGGAGGGCTAAGGAGGGGAGAACAACTCTAATCACCTTAATACTCAGGAGAGTCGCTACTGTGAAAAAAATCTTGCCCCTAATCATTGTTGTGCTGGTGATGACCGTCGTGCCAGCCAGTGCCCAATCTACCGATAATATTGTTCTGGTCTATAACAACCTTGATGATTCGCTGGTGTTGTATAACGCTGGCGAGACCACTGAACTGGTTCTGGCCGATCAAACCCGCCGCTACGACTACCAACTGGCGCTGTCGCCCACTACCGAACATGTCGCCGCCTACACGGTCAGTTTTACTAAAGGGGCGCTCAATAGTGCCGATTACTCCACCCACACCTATATGCTGGAAGTTTTTGCTCTGCCGGGGGGTGATCGCATCCTGAACCGCAATTTGCTGCCGGAAAGCTATGTGCCGC
>JAKEEQ010000352.1 GCA_022616515.1 Chloroflexota bacterium | reverse complement strand
GCCACCGAACGCCAGCAAGCCCAGCGCATATCGAACGGGGAAACACTGCGCGACCAGATACAGTTTGCGGATTATCTTGCCAAGCGCGACAACAATCCAGACTACACCCTGCGCGAACACCTGCGGGAAATCGGTGGCGCGATTGAGGAGTAGATGGTGCAAATTGGCGAAGGCTTGAGTTACAAAGTCTGTCAGAGTGATGATGGATTGATAATCCGTGCGGCGAAATATCCGAATCCCGCGCTTCAGATTGAATTCGAGGCACTCAAAAAACTTGATGGCACCCTGCCAATTCCGGTTCCAACACCAGCATGGTATACATCTGCATCAGATGATTATCCATATGGGGCGGTGGCGTTTGAACAATTACCGGGCAAACCGCTCCAACCGGAAATAGATGCCATCCAATATGCGTCCGTGATTGGCGAGTTTTTAGTTGTCCTGCATCAACAACCACTCGATGTCGTTCCGGTAACGGATACAGGACAACTGCTCCGAACACTCCATGCCACAACGATGCATCAACTTGAATCGCGTGTTTCGCAGGACATGTTGTCAACAATGCAGAATTGGTGGGATGATGTTTTAGCTGATAAGCAATTGCTCGATTACCAACCAGCGCTATGTCACGGAGATTTATGGTATGAAAATGTGCTGGTGGAAAACGGTACCATCACCGGGATCATTGATTGGGAGAATGTCACCATTGGCGACCCGATGATGGATTTTGCTCCACAGTATTATCTCGGTGAAGATTTTGCACAGGCGGTCATGGATGCTTATCACGGCCAGATTAGCCTGCATCGTATTCAGCGCTGGAGACAGATTCGCGAATGGTGCGGCATGCGTATTGCGTTACATCACGACCCGGCTGAATTTGATGATGCGTTAAGTAAAATCGTGGGAATCATTTGATAGAGAAAAATCTGCCGTCAAAACAGCGACAATTGCTTCGTGCGTTTTGCAGGTTGTCCGTCAGGGTTCATCTCAATTACCCACGACCGAAGCGCCGATAGATCAAGAGTCATAGCCCCCACGTTATCTTGAAACACGAGAAAGTTGCCGCTTGCCGCAACGACGTGCCCGCCTAGAATTTGATCGACCTCTGGCTTCAAAGCTTCAAGTTCTCTAAATTGTCGGGCCGCAAGTGCAAGTGGTGGGATTTTGACATGTTCAGGCTCCTGAAAGTACGTTTCGTATTGTACGGGGATGCGGGAAAGGATGTCTTCCAATGCCTTTAGAAGATGTTGTTTTGCCTCATTCTCCGTCATGCCACTCGTCAATAGTTTTTGTTTGGTGCTTGTCCTCATTGCTTCGGTATAACCCATGCGCGAGATGATAGCCTCCATTTGCTTGATTAGCGGTCCTGATGCTTTTGCGACCAACATCGCCGCCAGAGGACCCTGTTCATGGAGGCGGACATATTTTCGCCCCTCAGAGGCTGTTCCTACCTTTACGCGATCACTCCCGAAACAGGCCAAATATAAAGAGTGAGGCCGTTGACAGTAGGCTTCAACTGACGGTTTGAGCGGCGGGCAATCAAATCCATTGCACATCACGCAAGGTAAAAAACCCTCACGCTGTTTGCAGAAGTCACACTGCTTTACGGTAGCCAAATCCGGGCAAGGTTGCCTCTCTTTATTTTCGAAGTCAATCCACCCAATACAGCGCCGCTGCTGCGTTTTCTTGAAGATAAAAGCCTCTTCAATGGGGATGAAGGTTGTTGTGGCATTGGACGTCAACTCACATACTTCCAGAAAAATCCGCTCGTCCTTCCATGTGTAGCCGATAACATGTAATTGCTTTGAATCCATAAGATCATTACCCCGCCCCAAGATATTTTCATATGCTCGCATTGTTGTTTGTACCACACTGACGTGCATTAACCAAGCTCCCTTGACGATGTGCAATCGCGAAGTCAACGCCACCCCTACGCCCGCCTGACATACCCCTACAATCGACATAAACAAACAGGGGGTATTTATGATGATGCGAACAATACTGATTATCATTTTTGCACTGACCCTGCTTCCGGTATCACCATCCATCGCGCAAACCGCTGACCGCATATCATTTGATGCCAGCAACATCGACCAACTGGCGCTGCTTGCTGCTATCGCAGACACAGACGACAATCTGGATTGGCTGGAAGCCTACTGGTTTGATGAGAGCGGCGATTATCTGGTGCTGGTTTTTGAGGATTACGGCGGCAACGCGGAAAGTCGCTATGGGACGCTGGTCGTTAATATGACCACGCTGGAAAAACAACGCCTGCCCATGTCGGATGCGATACCCGTCATGGTGGGTGACCAGCTTGCCATTGCCAGCGAGGGCCAGCTTGTGTTGTGGAATATCGTCACCAATACGCAGGTGACAAGTTTAGGGCGCTTCGATGGCGATTTGCAGCAGGGGCCGGGCTGCCTGATGTGGTATGACGGCACGTATTATCAAGTTGCGGATGGGCTGACAGGTGAGATTATCGGGCAGGTCGAAACCACCATCAGCCCCTTCACCAATTTTGGCTTCAGCAGCGATTGCAGCCGCGTGGCGATGCTTGATGTCTACGATGATGTGCTGCTGTTGTGGGATTCACAATCCAACTCCGTGATTGATGTCCTCTCCCCGACGCGCTATGTCTTTGCCCCGGAATATCCTCTGAGCTTTAGCGCGAACAATCGCTTCTTTGTGTGGCGCAGCGAAGGCGATAGGTTGAGCGTCTACGATTTTGAGACGGAATCATACATTGGCCTCAACCGCGACTCCTACAGCGATTTTGCTGCGAGATTTATTGGCAATACACTCATGACCTATGAGTACAATTATCGTGAACCCATTCTGGTTGAGTTCTGGCGCAATGGTGAGACGGTTTTTCAGGAGACGATGCTCGACATTACGTTTCGCGGGGATTTGATGTTGATGCTTACATTGGAAAATACGCTTGAACTGTGGGATGGTGAGGAGCATATCGACACGATTGAGGGCGTACCTTTTGGGGGGGAATTGGTCATCAGCCCGCAGGCCAACGTGGTTGGTGTGGTGGATGGTCAGCGTTACTGGCTCTATGATAGGCGCACCGGCAGCAGCATCAACACCATCGCCTATGACGATTTTTTCGTCGATGACATCGCCTTTTCCGCTGACGAGTCACTCTACATCCTTCCGGATGGGACCAACAAGCGCCTCCGTTTTCACAGCATGGCTACCGGAGAGCAGGTGGCATGGGTTCCGGGCAGCTATTATTGGGTCAGCCCGGATGGCAGCACCCTCCTGCTAGATTACCAGTATGAAGGCGGTGTGATACTGTACGGCATCCCGGAGGAGCGAACTGTCCAGCCTGCCCTGCTCGGTATGACCGCCGCCAATATCATCTCGCGGCGTGACCAGCCGACATTCAACTCACCTGAAAATGGTGTTGCCGAAGGGATGCTGTATATTGTCGGGCGCAGCGCGGATAACCAGTTCGTGTATGATGCCAACGCTGAAGGCTGGGTGCGGGCTGGCAATGCCTATGTCGAGTTGTTTGGCAGGATAGAAGACCTACCTGTGATAGAGTCTGCCCCGGCATGGGTATCGGCTACACTGCCGGAGCGTGCAACGCTGGCATTTATAGCCCCGGAAACGACGCCCATTGAGGAAAGCGAAACAGACTTTGAAGTCGCCACCGACATAACCGATTTACCCGTCATCACCCCGGATAACGCTGCTGATGTGCGCCTGCTGGCGGTTGTTGAAGGTGGGCCATTTGCCGCGAACGGAGATTATCTGGCGACAGGCAATGGCAGTGAACTTACGCTGTGGGATTTATGGACACTGGAAGCGGTTGGCAGTGTCGATTTCGG
>JAKEEQ010000351.1 GCA_022616515.1 Chloroflexota bacterium | reverse complement strand
TAGCTCAATATAGAAGGGTGTCAGGCACTAACCACCGCGGTTACCGCCGCCACGATTGCCACCACCACGATTGCCGCCACCGTTACCATTGGCGTTACCGTTGCCATTGCCGTTACCATTGGCGTTACCGTTGCCACGACGGGTGCTTGAGGTTGTGGTCTCACCATCGTCTTGGTGTTTGCGACCACGACCCAGCACATGGCCGGGAGCTAAATCAGAGGGGTGCAGACCGTATTCTTCCAGCAGATCTTTCCATGCTTTGCCACCGTGCATAGCCAGGAGATCTGCCGGTATTACGACACCATTGGAAGCACGCGCCAGCAGGTATGCACGGGCAATATTGCCGAAGCCGTTGCCATCGCAGTGCAGGTCAATGATTTCTTGCACATCCACTTCGAACTCGTCCGCCAGAGCATTGGCTACCGGGTGTGTTGAAGGCACGCAGCCCTCTTCAGGTTCGGGCGTAGTTTCGGGTGTTGCTTCCGGTGTTGCTTCAGGCGTAGTTTCAGGTGTCGCTTCGGGCGTTGTTTCAGGTGTTGCTTCCGGTGTTGTTTCGGGCGTTGTTTCCGGCGTTACTTCGGGTGTTGCTTCAGGGTCTGGTTCGCCCAATTCCTGCGCCTTAAACGTATCATCATTCAGCATGATACCAATCAGGATAATTTCATCGCCTTCTTCATAATCCGAAGGATTGAAAGTGCCAGACGGAGCGACAATCACACCGCCGACGGTGATATCCTCTTCACCGTCGCCATCGAGATCCTCAAAGGAAATCGGGCCACTGATTTCAATCTGCAAGTCACTGAAGTCATCTTCGACGATTTCAGTTTCTTCCTGGGCGAAGGCCGCAATTGCCAGCGCCAGCATCAGTACCAAAAATAGTGCAAAGGGTTTCAGATGTTTCATTGAGTATGTTCTCCACTGAGATATGGATTAAGGACATTCTTGCACAATTGCACGTTGCACCTGATATACCGCAATGTCATTTGCAATGTTACAGCTACATCCGCAAAGAAGTTGTAAAAGAACAAAAATTAGGACAGTGGTACTACTGAAATCAAGGGTTTGAGGAACACCATCCGATAGTCGTTAACTCACTTTACACAAACAATATTGCGTTTGTAGGGGCGATTCATGAATCGCCCCTACGGAAATTCAGTTCGTCTGTGCAATGTCTGTCAGTGATTCTATGGCTCGCCACCACTGCCGCGAATGACCTCTATTTCTACTTCGGCGCGGGCTTCGTTACTCACTTGGTCAAAGACAGTCGCACTAAAAGTCTCAATCCCAATACCCTCAACTTCATAATTAAACGTATACGGCCACTCATTATCAATGCCCAACAGCGCCCCGTTGTGATAAAACTCCACACGGTCAATCGCCAGATTATCGGCGACCTCTGCCGTAATCGGAATGCGTGTTTGGGCAGGCCAGCGGAACAACACTTCGCCGCCGCCGGACAGCAGTTCGATGGTTGGCATCTGATTATCGACTGTTACCTGCACCGAAGCGGATTCGGTTGTACCATCGGTGTAACGCACGGCCAGTTGCAGTGTGTAGAATCCATCGAGACCCGCGGTATCCCAGACTCCCAGACTGGTACCTTCGGCAAAGCTGGTCTGTTCCGCGTCGATTTGCAGCCATTGTGTCGGGCGGATTCCTTCTCCATAACGTAACTGGTAGGATTGAAGCAGCGTCGTATCGACATTGCCACGCACATCAACTTGCCCGCCCACATAAGAGAAATCCTGCGGCAAGAATATCTGTGTCGTGCGCGTTGCCTCCGGCCTGTTGAGGGTATCGTATGTAGTTGGTGGCAGCGGCAGATTGTTGCTGACCCACCACTCGCGGGCGGCATCCGGCGGCACAAAATAGACTTCCTGAATGACCAGATGAGTTGGCGTAGAAGCACTGGCAAGCTGGCGTGTCTGGCTGTTGACTTCCACGCCGCGCCAGTAGATGTCTTCCTGAGTTGGTGGCACTTGCGAAAGGAAGATTTCGCTGCGACGCTGGCACGGGCTGTTAGCCGGAGGAACGAGACCGGACTTTTCACAAATGGTATATTCAACAACCTCAGCCGGACGCGGCCATGTGGCGGCTGCCATTCCGTAGCGGTCATGGGCATAACGCATCAGGGCCTGCCACACCGGAGTCGCGCCCTGCAAGCCGAGGGTATCCAGTGATAGGGCGCTGTCATCGCTGCGGCTCAGATGTACTCCAACCACAAGCTGCGGGCTGTAGCCCACTGTCCAATTATCCACATTGTCGCTGGTCAGGCCAAAGCTGACAGCGGCAGGTCGTCCTACACCCAACTGACTTTCATCCAGATTGAGGACGCTACGCTGTGTGCTGTCATCCGACAGAATATGATTGACCAGATAGGCCATTTCATCGCTCAAAATTGGGGTCTGGCCTAAAGCAATTGTTTCAGCATTGTATTCCCACAAAATATTGCCTGCTGCATCTTCGATTTTCAGTATTGCTACGGGGTCATTATTGCGTGTGCTGCCCTCTTCATTAGCGATGCCACGCATATAACCGGACGAGGCAAATACTGAGTAACCATAGACCACATCCAGCAGTGACACGCGCCCCCCACGTTCGACAATCGACAGGTCGAATAGATTGATGTCACCGAGACTGGTCAGGCCCATACGCCGGATAATCGTCATCAGGCTGCTCAAGCCTTCGCGGTCAGCTACCGATACCACGGGGGTACGCAGGCCGCTGGCCATGGCATCCCGCAGATTAATCGGGCCGCGATAGATTCTGTCAGCATTGGCGGGTGTATAAATCAAGCCTTCTGACGGGCCCGGGAAGGGCTGCGGAATATCCAGCACCATTTTCGCGGGAGTAAAATTGCCACTCAGGAATCCAGTTAGATACACAAATGGATGGAGTACGGGCCCCGGTTGGTGAACGTTGGCTGTCGCATTGCCCACCATGGCACGGACTTCGCCTGTTGACACATCGAGTATCATGATGGTGCTGGAATCCGGCGCAGCGGCGGGGATGATGCCGGTTACTTCACGCAGATAAGCCAGTCCCACACACGGCGCATCGTTTTCAGCAGCGATATTCGCAGTAGTGCGGCCATTCAAACGCTGCAAGTGCGCCCGCAGCGTACATTCAGCTTGATAATACAGGTCAGTATCGAGGGTTGTCGTGATATGCAGACCGCCGCGTGATACCAGACGTTCGCCATCCATGCCCAGATTGTTGAGGATATCCTCGGCCTGCTGGCGTGCATACACCGCAAAATGCGGCGCAAAATTGGGTTTCTGGGCAAGGTCGCTGCGGACTGCTGTTGTCACCACGGCGGCGGCATCAAATTGGGGCTGATTGATGCGCCCCGTAACCAGCATGGTTCGCAGCAAATCACGCTGGCGACCCCGTGCGGCGGTATAATCATCAAAGGGATTGTATTCCGGGGCCGGCGGAATGGCTGCCAACATAGCGGCTTGGTCTAACGTCAGTTCCACAGCCGGTTTATCGAAATAGACCTGTGCAGCGGCTTCGATACCGTAAGCATCATTACCATAATAATTGGAATTCAGATACCATTCCAGCACACGGCGCGGCGTAAAGCGGCGCTGGACTTCGGCGCTGAACACAATATGCAGCAGGGCATCATCCAACCCACTGCTGCCTGCTTCCGGTACGAGGGCTTTATCGGCAAGACGACCTGCAATCGAGGTATCAGGGCGGCTGTCGATATCAAGAATATAACGCCACAGGCGGCTGCCCGTCGTGGATAGACTGAATCCACCCACATCCAGATAGTCGGAGTCTTCCATTTGCAAGGTGGCATCCACTATGTAAGGCGGCAGCGACTCGATTGTCACCCATTGGCGCTCATCCCCCAGCGGGTCTTGCACGGAATAGAGCAGCAAAGCATTATCGCGGTCAACAAAATTTGTCGGCCCGATGATGGGGTCAAGGTAAATCGTGTTGGCAGGAGTGGGCATATAGCGCACCGCCTGTAGATACAAGGCACCCGCCAGCCCAACTATCACCAGCAGCGGCCCTACAACGATAAGCAGCATGAGGCTAATAATCAATGACCACCAGCCGGTGCTGCGGCGGCGCTCACGGCGGCGGCGTTGTTTGCGGTTGTGTCGGCGGCGAATGATATGCGCTACAGATGGCACAATTGTCCCTCATGAATTCCACAACGATAACATTCAATTATTGATTTGTGTCGCAAAAGTCAAGGCTATGGCTCAACGAATGGCATATATGCCATTCCTATGCAAAACATGGGATGACTGTAGGGACACGATATATCGTGTCCAGCGAAGCATCACCCGATTATTGACGAGACACACCATTCATTGTTGCATCTCACAATTAATGAGGTATCGTTCAACGGAAGGCATGTATACCTTTCCTACACAGAATATGGGATAAATGTAGGGACGCGGCACCGCCGTGTCCGCCGCAAAAAACACCGACTCCACACTATCGTGTGGATGTACCAATATGGTGCGCCCGACTGTTATTCATCACACCTGCCCTACAGTGTAAGCCCGCCGAACCTATCCCGCAACTGTGAGCCTGTATCCGAAAGCGCTTAATTACACATTACAAATTGCCTAAAAAATGAAGGAATTGGGCTTTGACTTAATATTACGTTTGAGGTATATTTGTTACAAGACGTTAATTCATTACAATTGTTAGACTTGACCGCAATATTCAAATTAGTGAGAGGCTGCGAGATGAAGAAATCCAAAGTCTTGCTCATTGAAGACGAAGAAACCGTGAGCAAACTCATCATTGATTTCCTCGGCAAGCATGGTTACGAAGTGACCGCCTTCCCCGATGGCCCGCCTGCGCTGGAGCATGTGCGGCAGCGCGGTTTGCCGCATATTGCTTTGCTGGACCTCGGACTGCCGAGTATGCACGGCTTTGAACTGGCAAGCAAACTCAAGGCGATGGCCGATGTGCCGATTATCTTTGTCACATCCAGTGGCGATACCGAAACGATTGTGCAAGGTCTGAAAAAGTACGCCGAAGATTTTATTGTGAAACCCTTTGAACTGCGCGAACTAGAAGCGCGTGTTGAAGTGGTGCTGTCGCGGATGCCGAGTCTGGATTATGCCAGCGAACCCATCATTCAGGTTGATGATTTTCTCGAAATTGACTTCGCGCACAATCGTATCGTCCTCAATAACAAGGCGATTGGCCTGACACCAACAGAGTCCATTTTGCTGCATGTGCTGCTGCGGAATGCCGGGCGTGTGGTCGAAAACCGCATGTTAATTGCGCGGGTGTGGCCCAGCGAAGATGTCTATGAAGATACGCTGCGTGTCCACATGCACCGCCTGCGCCGTAAACTCGAATCCGATAGCCACCATCCGCACTATATTCGTACCGAGCGCGGGGTCGGCTATATGTTCACGGTACGTCCCCCGGATTTGTTCGGCGAAGACGCATAATTTAGCGCGTTATCGGGGTTAAAGAGAAGGAAAAACATAACTGCCTTTTACAAAATGTAGGGGAGCGCCGGTGTGCGCTCCCGTGCGGGCGACCACACCGGGTCGCTCCTACATACCTAAACAATCAGACAACCCAACAGGTCATTTCTACTGCGGGCTGGTATAACGCACCTTGTAGATGATAACCACTTCTTCACCCGCCGGAACATCCACGCGGAATTCAATGCTAAAGGCATCCAGTTGTTCATACGGATGCGTTGAATTGAGGACTTCCCAATTGCTCCAGCGCGTCAGGCGTTCTGGCACGCGGATTTGCACGCTGCCCTCATCTTTGCGATTCCGCAGCTTTATCTCGTAAGTTTCCTCAATCACGTTGCGCCCGATGAGTTGGAAATCAGTCTGGCGGCGTTCGCCCACGAGGTCAAAGGCATTGCCGAGGAAAATCTCCACGGTTTCGCCTTCGGGTGTATGGTCAATGAAGTTTTCGCCAAT
>JAKEEQ010000350.1 GCA_022616515.1 Chloroflexota bacterium | reverse complement strand
TTGCTTAATGGTTAGCTTCCCTGAACGGCTCAGGACACTTGCCAGATGCCCGTCGATGGTGTTGATATTTGCGAAGACAAGTTTGCCTTCACGAAACGCCAGTCTGGCTTTTTCGCCACCGGCAGCCAGCTCCGGGATTTTGGTTTCACCATCACCCAGGGTCAACATCCTACCAGTTGGATTACCTTCATAAAGACACAACACGCCTGACCGCTTTGACAGATTAATCAAATGCAGAAGCTGGGTTGTGGAAAAAACAGCAAGATTGCCCTTGAGTGCCATACATGCTCCTCTGACGTTACACGTGTTATGGTCGGGTTTCAAAGAATTAAGGAAGCATCAATTTTAGTACGACTTCTTCAGGGATTATAACCCCGTCAATTATTTGAGTCAACATTCGTGGATAGCGGTTCTGTGCTACAATTGGCGTGTAACAGCCGGAAATTTTCCCTATCGGAGTCCTCAGGAATGGATTACTACAAGATCCTTGGCATTCCGCGTGATGCCACTAATAAAGACATTAAGGCGGCTTATCGCCGGTTGGCCCGCAAATTTCACCCCGACCTTAACCCGGGTGATGTACGTGCCGCTGATCGATTTAAGGAAGTCAATGAAGCCTATGAAGTATTGAGCGATGAAGATAAACGCCGTCAATATGATCAATTGGGCGCGGCCTGGAACCAGACGGGGAACTTCGATTGGACCAGTTGGGCACGCAGTGCTGGTGATGCTGCTCAACATCGATACAACCGGCGCGGCACATCGTCACGGGTTGAATACGATACGGGTGAGGGCGGATTTTCAGACTTCTTCACCTCAATTTTTGGCGACGGTGGTTCAGCCTCGCGCAGCGGCAAGAGTCCCATTCGCGGGCGAGACAACGAACTGGAAGTCACGATAAGCCTTGAGGAAGCTTACAGCGGCACCACTCGTCAGGTGACACGCGGCTCCCAGCAGTTCACGGCGCACATTCCACGCGGCGCAAAAACGGGGACCAAAGTGCGCTTTGCCAATCAGGGTGAGCGCGGCTTTGCGGGTGGCAATCGGGGCGACCTGTATCTGGTCATAACCGTCGAAGATCATCCGATTTTTGAACGGGATGGCAACGATTTGTATATTGATGTTAAAGTACCACTATATGATGCCGTGTTGGGCGGGGATGTGCGGGTATCGACAATGGATGGCGATTTGAAGTTGAAGATTCCGCCGGGTACGCAGTCAGGGCAGTTGATCCGGTTGAAGGGCAAAGGAATGCCCAACATCCGCAGTAATGAAAACGCTGGAGATCTGTTTGTGCGGACTTTAATTCAGGTTCCTGAGAATCTCTCGGAAGAAGAATTAGAGCTTTTTGAGCATTTGCGTGATCTGCGTTCTTATTAACAATTTTTTAAAAATTTACCTGTAAACTAGGTCGATACATTTGCGAGTCTAAAGGTAGGATATTGTGCGAAACAAATTGGCAATCAGTATTGTACTGGTGATGATAGGGCTGGCAGTGGCGGCCTGTGGTCTGGGAAGGCCGATTGAAAATCCCGACGCCAGCAGTAATCAGACGACTAACTATAACAACAATGGGCAAACACAGTTAGTGGTATACAACGGCCCACAACAGGATTTGCTGGGGCAGATTGACCCTACCGCCACTCCTATATCCGAAGATGTGCTGATTGAAGCACACGCCATCGAAGATGTATTCATCAACCTCTATGAACGCATCAACCCGTCGGTGGTCAATATCGAGGTGGTGGCGGACACATCCATCAGTAACCGTATCAGCAGCAGTGGCTCAGGTTTTGTATATGATGATCAGGGCCACATCGTCACCAACGCGCATGTGATTCTGGATGCGCGAGAAATTGTTGTGACCTTCTCCGACGGTTTTGTGACCAGCGCGGAACTGGTCGGTGTGGACACTTTCAGCGATCTGGGCGTTATTCGGGTTGATGTTAGCAACCCTGAACGACTGGTTCCGGTCACATTGGGCGACAGCAACGAAGTCCGCGTCGGGCAAAGTGTGGTCGCCATCGGCAATCCGTTTGGCCTGAAGAGCAGTATGACGATTGGGACCGTAAGCGCAACAGGACGTGCCCTGCCCAGTGAACAACTGCTGAATATTGATCGCGGTGACCCCGGCATTTTTAATAACCCGTCTATTATTCAGGTTGACGCTTCGATCAATCCGGGCAATTCTGGTGGTCCAGTCCTTAATCTCGATGGCGAGGTGATTGGTGTCGCGGCTGCTATCCGCACCGAAACCGGAATATTCCAGGGGGTCGCCTTTGCAGTTCCGGTCAATACCCTGCGCCGCGTCGTTCCCCAACTCATCGAGACCGGGACGGTGGCCTATTCGTATCTGGGCATCAGTTCGCCCTCTTCCGATCTGGGCCTGACAGTTGCGGCGCTGGCAGAACCTTTCAATTTGCCGGTAAATCAGGGCGTCCTTGTAGTGAGTGTTGCTGAGGGAACAGCCGCCGCCGAAGCAGGTTTACAGGGCGGCACTGAAACGGTCACCTTCCGGGGCGAAAATGTCCAGATTGGTGGAGATATTATTATCGCCGTTAACGGACAAGATGTGTCCGATCTGGACGAACTGCTGGCCTATCTGGTCGAGAATACCTCGCCCGGTGACACGATAACTCTGACGGTCGTACGTGGTGGCGAGACGCTGGAAATCCCGGTTGTTCTGGGGGAACGTCCCCGGTAATTTCCGAGCTACGATTTATGATAACGATAGAGAGCGATAGTGCAGTCCCTGTGCTATCGCTTTTACGGTTTAGAGCATCGTGAATGGCGTGACAGAAAATGAACATTTTCTCCCCTCCCCTCTGTCGCTAACGCGACATCTCCCCATAATTGGTAGTCTCACAAATAATAAGGCAAAGGCTTAAGCAGCTTTGCGCCAATAATAAGGATGGTGATGGTCGTTCAATAGACGGTGGCATGGTGCTGCTACGTTAAGATTGCCCTTGCTCTTGGCTCCTTAAACTGCCAAACTTCAGGGACGTGCAACGGCGCGTCCTGTATTCATGCGCCCGTCACTTAGAAAACGTCCCTCACCCAACCGCAAACAGGGAGGATTTTGCGTGAATGCCCCCGTTGGGCGTCCGGCGGGAAAAATACGCCAACCCATTTGCTTGTATAGACCATGATGTGGCAGCGTTGTGCAAAAGCGGACAACCACATCGGGTTATTCCTACAGGAGGTTCCCTGAGCTGGCGATTCGCCTCTGCACAGCAGTTTTGTAGGGGCCGACACATCGGTCGGCCCACTTGTGGCATCCTTTGACAGAATATCTAACGCCAACAATCGTCAGCCGCGAGCACTATTGACCGGGCGAATGGTGTAATCCTCATCCAGAGCCTCAATCACCCAGCCCTCCACGTCATCCTCGTCGATGCGGATTTGATACCACGCATTGTTATCCTCATCACAGACGGGACCCGCCAGCACACTAAACTCGGTCAGCACAGGATAACTGCCAATAACAGTCGTTCCCGTGAGGCCAATATCATCGCGTACATTGAGACTGTCCGTATCACCCTCATCATCAATCACGCCGCGATCACCGGGGCTTAACCGGGCAGGCATTTCCGGCTCACAGGCCGCTGTGCTGCCGGGTGTGCCAGTGGGAACTGTTTCCTCATCTTCAAGGTCTTCCAGCGCAAAATCTCTGGCGCAGCGGAAGCCAACCGTGCCGTCTTCACCGTTATCGGGTTCAAGGAAGTTGCGGAAACTTGACCGCAGTTCGAAGGCGTCATCCACAAAGAACGATCCGCCGCGAATAACACGCGACCGTTCTTCATCATCGGGGTCTTCACGTCCATCATCGGCATCGTAGGGATAGGGGAAATCGCTGGACAGATAAATCGTGCTGGTCCATTCCCAGACATTACCGCTCAAATCGTAGACTCCAACCCACGACGCGCCATCCGCTATGCTGCCAACGTCCGCTGTCACGCCTCCCGCGTTTGCTGCATATACAACCGCATCCGGGTTGAAATCGTTGCCCCACGGATAAACCAGACTCTGCGGGCCACGCGCCGCAAATTCCCACTCAGCTTCGGTCGGGAGACGGGCTTCGCGCCACTCGCAGTAATCAACGGCCTGGAACCATGTCACGCGGTTCATCGGCTGCGTGTCACTGTCCGAGAAATCGGACTCCAGTGTCTCTGTACAAGCGCCATCTTCCAGACACGTCTCGTACATCGCCCGCGTGACTTCGGTCGTGTCTATCCAGTATGGCTCGCGGAAGCAATATTCGTGGACAGGCCGTTCGTCGGTGTCACCTTGATTGCTGCCCATCAGGAAGCACCCGGCGGGAACCAGCACCATCTCTACCCCGTCAACCTCATCAAAAACTTTCGTGATCGGCTCCCAATCTGTTGTCGGGTCGGTCATGACTTCGGGGAAGTCTGGATTGACGGTAGGCGTAATGGTCGGGCTGGGGGTTGCCGTCGGTGTTACCTCAAGGGTCGGCAGTGGTGAAGGCGTAAAGTCCGGTGGGACAGGTGTTGCAGTAGGCACAACAAGAATCGTGCTGGATGGATGCGGAACGCCATCAACACAGTAAATCAGGCTCACACTGTTCACGAAATAGCGATGCTGCACATCATCAATGTAGAAGTTTATTTCGTATCCTCTGGTGTTAATCTGCTCGTAGGTTTGCGTCGGGTCGGGGCAGCCCATCGCAGGCGTGGCCCATACGTTCTCTTCCCATGTCCACGCATACCTCGTCAGGTCTACCGTGATACC
This sequence comes from Chloroflexota bacterium, assembly GCA_022616515.1. Taxonomy (GTDB): domain Bacteria; phylum Chloroflexota; class Anaerolineae; order Aggregatilineales; family J027; genus JAKEEQ01. The sequence continues at coordinate 4,604 of JAKEEQ010000350.1, read as the reverse complement.
CAGTTGCCCGCTCAGATGATTGGCGGCACGCTGGAGATATTCTTCTGGTACACCACCTTGAGCCGTGCTTTTATCCGGCATTTGCAATATCAGTAGCACTGCCAGACACATCACAAAAGCGATCACAATAAATTTTCTCATCTGGAATCCCTCCCGTAGGAAAAAGTAAAAGTAACAGAAATATGGTACGCAGAATGTGAAATATGAAAGAACCTTCCTGCGGTGCGACAGCGACGACCCTCCTCCCCCTTTGTCCTTCGGACATTTCCCCCATGAATGGGGGAACGGTTAAGACAAGTTCTCGGCTCGATAAGTCCCCTCTCCATTTATGGGGAGGGTTAGGGAGGGGAGAAAATGGTCATTTTCGGCGCTGTAATTCACACTGTATAAGATTCTACTATGAATGTGGATAGGGGAAGGCTTCAGGAGGTTAAGGGTATGGCAGTCATCATGGCGGCGTCGAGCGAGCGTAAGGTTAATCGTTAAACCGCTGCTATCACAACAGCGTCCGCAGCTCATCCGTTAATTCCTGCGCGAGTTCTGGCCTGCCATGAAATTGGGCCGGGGTGTTATGGAACAGCGCAATCTGCCAGCCTCCATCACGCTTCACCGCAACCAGCGATTGAATGGCATTCGCAGCCGGATTGATGTCGGATTGACCGGGCGGGACCATGCCGACAACGGCCCGCAGCAGCGCAACATCCGGGGCCAGCAGGCGAATTTCCCGGATTATCGTCAGGTAGCGGGCGGTCATGTGGTCGGCGAAAATCTGTCTCAGATGGGACTCAATAGCACCTGCTCCATCCACCACACTCCCATCAAAGCCAATCACAGTTCCATCATCCGTGAAGAGCGCAGCGTAAGCAGCGGGCTTACGCTTGTTCCAGTGGTCAATCAACTGCTCATAAAGGGCGCGAATGGCATTTTCCAGCGAGGTTGTAGAAGTCATATTGGTCTCCTCCTTGTTAACAAGAAACCGCATCTAGTCTGTAGGGACAGGATGATGTAGTTTAACATTTAGATGTGGGATATGGATTTGTTGACACGGGACGTGGTGTACCGCGCCCCTCCGAAAAACAACCCACCGGAGGGGTCGGGTATACCCAATCCAAAAGGTGCCATGACCCGAATTATTTTGTTAAAGCACATTTCCCGTCCGCTCGAAAATATAGGCAGAACTGTTGATCTACGCGGTCGTTGTTCATGCTTGTTTCAAATTTACCAGCGATGGGCAAGTCCACCAAAATCTTAGCACAAACGTTCTACAACTTCAACACCATTAACCCAATGCCTGCATGATTTCTGCGGCGGTCAAGACACGGGCAAATCCTTTGCGCAGCACTTTCAATTCGGCTTCCTGTAACGATGAATCATCAGTTGCGGTGACGTCACTGCCGAAGACGACCTTAAAACTACGCTCATAAGCCTGTCTTGCGGTTGTGCCACAGCAGAAATTGGTGAGCGTACCGGAGATAATTACCGTGTCTTTGCCAAGATTGCGTAAGATGGTTTCCAGCGGCGTGTCGTAAAATGCCCCATAGGATGGCTTGTGGATCACAATGTCACTGTCCAGTGGCGCGAGTTCATGCCACACCGTACCATCACGGAAAAGCGTGCTGTCATCAATGTCAAGTTGGGGATAACGATTGGACATCGCCGCGCCGCTGGCAGGGCGGTCGAGATAGTGGTGCGTGGCGGCAAACGTGGTATAGATCACCGGGATTTGCTTTGATCTTGCACAGTCAAGCAATGCCTTGATTCTGGGAACCTGCCGGGTGGCTTCCGGAACCCAGAAGGGGCACCAGCCTGGTTTGACAAACTCATCCTGCATGTCAATCACCAGCAGGGCGCACTTCTCCGGGAGAATGTCAAAATTGGCATTCCCATGTTCGTACGCATCCCGCGCCAGTGCCAGCACCTGATCTTCAGTGAAACTTCCCAATTCCATTGCGTTAACCTTTGTACGCAGAAACGACCTGTCCGCTTTCGGACACGCCAATATCTTATCTGAGATTTTACGCGGGTAATCGGCTAGTCTTCGAGAATCAACATCCCTGTACTGGGGTCCTCGACCGCCGTCAAAATCTCGCCATCGCTGGTGCGGATGATGCGGCGGCTGCCGTCAATGGGCCGGGCTGGCTCGTAATCATAACTTGCCAGTTCTTTACGTTTGCGCTGTGGCAGTTCGTCACCGCGCATCATTGGAAAACACCAGCCCCGTAGGATCAACGGCGCAAGCCAGAACACGCCGAGCAGCCACCACAGCGAAATGCCGAACTGTTCAAGGATAATCAAGACGAAAATCGCCGGAAAGAAAAATCTGCCCCACCAGAACATGTTGTTGGTTCCTTACACTAACGGCTTTCTACACACCAATACGTGTTCACGTTCCAAAAGGTTGCACGGGAATCTGAAACTCGAACACGATGTTATCAAAATCGGTAATGCTGGTTTCCCTGCCAGAGAGATGAACCTCGCGGATACCACCCATTATGTCATAACCGTTGGTTTTAATCCATGTCACCAGCGAGATAATCGCCTGTGGAATATCCCAGATTTGCCCGCTGTGGACGGTGCAGGCGAAATCACCCTCATCATCCAGCCTGCGGAACGTGAGATCGCCCCGGCTGCGGCTTGCCAGTTCCTCATACACCTCATCTGCCACCGGAATCGCTATTTCCATGTCCAGATTCTCTTCGATATATTCGGTCATGTGATAGATGATCGTTTCGTGACCATTAGGCTGGATGTGGTGTTTTTGCAGCCAGCCGTAAACATCATCCAGCATTGAGCAGCGATAGGCTTGCATGTCCTGTATGGTAGGCACTATCTGGCGTATGGTGGCGGCGGTGAGCGGCTCGGTTTCTTTCAGGACGACTTCATAAAGCGATGACTCAGCTTCCTGCTCAATCATGCGTAGACGCGCCTGTACACGGGCCAACCGCCGCTGTTCATCCTCGATTTGCTGCGAAAGCTCAGCCTGTTTGAGCGCAAGCATCCCCTTAAGCTGCTCGACAGGTAAATCCTGCCTCAGCAAGTCGCCAATCTGGCGCAGCGACAACCCCAAATCCTGCATCGCCAGAATGCGATTGAGGCGGGGGAGCTGGTCGAGGGTGTAGTAGCGATAGCCGGTGAAGTGATCGACGCTGCTCGGTTTGAGCAGGCCAAGCTTGTCATAATGGCGCAGCATCCGCACCGAGACCTGTGCCATCTGCGAAAATTCACCTATTTTAAACATCACGTAACCTCCTGATTGCCACGATGTGCAAACTACCCTCCCCGCAAACGATTGACGGAATGAATCAAGCCGAGGACGTGCCGTTGCACGTCCCTACATGCGGATCGCGATATTTCGTAGGGACGCCCAACGGGGCGTCCTGTGGGAACTACCCTACACCCTGACACCCTGTTAGAGTCAATTGCCCCATGCCATCTGGACTGGTTCGGCAGGTGTCAGCGGCAGTTGAATAATTTCGCCATCGCCAGCCGGAATCCAGTGCAGGACCAATTCACCGGGAACGCCGTTCTCATCAAAATTTGCCGTGCCATAGATCACCGCGCCGCTGCCATCCGCTGCCCACAGAATATTCACAAGACTGAACACATCCTCGCGCAGGGTTTCGGCTGCAAGGGAATCGTCAAGGCGCTGCATTTGTGCCTTGAGTAGGCTGTTCTCATAGGAGGACGAGCCGAAGAACGTATAAATACCGTCGTCAAGAACGATCGCCTGCCCGTAATGCTCCAGTGCGCCCGTTTCCAGATCAATTTCGGCGCTTAACCGGGTAGCAGTGCCTGTCGCGGGATCGACTGACCACAGTCCGGCCTCCGGCAAACCCATTGACGGCGCATTCAGCGATGAAACATACAGCACCGAACTGTCAGCCGTCCACGAAGCATCGCAGCAGGCGACGCCCATTGACTGCGGCTCGATACGAAGCAACTGGCCTGTGTTGACATCCAGAATGCTCAGCCACTGCCCCTCAAAACCAAAACCCTGCACCACCAGTTTATTACCATCCGGCGACCACTTCAGTGGGGCATAGGTTGTGCGCTCCATCGGTGAGTCATCACGCGACTCGATGGCAACGGGCTGGTTGGGCAGTAGAATGTTGATGTTCCCGGTCGCTACATCAAATAGCTGAACACCGCCCTGCGCAAAGGCGAAAGTGCCCCCGACCGGATTCCACAGTGGTTCGCGGATTAAATCGTTATACGAAAATACCTCGTCAAAGAAACCGTTTTCATTGAAACGCGGTTCCGGCCCGTCAATGAGCGTTATCACCGCATCGTTATTGTAGAAGACCAGATCATTGCCTGCTGCGGTGATATACAGGATGTTATCGCCGGATACATCAAAATCGAGGATGGCTTCGTCCGTCACGGTGAATATCGACTCACCATCGACATCAATCCGTTGCAACAGCTTGTCGCTGTCCATAACATATACTGGGGCAGGCAGGACATCCTCCTGCGCCTGCACTGTCATTGGCAGCAGCAAAACAGCTACGCTCTATGTGAAATAGGGTTGACAAAAAAGAACTGTCTCCCAAGATGGGAAGTCAGCAAACCAACCAACTTAGGAGGACAGTTCAATGACAAGTATA
>JAKEEQ010000349.1 GCA_022616515.1 Chloroflexota bacterium | reverse complement strand
TGCAACCCAAGTGCCGAACGCATTCTCAAGCTCTCGCGTGACCAGATGGTGGGCAATGTTGAATTACCCGGTGCATGGCAAATCATCCGCGAAGATGGTTCTCCTTGTCCGCCAGAGGAATATCCGTATAACGTCACTCTGCGGACAGGGCAAGCCATTGTCAATAAAATTTTTGGCCTGCGTTACAGCGACGATCATATCACATGGATTTCCGCAAACACGCAACCCCTGTTGTTGCCGGATGAAAACAAGCCCTATGCCGTTGTGACATCTTTTTCAGATATCACAGACAACCGCCATGCCTTGCAATCGATGCGTGAAAGCGCTGCCTACTGGCGTTATATGTCCGACCTCGCCTTTGAAGGTCTGGGCATTACCGAAAATGGGCACATCATGGATGCCAATAAGCGCCTGTTGGAGATTCTAGGCTACGAACATCACGAAATCATTGGCATGTCGGTTATGGATTTGGTAGCGCCCTATGACCGCGATTTTGTGATAGCTCAGATAAGCAGCGCGTCCGATGAACCCTATGAACATGATAGTGTGCGTAAAGATGGCAGCATCATTCGGACAGAGGTTCAGGGCAAAACGATTGAGAATGAGGGCATACGAGTCCGGGTCACGGCCATTCGAGATATTACCCAGCGCCGTGCGATGGAACGCGAATTAGCCAAAACCCGCGCTCTTTTACAGGCAGCCATTGACCAATCCTCAATTGGTATTTTGATTGCCGATGCGCCCGATGTGAAGCTGCGCGTGGTCAATGATGCCGCGATGAAAATCCGTGGCGATTGGGATGAGGTCAAACGCAATCCCAACCTTGCCTTTGATAGAGACCGCTGGCAACTCTTTTATCCTGATGGCCGACCCTACACTCATGAAGAACGAAGTCTGGCGCGGGCGGCACGCGGCGAAACCATCCATGACGAAGAGATGCTTGTCCGGCAAGTGCATGGCGGCGAACGTTGGATAGCGGTGAATGCTGCTCCTGTCCGTAACGAATCACAAGAGATAATCGCTTCCATCGCCATTTTCTCCGATATTACCGAGCGCAAACAGGCCGAAACAGCCCTGCGCCAGCGCGAGGAAGCAGCACACGATTTTCAAGACAAATTGAAAAAGCTACATCAAGTCAGCCTGATGCTATCGAATGTGGCAACGTTTGACGAGTTGTGCCGGATGGCGGTTGAATTGGGTCGCAGCCAGTTGGGTTTTGACCGCCTCGGATTGTGGTTCAGAGATTTGGAAACCGGGGAACAGATTGGCTCTTTTGGTACTGATGAAAGTGGCAATCTCCGGGATGAACGTCATCTGCGCCTTGCCCCCGGGTCGGCCATGATGGAGTTAAGTCTTCAGCAGAAGCAAACTATCGTTTTCGAAGACATTGGCATTAACGACCATCTTGGGCGCGAAGTGGGGCCTGGTTGGGGCGCTCTGTCCTTACTATGGGATGGCGACAAGGTTATCGGTTGGATTAGCGCTGATAACCTACTCCATCAGCAGCAGCCGTCTCAGCCACAATTCGATTTGCTGGAACTATATGGTCTCACCTTGGGACATCTGTGTTCACGGAAACGAGCAGAAGAAGCCCTACGCCAGAGCGAAGCACGCTATCGCAGCTTGATGGAATCGTCGCCTGTTGCCGTCATTGTCGTTCGCATTGATGACCAGAACATTCCGCGCATCATCTATGTTAATCCAGCCGCCTTGACTCTGTTTGGTGCTGACCACAGCGAGGCGCTTCTGGGTCGCACAACGCTGGATTTCGTTGTGCCAGAGCAGCGAGCCTTGTTGCAGCAGCGCACGAATATCTATGCCGAAGGCGGGCAGCCAGAACCCACAGAATTCATGATTCGCAGTTTGCATGGCGACATCCGCTATACGACTGGCAATTCGATAGCCATTGAATACGAAGGTCAGCCCGCGGTCTTAGTGGTGATTGCTGATATGACCAAACATCATGAAGCCGATGCCGCCCTCCGTCGCAGCGAAGAGCGCTATCGTAATCTGCTGGAATTATCGCCGACAGCCATTATGGTCAATGTTATTGAAGCCGATAACAGCTTGCGAATAGTCTATGTCAATCCGGCGGCAGTTCGTATGTATCGTGCGGAAAGTGGCGCTGAACTTGTCGGACATTACGCCCATGATTTTTTTGTATCGTCTTATCAGACCTTATCCAGCGAACGGGTGTCCACCTTGTTGCGAGGCGAAATTCCGGGTCCGGCTGAGTACAGGGAGAGATGCCTGGATAATCAGGAAATCACCACTCTGGTCGATTCAATCCTCATCGACTACGAGGGGCAGCCTGCCTTCTTATCGGTAATCAGTGATATTACGGAGCGCAAGCAGGCCGAAGATGCCCTCCGTCGCGGTGAAGAGCGCTACCGCAACCTGTTGGAGCAGTCGCCGGTAGCGATAGTGGTCAATATCTTTGCTGCCGACGATACCTTGCGTGTTGCTTATATGAATCCGAGTGGCCTGAAGCTCGTGGGCGCGAGTCGTATCGAAGAGGTTTTGGGCCGCACACCCCTGGATTTCACAGCCCCATCACAGCATCAGCAATCGCGGGAACGCACTCGCGCTTATCAGGCCGGGGACGATCCAGGGCTCGCGCCATACACGATGCAGCGTCTGGATGGCAGCCAGCGTGATGTTATCACCGGGTCGATTCGCATTGATTATGAAGGGCAACCGGCCATTTTATCGGTACTGACGGATGTGACCGAACGCATCCGCGCCGAAACTGCTCTGCGCCGCAGTGAAGAGCGCTATCGCAATCTGCTTGAATCTTCCCCGGCAGCGATTATGGTCAACCAAATTGAAGAGGATAAGACACTACGAGTAGTTTATGTGAATCCGGCAGTGGTGCGCTTATATGGTGCCGAGAATGCCGCCCAGGTTATCGGACATTACAACAACGAATTCGTCACGCCAGCTTATCAAGCGCAATCGCGTGAACGTATGGAAACCTTGCTCAAAGGTGAAGAACTTCCGCCTATTGAATATCGCCTGCGACGCTTGGATGGCAGCGAGGTTACAGCACTGGTTGGTTCGATTCTCATTGAATATGATGGTCAACCTGCTGCTGCTTCGGTATTCAACGATATTACCGAACGCAAACGTGCGGAAGAAGCCCTACGTCTTAGTGAGGAACGGCTGCGTCTGGCGCTGAAAAATACCGGGACAGGTATCTGGGAGTGGGATATCAAAACGAACCTGACGCAGTGGTCAGAAGGAATGGAAGCGATTTTTGGGCTAGAAGCGGGTGTATTTGACGGGACTTACGAGGCTTATATGCAATTGGTTCATCCAGATGACCGTGATTTTGTGAACCAAGCCTTTCGCTACGCCTTGAAAGTCCCTGAGCCACAATATCATGTAGAATATCGCATCCTGACCCCCGCTGGTGATATACACTGGATTTCTGTTAGGAGTCTGGCCTTCCGTGATGAAACAGGCTGGGTCATCCGCATGATGGGCATTATCGAGAATATCACCGAGCGCAAATTGGCGCAATTGGCCTTGGAAGAGCGTGAAGCAGTGATTGACCGCCAGAATCAGGCCCTGATTGAATTAGCTGGCCTGAAGGCGTTAGCGACAGGTGACTTGCCCGCTGTCCTGCACGAAATTACCCGTGTGACCGGCCAGACAATCCACGCAACACGAGTCAGTGTGTGGTTTTTCAATGAGGACAAATCAGCTATCGTGTGTGCTATGCTCTATAATGCCCAGATTCAGGGCTACGAAGCGGGGACAATGCTTCAGCGGCAAGACTACCCCACCTATTTTGAGGCCATCCATCAAAATCGTGTCATTGCAGCCCATGATGCCTATACTAACCCGGCAACACACGAATTAGCCAGAGATTATCTGCTTACTCATAACATTGCGGCGCTGATGGATGCCCCCATTCGCGTTGGCGGCAGGACTGTTGGGGTCATTTGCCATGAGCATGTGGGAGATAGTCCGCGCCAATGGTCGTTGGACGACCAGCACTTTGCTGGGGGTGTGGCTGATATCGTAGCACTGGCAATCGAAACCGATGAGCGCCGCCGCGCACAAGAAGCGCTGCGTCAGAGCGAAGCAACTGCCCTCGAATTTCAGGAGAAACTTCGTACAGTCCATGACATTACCCTCGCACTGGCCCAAGAAAAGAGCTTAATGGATGTTTGTCGGCTGGGAGTGGAATTGGGTCGCAGCCGACTGGGATTTGACCGGCTCGGCTTATGGGTGTTAAATCAAGCACGAGACACAATTTTGGGGACTTTTGGGACTGACGAGAACGGGCAGCTACGCGATGAACGCCATCTCTCCTTCCCATTAGAACAGATTTTCCCGGAAATATTAGCTGTATTCGAGCGCAATGAACGCATCATCAGTCGAGATGGTGGTGTAATTAACGATGGCGAATATCAAATTGACTCCGACGGCTGGAATGTCGTTGCCATCCTCTGGAACGGGAGTGAAGGTATCGGCTGGTTATCGGCTGATAACTATCTGTCAAAAGCGCCAGAGCGCCCTTACGAAGTTGATTTGCTCGTCGTATATGCCACGGCGCTTGGCAGCTTGATAACACAGCGTCAGGCCCAAGAAACGGCGCTGGCTTTCCAAGAAAAATTGCGTCAGGTTCACGAAATCACCCTGCAACTCTCGCAGGAAAAATCACTGGCCGATATGTATCGGCGGGCGGTGGAACTAGGTCGCAGCGAACTCGGCTTTGACCGCCTCGGTTTGTGGGTGCTGAATGAAGCACGCGACACGATTTTAGGGACTTTTGGCACCGACGAGAATGGGCAGCTACTTGATGAACGCCATCTCTCCTTCCCATTAGAACAGATTTTCCCGGAAGTATTGGCGGGGTTCAAGCGTAGAGAACGTATTATCAGCGAGAGTGTCGGGTTTATCGCGCTTCCGGGATATAAAACTGACCCGGATGGCTGGATTGTGATTGCGATGCTCTGGAATGGCCGTGAAGGCGTTGGCTGGTTATCGACGGATAATTACTTCCTGAAAGCGTCCAAACGCCCTTATGAGCAGGATTTACTCACCGTGTATGCGACGGCTCTTGGCAGTCTGATAACACAGCGTCAGGCCGAAGAAACGGCGCTAGCTTTCCAAGAAAAATTGCGGCGGGTTCATGAAATCACCTTGGAACTCTCACAGGTAAGAACACTGACTGATATGTATCGGCGGGCCGTGGAATTAGGCCGCAGCGAACTCGGTTTTGACCGTCTGGGTTTGTGGTTGATTGATAAGCAGCAAGAGCGAGTCTATGGGACATTCGGCACCGACGAAAGTGGGCAGTTGCGCGATGAAACAGCTTACTCCTATCCTATGTCCAAAGCCAAATCGGTAACCGAATTAATGGCACGCAAGCAAAGAACAGGGTTCTGGGCGGATGCTAACATTAACAATCACAAACTGGAAACCGTTGGCAAAGGTTGGAAAGCCGTAACCGTCTTATGGAACGGCAGCGAGGGTGTTGGCTGGTTATCAACCGATAGTATGGTGACACGGCGACCTCCGCGCCCTTATGAATTGGATTTGTTGGGAATTTACGGTACCTCCTTGGGTTATCTGATTACCCAGCGCCAGACCGAGGATGCCCTGCGTCAAAGTGAAGAAACTGCCCTCGAATTTCAAGAGAAACTTCGCACTGTCCATAACATCGCCATCGAACTGTCCCAAGAGAAATCATTGACGGATATTTATCGACAGGCCGTGCAGAAAGGTCGCAGCGAACTCGGTTTTGACCGATTGGGT
>JAKEEQ010000348.1 GCA_022616515.1 Chloroflexota bacterium | reverse complement strand
CCACCACAGGCACTTGCCGAAACCAAGCCCACGGCTCCGGCTGTTGCTTCGCCCTCGCGGGTGAGCGCAAATGTTGCCCCATTAACCTGCCATACGACGACTTTAAACGTCCCATCTCCTAAACGCATAGCGGTAGCGAAGGCCCCAGCACCGAACATAAACTGGAAACTTGAAATCTGGCTGACTGCCCCACCGGACGCATCAGCACGCCGCGTAATGCTGCCATCCGCCCCAACTTCCCAGACAATCACTTTCAGGTCGCCGGCGGAATCGCGCACCGATGTGACAACGACATTTTCACCGACGGATAGCAGTGAAATATCACTCACCCTCCCCGCAGTCGCATCACTCAGGCGTGTGATATCACCACCCGCAGACAAATCCCATGAAATCAGTTTGAGATTGCTGTCGCCATCGCTCACGGCTGTGACAAGAATGGAACTTGACCCGCTTGTAACAATCTCAACTTCTGTTATTGCCCCTGCCCTAGCGTCACCAAGCCGTGTGATAACGCCTGCTGGCGATACCTCCCATGCAATGATTCTGAGGTCGCCATTGCCAGCCCATAGAGCCGTAATGAGCCGATTGTCCCCATAGCTCGTTGAGGAAACCCAATGAATTTCCCCTGCCGAGGCATCATGCAGGCGTGTGATAGTACCATCATTTGCGATGCGCCATGTGATGATTTTGAGGTTGCCCTCACCATCACGAACCGAGGTGGCAACGATGTCGCTGGAACCGAGGCGTGTCAGCGCAAGCATACTGACATGCCCGGCGGAAGCCTCGCCAAGTTGTGTGATATTGCCACTATTGTCAACTTGCCAGCTAATCAGTTTCAGATTGAAGTCGGCATCGCTGATAGCCGTAATCCCAATATGGGTGAAGGGTTGCCCCTGTATTGCCATGGAACTACCCGATAGCAGGATAACCAGAAACAGAAGCAGTGCGGTGATTCGTTTTATTGGCATGATAATATCTTCTCCTTATTATGCAGGTCGATAGAGATGGGTTTCGTTTTGTAGGTTGGATGGAATAGAAAATGCTGAACGGAATTTGTTTTCCTCATGTGTTCCATTCCCCGATGAAGTCCCGGTTGTTGCAAAGGCCGGCTGCTGCCAAACTTAATTCTAGCTGTAATTAATTTTCGCGCCAATCAAGCCATGGCTTAGGGTGCATTCGGGTTTAGGGGCGAGTCTGTGTGCTGTTCCCACCAGAGGCTAAAGCCGTCTGGCTATCAAAAAGCCAAGCCCACTGGAAGGGGCTAAAATGTGCTAGCGTTGTTCAGCGCCTTTTAGTGCGCTTGGTTTTATCTTGCCGCATGGCTTCAGCCTGCGGAGACCCATGGATTTTCTGATGCAAATTGGCTTGGACTTGCTGTTTAAAACAAGCTGAGAAGCGCTCTAAAAGATAGCCTATAATAGAAGCCGAGGAGCGTGTACAGGAGACCTAACATGGCCTAGCAAAAAATCCGTCAACTACTTCCGCACAATTGGGTTATCGTGCTGGCATTGGATGGGCGCACCGAGAAAGGGCAGCGCATCATCAACAGCTTTGCCCTGATGGATGTGTGCGGTGAGGATTGGAAAGCGGCATGGGAACGCTACAAAGAACTGCACGCTGCTGACAAGTGGAAAGAATACTACGTGCTGCATACTGACCGCGAAGAGTTGAATATCACCGTCCAAGACGAGTTTCGCCGTCCGGTGACAGACTGAGGAGCGAGCTATGAGCAGCGAACAAGTCAGTGTTGACATTCGATTATGGTCAGACGGGGACTTGGCACTCCTTGAGCGACTGATGGGCGACCCGGCGATGATGGTGCATCTCGGCGGGCCAGAGACAGCGGAGAAAATTCGAGACCGTCATGCACGTTATGTCCAGCTAAGGCACTCTGATAAGGGTCAAATGTTTGTCATTGTGGTTGGCTCAGAGCGAACATCCGCCGGGTCAATCGGATATTGGGAGAAAGCGTGGCGCGACGGTTATGTATGGGAAACAGGTTGGAGTGTGCTTCCAGAGTTTCAGGGTCAGGGGATTGCCACACGAGCCACTATCGAACTAATTGAGACGGTACGCGCACAGGGAAAACACCGCTTCCTTCATGCGTACCCATCGGTAGATAATGTGCCGTCCAACGCGCTCTGCAAAAAGCTGGGCTTTACACTGCTTGAGGAGGCCGATTTCGAGTATCCCCCGGGTCACTTGCTGCGTTGCAATGACTGGCAGTTCGATTTATTCCCCGATGGTTCTGAGACTTAATCAGCTTTCACCTTGCGCCCACGACTATCGGGAACAAAAGCCTCAGCCACTTCCCGCGGAATATACCACGTCCGGCGCTGTCCCTCACCCCGATAGAACGCCCGCGGAATACGCCGTGCAGCATCATCGAGATTTTCCTCGCTGCGAAGGATACGATAGATTGTGTTGGGGGCAATCCCATGTAGCTTTGCCATGTCTTCGGGGGATACCAAATCAGTCGTTGGCGAATACCAGCCTAGAAATGTCGCCATGGAAATACCTTCGTCCAATTGAGGCCAAAACACGCTGGTTTCGGTCAACTCGATAACCTGCTGCTGCTGTGGCTGCGCCTGAGCCAGCCAGTCGAACATGCTTACGGGCAAGGCCAGTTTGCGACCATCACGAACTTTTATCCAGATATAACCATCGTAAACGGCAGCCTCAACCGGCTGGTTGCGATAGACTAGAAGGGGAAAATCATAGTAGGTCATATTGCTTGTCGTCTCCTGAATGGCTATTGATACTGTGTCGCTTGCTTGCTATACAAATCTTTGTAACGCCCGTCAAGTTCCATGAGTTCGTCATGAGTACCGTATTCGATAATCTCGCCGTCATGTAGCACTGCAATCTGGTCTGCCATGCGAACGGTGCTAAAGCGATGCGAAATGAGCAAGCTGGTACGATTTTCGACCAAGGTCGCAAATTGCGAGAAAATTTCGTATTCGGCTTCGGCATCCAGCGAGGCAGTTGGCTCATCCAGAATCATCAAGTCTGCATCGCGCATAAACATCCGCGAGATGGCAACTCTTTGCCACTGCCCGCCCGATAAATTCGTACCTTCCTGTTTATTGGCTAACCAGCGACTCAACATCGTTTCATATTGGTCTGGCAGGGATTGGATGTAGTCGTGCATCCCTGTTTTGGCGGCGGCCTTTTGGATTTGCGGCAAATCGTCTATAGCAGAGACCTCGCCAAGCCCAATATTCTCACGGGCTGTTAAATCGTACTTCACAAAATCTTGGAAGATGGCACCGATATGTTGGCGCAGTTCATCAATATCAAAATCTCGAATATCAACCCCATCCCACAAAATTTGACCTTCTGTGGGGTCATAGAGGCGGGTGAGCAGTTTCACAAGGGTCGTTTTGCCGCTGCCATTCAAGCCCACTAAAGCCAGACTTTGCTTGGCAGGAATCAACAGGTTGATATTTTTCAGGACATAGGGTGAATTCTCGGTATAGCGGAAAGAAAGATCGCGTAGTTCGATTCCTTGTGTAAACGGCGAAACAGGCCGCGGGTGTTGTGCAAGCGGCAAATCGGGTTTGAGGGCTTGGAATTCGGCATAGTGCTGAAAAAAAAGCACCTGCTCGTTCATTGAAGCAATAATCAGAATGATCATGTTAAGCGCATTGCTAACGTTGCCGAGTGCCGCTGTATAGAACGTCACATCGCCAATGGAGATTTGCCCGGCATACGCCTGATAGATAACGACGGCAAACATGCCGGTTGCTACGAGTACCGACACAAGATTGAGGCCAAAGTTCACGCGGGCTTCACGGAGTTCTTGTGTGCGCTCTTCCTGTTGTACCTCGCGCTTAAGATGGAGCAACTTCTCCAAGAGGTAAT
>JAKEEQ010000347.1 GCA_022616515.1 Chloroflexota bacterium | reverse complement strand
GGTGTTAGTGCCCGCCGGAAGCTACACGATGGGGGCTTCGGTTGCCCAACAGGACGCCGTGAGAAGCCTGTGCCCAACGAATTTTGGCCTCAATACCTGTAACAATCTGATAGCAGATGAACAACAGTCTGTGGTGATTACTTTCAATGAACCGTTCTGGATTGATAAAACTGAAGTGACGAATGCAATGTATTTCGGCACGGGAGATAATCTGCCAGTGGTGAATGTAACGTGGTCATTGGGGCAGCAGCATTGTGTGGCACGTGGGGCACGCTTGCCAGCCGAGGCAGAATGGGAATATGCGGCGCGAGGACCGGATGGCCTGTACTTTCCGTGGGGAAACACATGGGATGATCAGCCACGCGCCAATATTTGCGACGTGAACTGCCCCAGTAACTATCACAATACGCCTTATGACGACGGCTACGCACAGACCGCGCCGGTTGGTTCGTTCCCGGATGGAGCATCATGGGTCGGTGCGCTGGATATGGCGGGTAATGTGTGGGAATATACCAAGACGGTCTATCGCAATTACCCCTACAGTGCGACTGATGGTCGTGAGGATTTGAGCAACTCAACGACAGCCCGTACACTGCGCGGCAGTTCGTGGAACTGGATTGCGCTGGAGACGACGACGACCTCCCGTGCACCGCACATCAGCGGCGACCCTGATACGCCGTACTACGGGTTCCGCTGTGCACGGGATTATGTGGATGGTGATCTGGACCGTTTTAACTAACCAGGGCTAGCCTCATTATTGTTCCTTAACAGCGGTTTCCTGCTTCACCAGCTCACGGCGCAAAATCTTGCCGACGGTGGTCTTGGGAAGCTCGTCCACAAATTCAATGCGGGTTGGCACTTCATAGCGGGCCAGCTTCTCGGAGGCGAAGTCGATAATTTCCTGCTCGGTGGCGGTCATATCGGGTTTGAGAGCAATCCACGCCTTAAGCGTTTCCTGCCCGACCTTATTGGGATGTGGAATGGCCGCGACGCCAACTTCGAGCACGGCAGGATGCGCCGCGATCACGTCCTCGACATTACGCGGGTAGACATTGAAGCCGCCAATCAGAGCCATGTCTTTCTTGCGATCTACGATGTAGAAGTAGCCGTCGTCATCCATGCGGGCAATATCGCCCGTGTAGAACCATGCCTTGCCGCTGCTGTCTTCGCGCAGGGCGTTTTTGGTTTCGGTAGGCATGTTGTGATAACCAATCATGAGGTGAGGGCTGTGGATGCACAATTCACCCGGCTCACCGATTGGCATTTCAGTTTCACCATCATCGAGGTTGACAATCTTGCACTCAACATCGGGGAAGGGCATGCCGATGGAACCAGTTTTGTTTTCGCCTTTAACCGGATTGCCATGCGTGGCGGTAGGAGCCTCGCTCATGCCAAAGCCTTCACTAACTACTCCTCCAGAGAATTTCTCGAATTCTTCTTTGACCGAGGGCGGCAGCGGGGCTGATCCGCTGAAGCAGATTTCAATAGAGGTCAGATCAACTTCACCAGATAGAACCTTCGGGTGATTGTTGATGGCATTGAACAGGGCTGGAACACCCATGAACATGGTGTTGCGATAGGTGTGAATATGACCGAGGACATCATCAATATCACGGGCATTAGGCACAAGGGTAATCAAGCTGCCGATTGAGACGGCAAAACTTAACACGGCTACCATGCCATAGACATGGAACATCGGAATAGCACCGAGGAAGATATGCTCCTCCGCTGGTTTTTCGCCGGTGTTCATCCACGCCTGACACATTAGTGAATTGGCAACCAGCGCCTTGTGGGTTGCGACAGCCGCCTTCGCGACGCCAGTCGTGCCGCCGGTATACTGAAATAGGGCCAGATCATCGGACTTGACGTCAACATTTAGTTTGCGGCCCCGGTGCTGCTCAAGGACATCCTGAAACCAGACATCACCTGCCTGCAATTCGATGGCATGGCCTTCTTTCTTCTCTTTAGCGATAGAGAAGAGGACACGGGCTACACCGGGCAAATATTCCTTGATGTTGGTGGCAATAACTTTTTCGACATCGGTCTTGTCCTGAATCTTCTTAATGTTGTTATAGAAAAGTGTCAGACAAATGGCGAAACGTGCCCCGCTGTCTTTCAATTGGTGGGCCAGTTTGTCCGGTGGATAGGTGGGATTGGTGGCGGCGACCACACCGCCTGCCTTCAGGATAGCGTAAAAGGAGATGATGAATTGGGCACAGTTGGGCATGACGATGGCGACGCGATCACCTTTTTGCAGGCCCATCTCCACCAGCCCGCTTGCCAGTGCATCGGAAAGCCCATCAATTTCACGATAGGTCAGCGTTTTCTTCAGACGACCCGCTACTGGCACTGCCGCCGAAGTCAGGGTCAGCGGGCGGTCTGGAAATTTCTTGGCGGACTGGCGCAAGAATTCATGCAAGGGAAATTCAGGGTAGGGTTTCAGGGTTTTGGGGACATGGCTGTCGTAATTTTTTTGCCACGGAAGATATGCATAAATAACCATATTCAGGCTCCACAGTATTTTAATTTGGGGATAGCATTATTTTACTTAGGTTCGATGAAAAATCAAATCGTCATTTGGTTTCCAGAGCACGTCCCCAGCTTTCCAGCCACTGCTGCGGAATCCGCTGGACCTGACCTTCGGGAGTTACACAAATCAACTTCGCCGTTCCGGTGCAATGGACCTCGCCGCTCTCTGGATTTTCGACTTGATAACCGAAGGTGATACGCCTGCTTTTCAGGTCGTCTATCCATGTTTTGGTGACTACCTGCTGACCGAAAACGGCGGGGGCGAGATAGCGGAGATTTGCCTCGGAAACGACCAGTGCAATCCCTTCTTTTTCAAAATCGGCGTAACTGGCTCCCATATCGCGTGAAAACTGGTTGCGGGCTTCCTCAAAGTAGATAACATAAGTCGCATGGTGGACAATGCCCATGCGGTCGGTTTCAGCGTAGCGAACCCAGAAGCGGGTTTCATGGATGAGACGGTCGGTTGGCAGCGACATGAATAACCTCTCCTAACAAAAAGACCGCCTGCCAGCAGACGGTCTAAATTGTCGTACAGCGCAGATTTTATTCGGCAGCGGGTGCGATGGACGCAATCACGGCTTCGTATGTTTCAAGGTGATTATCCCACTCACCGCTTGGGGCGCTGCCCTGAATCAGCAGGAAGTTACCACCCTCAAATTCTATGAGATGGAAACGGCCACTCTTGCCCGTTGTGGGATTGGTGAAACTCACCGCGACAGCCGGGGCACCACCCACTTCAACAGATTCCGGTTCACCCAACTCGGAGTCGGGGCGGACCAGATCGGAGTCGATGATAGCAGTGGTATCGGCATCCTCCGCCAGACCAAACAGACTCAGGCTGCTGCGGTTGAAAGTGGTGAAGATGATGACGAACTGCTGAACATCATCCGGGTTTTCTGGATAGGCAGCGGCAGTTTCGGCGTCAGCGGCGAAAACGGTGACCGGAATCGCGTAAAGTTCATTGTTCGTCTCGGCGACATAATCAGCCGGGGGTGCAATTGAAATAGTAACCTCACCGACTACGTAATCCGCTGGTTCACCAACAAGACCAGGTTCCTCGACGGCCTCTTCAGTTGGCTCTTCAGTCGGTTCAGGTTCGTCGGTGGGTTCGACTTCCTCTGTTGGCTCCTCAGTCGGCTCGACTTCCTCGGTGGGTTCCTCGGTGGGTTCCTCAGTGGGTTCCTCAACGGCCTCTTCAGTTGGCTCCTCGGTCGGTTCTTCAGTTGGCTCTTCGGTTTCGCAATCACCCTCAGGAGCACCGACTTCTTCAGCATCTTCGCTAACTGAAAAAGTGAAGGTCAGGCGAGTCAGGCCGTCATCACCGGCAAGCAGCGCCAGTACTTCATAGGTTTTACCAGCTTCAACAGCCGTCAGGACTTCTTCTGAGGTTTCGGTACGAAGCTCGACGGTGACGGTTGCGCCATCAATTTCTGGTGTCGTACCGTTAACATCGACACGTGCACCAGTCTCTTCATCGGCCACAAATAAAATAGTGCGTTCTTCGGCAACATCGGCAGAAACAGTAATAGAAACACTTTCAGGCAAAACGTCAACAGTAGCATCTTCAGCAGGCGCACTACAGACTAATTCCAGACCATCCTGTGCGCTTACCGGGGCAAAACTAAACAGGTTGAGCGCTACAACAAGCGCTAACAATGGGACAAACAATTTACGCACGAGTATTTTCTCCATAGAGTGCCTCGAGTAAACAATGGTTAGTATTGTAGCGTGTTCTTGCAGAATCGAAAACACTGGACATGCCTGCGGTTATTCTGACATTTGACCTTTAGCATCTTTAAACAACTTGCCTGTTTTTTCTGGAAATTGTTAAGCGCTCTCGTTATTCTATAGCAAATCACTTCGGGAAAAGGACAGGTTAATGAGCGCCATCGGTGCATTTACGTTTGTTTTACACAGCCATCTACCCTATGCACGTCTGGCGGGGCGGTGGCCTCATGGGGAAGAGTGGATTCACGAAGCAGCCAGTGAAACCTATATCCCGCTGCTGAGCGCCCTTTACGATTTGAAAGAAGAAGGCGTTACGTTCAAACTGACAATTGGCATCACGCCTGTTCTTGCCGAACAGATCAACGACGAAACTGTCAAAGATCATCTGGACGAATATCTTGAAGACAAGATTGCCAGAGCCAAACAGGATATTCTGCGGTTTCGCGGCGATCTGTGGGATGAAGAGATTTCGGACAAGCCAACCCCGGTTGAGCGCACTCAGGCAGAAGAAGGGGATTTGCCGCCGGTGGACCGGAAAGCCGTTGAAGCCAGAATCAGCCAGCCGAGACGGGAGAAGCCCTGGTGGGTCGGGCATGAGCATCTGGAATATCTGGCGACATGGTATCGCGACTATTATGAGCGCATCAAGGACGCCTTTGACCGCCGGTTTGGTCGGGACATCATTGGCGCATTTCGCAGGCTGCAAGATGATGGTTACATCGAAATCATCACGTGTGCCGCGACACATGGCTATTTGCCTCTGTTGGGTACAGATGAAGCAATCATCGGGCAGTTGAAGGCTGGTATTTCCAGCTATGAGCGGCTTTTTGGTCGCCGCCCGCGTGGAATCTGGCTGCCGGAGTGTGCCTATCGCCCTGCATATTATTCGGAATCCGGGAAAGTGCGTCCGGGAATTGAACACTTTCTCGCCAGAGAGGGCATCAAAGTCTTCTTCAGTGAAACACATCTGGTGACGGGCGGTGCGCCGGTGGGCGTGGCAGCAGGGGAAGCGATTGGCCCCTATGGTGAAATAAAGCGACGTTATCTGGTTCCGATGTCCAGCGCTCCCCGCCCGAATATTGACACGACCACATTTGAACCTTATTTTGTGAGCGATACGACATCTGGTTTAGAAGCTGATCAACACAGCGGTGTAGCGGTGATTGGACGTAATGATGAAACCGGACAGCGTGTATGGTCGGCGGAGTGGGGGTATCCGGGTGATTTTGATTACCGCGAGTTTCATCGTAAAGATGGTATCAGCGGTTTGCAATACTGGCGCGTTACTGGAGCGCGAGTCGATCTGGGTCAGAAGGATTTTTATCATCCCGACTGGGCCGAATACAAATTGAAGCGGCACGGCGAAGATTTCGTAGCCCTTGTTGAACGTATTTTGCAAGCCCGCTGGGATACCGGACAGGGATATGGGCTGATTGCCAGCAACTACGATACGGAATTGTTCGGGCACTGGTGGTTTGAAGGTGTGGACTGGCTGAAACTGGTTCTTAAGGGCCTTGCCGAAAGCGATAAGGTTGATTTGACCACGGCCAGCGAGTATATCGAACAGTATCCACCCGACGAAGTATTACACCTTCCTGAAGGCAGTTGGGGAGCGGGTGGTGATCACTTTACGTGGAATAACATCGAGGTCAACTGGATGTGGGCACCCATCCATGAGGCAGAGGCCCGCATGACCGCACTGGCAAGAAAATATAAAGAGCAATGGGAAAACGATACTATTCGGGAAGTGCTGAATCAGGCCGCCCGTGAACTGCTGCTGGCAGAGAGTTCGGATTGGCCTTTCCTGGTCACTACCGGGCAGGCTCGTAATTATGCGATTGAGCGGTTCAGTCAACACATGGAACGTTTCCGCAAGTTGGCGGACAGCTTAGACAGTGGTGCGCCCAATGCGTCACTGGCGTCTGAATTCAACCAGCTCGACAACCTCTTTCCGCAGATTGATTTTCGCTGGTGGGTGGGCGGATAAAGGCAGATTTGGTGGATACCTCCGATAAATCGCATGTACAGGAAATGTTCGGGAACATCGCGCCGCGTTATGATCTCATGAACCGGCTGATGACGTTTGGGCGTGATCAATACTGGCGCAAATTCGTCGTGGAGAAGGCCCAGATATCTGACAATGGCATGGTGCTGGATATTGCGACCGGAACGGGTGACATTGCGTTCGAGATTCGCCGACAGAAGCGGGATGCTCAAATAATCGCGGCGGATTTTGCGCTGCCGATGATGGTTGTGGGAAAAAATCGGAAGTGGGGGCAGGATGTGCTGTGGCTTGGCGCGGATGCCCAGAATCTGCCGCTGCCTTCATCCACATTTGATGCTGTGGTGAGCGGGTTTTTGCTGCGCAACGTGCCTGATATTAACCGGACGCTTGGCGAACAGTGGCGCATCCTGAAGCCGGGAGGGCGTATCGTCACGCTGGATACAACACCACCATCACATAATCTTTTGCGCCCGTTGATTAACCTTCACTTCAAGTTCATTATCCCGGTCATGGGACGGCTCATCACCGGCGACAGCAGCGCCTACCGTTATCTACCGGAGAGTACATTGTCGTTTACATCTGCCGATGAGCTGAGCAATCGTTTCGAGGATGCCGGTTTCAAGGATGTTGGGTATCGCCGCTTCATGATGGGCACAATTGCCGTTCACTGGGCAGCCAAACCTGCCTAATCGTCATTTTCATCAACAGGTTTGTTCTTCTTCTTTTTCTTGATATTGCCTGTCACCATGAAGATGATTCGCTCGCAGATATTTGTGATCCTGTCTGCGATGCGTTCTAGATTGTGCGATGCCCACAGTAGATACGTAGCACGCGAGATATTACGCGGGTCCTGAATCATGTACGAGATGAGTTCACGATAAACCTGCGAATCGAGCATGTCCACTTCATCGTCACGTTCGGTAATTTCCTGTGCTTTCACGGCATCCCATGTCAGGTAAGCATCGACGGTATCGCGCAGCATCTCGCGCGAGATTTTTGCCATACGCGGCAGATCGATGAGCGGTTTGAGGGGTGGCTCCTTACCCAGTTCCAGAGCTATTTTTGCGATTCCGGCAGCATGATCGGCGATGCGCTCAAGCTCCACAACGATATGGATAGCGGTGATAATCGTTCGCATATCACGGGCCAGCGGCTGCTGGGTGGCGATCAGGCGATAACACTCCTCTTCAATGTCGTAGCGCATCCGATTAATCGGCTTGTCATCAATGACGACCTGTTTGGCAAGGCTTTCATCCCGCTCCACCATTGCCTGCATAGCGCGTTCAATGGCGGTATCGGTCATGTTGGTGAGGCGCAGTACATTGTCGCGTAAGGCCGTTAACTCGCGGTCAAACGCCTGTCGTGCTGTTGATGAATTAGTCATACCGGCTCTTATCCTCATACCCTTCAATTGCTTTATAGCAGTCTGATTCCGTTCTGGAAAGCATTCACCAAATATTGACTTTAGCCGAAGCGTCCCGTGATGTAGTCCTCGGTTCGTTGATCACTCGGATTGGTGAAAATCTGGTCGGTATTATCGAACTCGATCAGTTCACCAATGCGATTCTCGCCCGCCAGCATGAAGGCGGTGTAAT
>JAKEEQ010000346.1 GCA_022616515.1 Chloroflexota bacterium | reverse complement strand
GTGGAGTTGTTCGGCATTCGCCCTGAACCGGGACACTACAGCGTGGAAGTTCCCGATTGCGCTTACACCGCCGGGCGCATCATCGCCGACAGTCTGATGAAACAGGCGGATGAACGTTTGCAGCAGGTCGGCTGGGCGCTGGCGTGGTTGTTCTCCTGCTCCGGCAATACCCTGATTGATTTCGACGACGAATCGCTTGCCGAAATCCCGCCGCTGTCGTGGGACGAAGACGATTTGGCGTTCGCCATTGAACTGATCGAAGAAGCGAACGGCATCATACAGGATGTGAACGCTGGACTGGAACGGCTCGAAAGCAGTCCCGATCTGCTGGCGGCGCTGTCTGCCAATGTGAAGCGAGTTTACAAAACGATAGCCAAAATGAAAGGAAAGAAAGATGAACCCCGCATCCGATTGGAGTGGCCGCCTCTTGTCACAGGCGGTGATGGAAGCGCCGTCGCTGATCCTGAGCTTTTACAGCTTCGGGGTGATGCTGCATAAGCGCGACGGTGACAGAGTGAGTGAATACCCGATTGATCCGGCACAGGCGGCGCTGGCGCTGTCCGCAAAAGTACGCTTTGACACCGGTATCCTGTCCGACAACACGCTGCTGGTCAGGCAGGAAGGCGTGAAGAAGACTGTGATTGAATACCGCCCACCGCAAAAGACGGGAGTCTATCTCGACGGCTCAGAAACCGCGCTGCGCGTACCCCTGCCGGGACTGCTGCTGATCCGGGTCACAGCGGAAGACAAGAATCCGCAGTATCAGGTGTACGCCGTGAAGAAGCGCCCGGTCACGCTGGATACATCGCTGTTTCACGCGCCGCTGCCGAACGTCTTTTCCAGCGGCAGTATCTGCTGGGGGACAGTGCAGCGGGTCACGGATACCGCGCTGCTTGGTACAACACTGGCAGAAGATTGGGCAGTGCTGCTCGGTTCGCGTTTCAACGATCATGGCGTAGGCGGCAAGAGCAAGTCGTATCCCTCCGACATTCGCCAGATGTTGATCGCGCTGGAAGGACGCAAAGCCCGCGCCTACCCCAAAACCGACCTGCTCCCGGTCAAGAAGACGCTGGCACAGGTATTGGGAGATGAAAAATGAACGTATTCGACCCGAACACCCATATCCAGACCATCACCATCGTCGGCTTAGGTGGGACGGGCGCACAGATCGCGCGTTCTGTCGCCCGGATAGTCTATGACATGCAGCAGGCACGGCTGCATACGCCGCAGATCGTCCTGATTGACCCCGACAAAGTAGAACACAAGAACGTCGGGCGTCAGTTGTACGTCGAAGCCGATGTCGGCCAGCCGAAAGCACACGTCCTGATGCGGCGGTTCAACATGGCTTTGGGACTCGACATCGTTGCCATTGACCAACCGGTGAATGCCGAACGGCATTTCGAACGTTGGGGCGGTCTGATTGTCGGCGCGGTGGACAACCATCTGGCGCGGCGCGAACTGGCGAAAGCGAAGGGGGCGGTCTGGATTGATACCGGCAACCACTTCAGCGCGGGGCAGGTCGTGATTGGCAATACGGGCGACCACGAAACAGCTATGCGCTACATCGACGGGCAGAACGGCAAGTATGCATATTTACCTCACGCCGGTCTGTTGTTTCCGGCACTGCTCGAACCAGAGCCTGAAGCCAAGCAGCAACCTGAACCGGAACGCTCCTGTGCCGATCTCGTGGCGGCGCGTGAGCAAGATTTACTCGTGAATGACTGGATGGCAGTTGCCGCCGCGCAGTACGTTTACAAACTGCTGCACCGCCAACCCATCTCCTCATTCGTGTCTTACGTCAGCGCCGACGGCATGAGTGTCCGCAGTCTACCCATTTGCCGCGATGAGTTGCTGGCGTATCTGCCACAGCCTGCCGACTGATTCATCCCACATGCTCCTTCAACCGACTATCTGACTCGCAGGCTCCGCTCACACCGGAGCTTTTGTTTTATATCCGCAGTGAATGAAAGGAACAATACTATGCGTTACTGGGACGATATGCGAACCAAATACGGTTTCAACGATGGCGGAGCCGTACCGGATGGCGCGGAAGTCTACCGCACGGTTTACATCCGAGCCGTGAACAAACTGGCGGAGCAGTTGAACAGCAGTGTGCGCGCCACCGCCTATGATCGCGCCGGTGTCCATAACTGGTGTCTCATTCTGTTTTACAACGTGAAAGACTTGCATGGTCATACGCCTGACGAACTGACCGAACCGCTCGATGTGTCGGCTGGCGAAGTTCTTGACCCTGATGCGGCGATGGACGAAGCCATCCGGCAGGCTTACCTGCTCGATCTGGACGGCTTCGTGCAGGTTTCGGTAGACCTGTCCGACGACTTTGATAACTTTGTGACGGCGATTTATCCCGTGAACGAAGGCGATCCGCTGGTGGCTGAGGTCAATGGACAGCCGCAGCACATTTACCCCGATGGACGGGTGCAGCTCGTGCGCGAAGCGACAGCCTTCGATGGAACGGTACTGGCAGTCGGCAGTGAATACGCCGTGACCTGGATCGACCATCACCCGCCGCTGGCGGGATTAGCAGCGCAGTCCGGCGATCCCGTATTCGCCATGACCTCACCAGATGCCTTGATGGTGGTCGAAATCCCGTCAGCGATACGTGCCGAAAGCGAGAACTGTGACCCTGTTCCGCCATTTCATCTCCGGGATTTGGATGATGAGACTCTTGATGAGTACGGTGAGTTCTTCGACTGGAACACCGTGCAGACCGCTATGCAGCGTGCGTCACAGGAATTGAGTAAATCTGTCCAGATCGTTAACGGCTACAGCAATACCGTTACCTGCTGCGACCCGGATGGCGAAAGCGAGTGAAGCCATGCTCAACTACAAACGTCAAAACTACCATCACTCGAAACTGCCCAAACCCGGCGCAGTGGGACATATTGTTGGGCTGTCCACCATCAATCCCCGCCGCAGGTGCATCGTCATCGCCTATCCGCTGTGTGACAACGTGCGCCCCTACAGCATCGGCATTCATACCTGCTGGGTGCGGTTTCTCGACAACAGTGAAATCCAGCGTTTCAGCGGTATCTGGTTTGAGGAGGCGTGAGCGTATGTCTTACCAGCTTCCCTTGTTTCCACTGGTTGAATCGCCCAACCATGATCCTGTCCGACTGCTGCGCGACGGCGCGGCGCTGGTCCTGAGTGTGTCCGGCGGTAAGGACTCCGACGCGATGTGCCATCACCTGTTGGAACGTCGTCAGGCTGAAGGCTGGTCGGGTGATGTGGCGATGGTTCACGCCGATCTGGGACGTGCGGAGTGGCACAACACAACAGATTACGTCCACGATCTGGCACAGCGCAAGGGCGTGCCGCTGCATGTCGTCTGCTGGACACAGGGCGATCTGATTGACCGCATCTGGCAGCGCTACTTTGCTGATCCCTCTCGTCCCTGTTGGCCGTCCAGTAAAGTGCGCTACTGTACCTCCGACCTCAAACGTGCGCCCATTTCCCGCTGGATACGAAATACCTACCCAACCGGGAAAGTCGTTTGCGCGATGGGGCTGCGTGCTGAAGAAAGCAGTGCCCGCGCGAATAAACCTGCTGCCAGTGTTCGGGAGGACTGCACCGCGCCGACCTTGAACCGCTTCACCCTGAACTGGCTGCCGCTTCATGACTGGTCCAAAACCGATGTATGGAACTGCATCCAGCAGCATGGCGGTACTGCTCATCCCGCTTATGCGTTGGGCAACCGGCGGCTGTCCTGTGCCTGCTGTGTGCTGGCGAACCTGAACGATTTGCTCAACGGGGCAGTCCATAATCCCGACACCTACCGCGAACTGTGCCGCATCGAATCGGTCACAGGCTACAGCTTCCGCCGAGATTTCTGGTTGAGCGATCTGAAACCGGATTTACTCCCGGAAAGTACGCTCATCGCAGTGCGTGACCATAAAAGGAGAGTGGCATGAACCACGACTGCACATGGCTTGATTGGAAGCCTATCCTGCTGGTGAAAGTAATGCGCCTGCCGTTTGGCGAAACGAACACCGGACTGTCGGTGAAACGTCTCTATCTGGCACAGCATCCCAACGGCATTCTGCGTGCTGACTGGACGCTGCCCGCTGACGAGCGTTTTTTGCCGCTGGTGCAGCTTACAGGCTGGAAGCCCGAACGCGATATCCCCTTTGACCTGCCCATCCAATATCGACGTGGCAGGGACGAGCGCACAGTTTCACTGATCCCATCTGGGACATGGGTGCTGCCGTATGACAATGAGCAGTATCACCTCTACGAGCGGGTGTGGATGACGATCCACACCATGTTAGCGCGTGTCGAGACCGCGCCTACCGACCCCAAAACGCTGCGAATGCTCACCCGCTGGACGGCGTAAGACAGCGCCTCATCCCGGAGGTGCTTTTTGTTTCTGATGGACACATGAGGAGAATTTTACGATGAACACCACCGATACGACCACGCAACAGGCGCTCAATCGTTACAACCGCCTGTTTGACAACCAGCAATATACCGCCATCGCTGACCAACTCGCCGCCGATCTGCGTACAGATCGGGACAGTATACGTGTGGCGGACGCGATGAACCTGATTACCGATACAGCGTTATCGCTCTGTCAGCATCCGCACTACGCGATGGCATGGCTCAAGCTGGCGACCTTCTGTGGTCAGAACGCCGTGACGATCCCGACAATTGACGCGATTTACGCCTACCTGCTGATTTTCCAGCAGGCTAAGGATACTCGTGCCGATGATTTTGAGGGGACAGCGAAAGCGCTGCTGAAAGCCTACGAAACAACGGATACTTCGCGGGCGGCTGTCTCTTGCGCCAATGGGGTACATGGCTGGCGGGGACGGATGGCTTACGAACTGCTGGCAGCTTCGGATTATCTGGTGCAGGCAGCTATCCAGTTGCTGATTCACGGCAACTTGCCTTACATCCGCGAGAAGCTGCAATCCGGGCTGCGGCGGCTCACAGGGGCGTTGTATGAAGGGATACGCGAAAGCGACACGCCAACCCTGTTCAGCTTCAAAGGGACGTACTTTCCCGACGAGCATGACCGTCACTGAGAGAACAGAAGCATCCCTTTCACTGCCCTTTCTGTCTTGCGTCGCTGCGAAGCAGTTATCCCCGTTCCTATTTCGTTTCACCTGGTCTAACCCTATCGTTCGCCCTATCCACGCCTGCCGCGTTGTGCTGTCATTTACGCTGACGCAGGCTTTGTCACCCACTTGCGTCTTGCCGACTGTCACACACCATCGCATGTTTTGACGGGGCACGCTACAGGACTGCACTCTGCCTGCCAGTTCTATCCAGCCACTCAAAGCGGATACCTGTGCCACCACCAACACCTTTGCCCGCTCGCTGGCTCATCCTTATCACTGTAATGCTTTC
Source organism: Chloroflexota bacterium (assembly GCA_022616515.1). Taxonomy (GTDB): domain Bacteria; phylum Chloroflexota; class Anaerolineae; order Aggregatilineales; family J027; genus JAKEEQ01. The sequence continues at coordinate 4,987 of JAKEEQ010000346.1, read as the reverse complement.
GCTCCCGTGTTATACCCTTTCGCAGCTGGCGCGTGCCATCTGACCCAAACCATGCCGATTGGTCACTGACCAGTCTAGCAGGTGCGGCAGCCTTCAAAATCCTATGGATTTCGCTTCACCCGTTTTTGTCTGGCTTGTGCCGCTTCACTCAACAAAAACGGGTAGCGCCTTCCAGGTGAATGCTGCCTGTCTGCACCTGCTCTGCTTTGGTCAGAAATCGGCACAGGGTCGATGGACAAAGAAGCGCCCAGCGCGAAGGAGTGAACATCATGGGTACGAGCATCAATATTCAGGTGACAGGGTTCGTGGGCAGCGATCCGCAGGTGAAGACCGTTGGTGAACAGCAGGTTGCCAGCTTCAGCGTGGCAGTCAATCGCAAGAATGGCGGCGGCAAGAAGCAGACTCTGTGGATGCGCGTGAATTGCTGGAACAAACTCGCCGATGTCGCGGCACAGTACGTCAAGAAAGGTTCGCTGGTGCAGGTGACGACGGAATGGCTGCGCCCGAGCGCGTGGACTGACCAGAGCGGCACACCACAGGCAAGTCTGGATTTGGATGCGAACCGATTGGTGCTGCTAGACCGGCTGGAGAGCGACGAACCGGAGAGCGAAGGCGGAGATATTCCGTTCTAGCGAATCAGTGCAAGACGAACAGTAGCGGCGCGCGAGTGCTGCTACTGTTTTTATGAACATACTAGCGGTTCACGATACCTCCATCACTGACCCGTTTTTGTGAACAGATATATTGATCCATACCGAGATCAGTCGAGGAATATTGTGAAATAGGTTGCTCGGGATCAGATTTTGAATTAAACTTCCAAATAGAAAAATTAAACTTCCAAGTAGTTGGTCTGGATATTTGGTTTATGGATGGCAATAATTATCAGTTCCCTGCTGTGCGCGGAATTCAAGCTGGGCGTGAATATTACGTGGTGATGTGTCCGCTAAAATTAGTACCACGTTTATTTGTGTTTGATGATGATGAAGTGCCAGCAGATATGCGCGCTCAACGCATATTAAATCATGCACGAATCCCTGACATTACACGTTATCTGGTTAACAACACGGACGACTACGTTTTGTCTTCAATCACGGCGTGTATAGATGGGGACATTCGGTTTGAGCCATTGGCACTCACCGGATCTCAACGCAATATGGGACTTCTCCACATTGATATGAAAAGTCGGATTCTCGTGAACGACGGGCAACATCGTCGAGCAGCAATTGCTGAAGCACTAAAACAATGTCCAAGCTTAGGTGACGAGTCAATTTCGGTCGTGTTTTTTATTGATGCCGGGCTTGAACGTAGCCAACAGTGGTTTGCTGATTTGAATAAACACGCAGTGCGTCCAACCCGTTCGATAGGAATACTGTACGATGGACGCGATCCAATGAGCCAACTTGCCTGTGATCTTGTTCTCCATGTACCGATTTTCAAAGGCGGTTTCACTGAGCTTGAGAAGACGACCATTTCAAATCGCAGTACAAAGTTGTTTACCTTGAGCGCGATCTTTCAAGCAACACGAGCGCTATTGGCTAAAAGTCGCCATGACAATCTAACCACATCTGATTATGAACTGGCTGAAGCTTTTTGGACTCGTTTGGGCGAGATTATTCCAGAATGGCGCACGGCTATCCACAAAGAAGTCTCACCGGCTGAACTTCGGCATGACTTCGTACATGTACATGGAGTTGCTCTTCATGCTCTTGGTATCGCCGGACAGACACTTGTCCAAAAGTCGCAAACATGGCGAGATGATCTCGAAAAACTTGAAAACATTGATTGGCATCGAAGTAACGAAATGTGGCACGGTCGCGCAATTATACGTGGGAGAATGAGCAAAGCGGCTGAAAGCGTCACCTTAACCGCTAACGTAATTAAACGATTACTCGATCTTCCGCTTACAGATGATGAAGCCTCATTGGAAAATCGCCTCACGGCATATAGTGGAAAGTAGAACTATGACTGAGCAGATTAGTCTAACCGGGCAAGAAGGATCCATTTTTGACAAGCGAAAATTGGATGACATTTATGCCGAGATACAAGAAACATATATTTCCAGTGGTGTACCCTGGGTTATTGGCTATAGTGGCGGCAAGGACTCAACTACAGTAGTGCAGCTTGTTTGGTATGCGCTTGCCAAGATGCCACGCGAACAGTTCAAAATGCCTGTCTATATCATTGCCTCAGATACACTCGTTGAAACACCGGTGATTGTTGACCATCTGAACACAACTTTACGGATGATGAATCAACGTGCTAAAGCGCAGGGTTTAAAAATTGAAGCACACAAAGTCAGCCCTCAGGTCACAGATACATTTTGGTCAAACTTAATCGGGCGAGGATACCCAGCGCCGAACCAGCGTTTTCGCTGGTGTACTGAACGAATGAAGATTAACCCTGCGAATCGTTTCATCCTTGAACGTGCAGCAGAATACGGGGAAGTTGTTATGGTGTTGGGCGGACGAAAGAGCGAAAGTGCGAGTCGCGCTCAAGTAATGACAGCCAATGCAAAAGTGACCGGAAGCCGATTAGGACATCATCACATTTTGTCTCGCGCTCGTGTTTATACTCCAATTGCCGACTTTAGCATTGATGATGTATGGACTTATTTACTCCAGGTTCCCTCCCCATGGGGAGGGAACAATCGTGATCTGGCAGCTCTTTATCGCACTGCAAATTCAGGTGAGTGTCCACTCGTTGTAGATACCACGACACCTTCATGTGGCAACAGTCGGTTCGGTTGCTGGACATGTACGGTAGTTACGCGCGATAAATCGATGGAAGCAATGATCGACAACGGTGAGGAATGGATGCTCCCGTTACTGGAATTCCGGGACTGGCTCACATCAACCCAGGACCCTGAAAAGAAACACCTTTACCGAGAGCATAAACGGCGCACAGGTGAGGTATTGATAGAAGCACGGACCATAGATGGTCAACGGCTTCGCGGCTTGAGAAACATTGACCAGTACATGGACGAAACACAGGAAGATGTTGTCGATCCAAAACTCATTCGCGGCCCTTATCGGCTCGATTTTTGTAAAGAAGCTCTTCACCGACTGCTATCTATTCAAATACAGGTACAGGCAGAAGGTCCAGATTCCAATATGGAGTTAATCTCTGAAGCCGAGCTACATGAGATTAGACGCATTTGGCGCACAGAACGGCAAGATTGGGAAGACTCTGTACCGCAAATTTATCATGAAGTCACTGGTAAACATCTGCGCTGGCTTCAAGACGATATAGGGGTATTTACCGCGACAGAATACGGTGTACTTGACGAAATATGCCAGAACAATAGCGTTCCAACGGATATGATTGCACGCCTTATGGAACAGGAACGCCAGGTTCAAGGTATGCATCGCCGTGCGGGTATTTTCAATCGAATTGACGATGTACTGCGTCAAGAATGGCGTAGTGAAGTCACTATTCGTCAGCAGTATAAACTCCCCCTTGCTGAAGATGGCGAAGAGACGGAACTCGAATGATTATCACACGCCTCACTGTGGAAAACTTCGGTGTATTTCGAGGAAGAGTTGACTTCAACCTAAGTCCTCTACGTACTGCTACCGAAGCTTCACCTGTCATTCTGTTTGGCGGCAAGAATGGAGCCGGAAAAACGACTTTGTTAGAAGCCGTGCGTCTATGCTTGTATGGTCGAAACTCGCTTGGCAATCGAGTACGTAAGTCCGATTACAATACTTATCTTCGGGAGCGGATTCATCGTTCTTCTGATGGGTCTCTTCTTCACCAGGCTTCAGTAGAGATCGGATTTGAACATGTTCATGCGGGTGTATTAAGCCTCTATGATGCCGTGCGAACATGGGAGGTCGAAGGTGAGAAAGTCCAAGAACGTGTATATATCCACAAAGACGGTCGGCTTTTTCAAGACGTTGAGGATACTCACTGGGATGAGTTTCTTCGTGACTTGATTCCACCTGGTGTTGCTGACCTCTTCTTTTTTGATGGCGAACAGATACAAGCTCTAGCTGACGAGGATACGGAGGCTGTTGCCCTGGAAACCTCTGTCGGGGGCTTACTCAACCTCAATCTTATTGAGCGCCTAAAAACCGATCTTGATTTGTATATGCGGCAGCAGGAAGAGAAAGAACGAACCCAACTTCAGCAACAGGCTGAACAATTACGTAAGGATTACGAACACCTCGATCAACAATTATCTGAGCTGAAACAGGATCGAGCAGGTTTGGTTTCGAGGCTGGATCAACTCAGAAAGCGTACCGACACATCCCGACAAGCCCTGGTTCGTGAAGGAGCAGGCTTTCTTGAGCAACGTTCAGAACTGGAAACGAGCCAAAAGGATGTGGAAAGGCAATTGGAACAAACCCGAAATGCTATTCGAGACTTTGCGGGTGAGCTTCTCCCCTTCGCAGTAGCGCCAAAGTGGAGTTTGCAATTGCGCGACCGCCTTCAACGTGAGGTGCAAATTGAGGAGCAACGTTTGGCGGCAAAAATACGTCAAGATAATGTGGATAAAATCGCACAGGCACTTCAAGACGATAATTTGCGGAAACGTATTTTTCCCAAAGCATCTGCTGTAAATTGGTCAAAACTGGTAGATGAATTAAACAATCTCCTTACTTCTGATCATCAGGAAATAGAGGGGGTCCTTTTACATTCGCTCTCCGCACAACGTCGTGAACAGATCATCACCTTTATTAATGAGGTTCTCGATAATGTTCCAGCGCAAATGAAAGAACTTGGACGAAGACTAGAATTCTTAGAAGAAGAGCAAAGCAGGATTGCTCAGGCGATGCGCCAGATGCCTGATGATGCAGTCGCAAACCCGTTGATTGAAGAGTTTCAGAAACTTTCAGAACAGATAGGCGAGGTCACTCAACAAAAGGGTGATAAAGATGAAGCAATTCGGCAACTTGAAGGTCAGCTTGCCGAGATTGAAAGACTCCGCAAGAAAATTTGGCTACAAATCGCAAGCGACGCAGACGTTGATATGCGTGTTGAACGT
>JAKEEQ010000345.1 GCA_022616515.1 Chloroflexota bacterium | reverse complement strand
GTTACCGCGGGCGGTATGGGGTTGGCGCTCATCGGGTTCATCATTTCCGGCCTGCACTGGCATCGGGATATTGCCTATGAAGTCATGGCCCTCGAAATTGCGATTATCGGTATTGGTCTGGGATTGACTATATCGCCGGTTTCGGCGGCACTCATTAACGACGCAGAAGCTGGTCAACTTGGTGTGGCGGCGGCACTGGTGCTTGTGCTGCGTTTAATCGGCATGACCGGCGCTATTTCCGGCCTGACCATCTATGCGCTGGATCGAGTAGATGAGCGCGTCCTCGACCTTCCGGTTCCAGCTAACATCGACGACCCCAGCCCCTATCTGGTGGCGACGTTTGAGCAGATGAATGAACTGTACTTCATCGGAGCGGCGGTGTGTGGATTAGCCCTGCTGACGGCGCTGCTGTTACGGGGTGGCAATGAAGGGCAGGAGACGCAAATTCGCTTTTAGAGGACAACGAGGACGGTGGTGAGCCGTCCTTTTTTTGTGCGACAAATATGGCACAATGTAGAAAAGCCGTGAGGACCTTGAACATGGCTAAATACATCCTTGAAACGGAACGCTGTATTTTGCGCCCGCCAACGCTTGAAGACCTCGACGATTGGGTTAAGAAACTCTTTGCTGACCCCGATGTCACACGCTATGTGCCGAACCGACATTTGACACCGCGTGAAGATGCAGAGCGGGCCTTCAACGAGTCCGAAATCATGTGGACCAATTATGGATATGGTGGTTGGGCCATCATCGACAAAGATGATGGGCAAATTTTTGGCAGATGCGGCCTGACATATCACGAAGATACGGGCGACGTTGAGTTAGGCTACGGCCTCGCCAGAACGTATTGGGGTAAAGGTATCGCGACCGAGGTCGCCCGTGCCTGTGTTCGGTTTGGCTTCGAGGTAGTGAAACTCCCGCAGATTACCGCCGTTGTCGTGCCGGAAAACATCGCGTCATGGGGTGTTCTGGAGCGACTCGGGTTCGTCTTCAAGAAAGAGGGTATCTATCACGATCAAAATGTCGTTTACTACGCCATCCGCCGGAAACAATTTCAATACGGCGATTCATTTTATGATGCCCGCCCATTTGCCCCCAAAACGTGAATATACTATAGTTATTCACGAGAGTCAGGGACAAAAAAACGATGAAACGTCAGCGGGTTGAAGCACAACTACCATCTAAGGATTCACCGCCGCCGAGGTCTCCCCACCAGCACCAACTGGCTACTGGACCTCAGATGAGTCTGGCGGCGATCCAGCATCACCAACTACCGACCTCGGAACGCCATCACTATGCCCATCAACTTGCCCAACAGATTGGCAATCAACGCTTCGGGAAATTGATGCGCCAGATAGATTTGCAGCGCGGGCCATCCGATGGCGATAAGGTTCCTAAACGGGAACTGAGTTTGTTCAACATCCTGTTCAATCCAACCACCCGCGAAGAGACCGCGCTAAACCGTATGGTCCAGTATGGTAATCTGCACCCGCAAGGGTCGATTGTTGGTATGCCCGATAGCGACTTTCAGACCAGAGTTTATAAATCGGCGGGTGAGTTAATCAGCGAAATGCAGCAGTATGAAAGTTTCGAGAAAATGCCTGCCCGTCTCAAAGCCATCGTATTCGCGCTCGAACAACTGAATTACGACAAGGTCATCGACCCGCAGGATGAAGAATGGATGACATCACGGGCCGAGGGTGCTCCGGGAAAGCGCAACGAATCGCGCACAGGCAGCACCAGTGTATTTGGACCTGCCGCGTGGAAATGTAATAAATTAGTGGCCGATGCCTATGCCTCCACCGAAGGCGCGGGGATACGCAATAAGTTTCCGCTTAAGGAAGGCGGTGGCATATGGGGGCCTCAAGCCAACGATCTTGCTAGCGGCGAAACCCTGAAAAATTTCCCGGTGAGCGAAATGTCGATGCTGGCGAAAGACGGGACGCATATTGTTGAGGTGCTGGAATACAACGACCGGGGCAAAGTCATCGCCAAATATGTGCTGGATGGCAAGGTTTTTAAGAAGCACGAAAAAATTAAAGGCAAGTGGGTTGAAACAGGTGAATCGCGCAATCCCGAAGACCTGCAACCCGGTCATGCGGCAAGTATTGGTGATATAGTTGCCTTCAAGAACGCGGTACGCGGCGCATCGGGGCATACCGGCCTCAATTTGGGCAACGACCTTTTTATCAGCGCCATGAACAGCACCGAAGGCGTAGGCATTGCCTCCATTCAAGATCACATCGACCCCGATGTCTGGGATCAATATGCGCAGGTCACGTTTAGACAATATGGTAAGTAAGCAGGGTGTGTGACTGTTCCCTGCCAACGTGATGGCATGCAGTCAAATTGTGAAGGACGTGCCGTTGCACGTCCCTACAATATCGCGACCACCTATCCCCAATTTTCCAGCGTTTGCTTGACTGTCATCAGCCATGCATCGCCCGTTGCGCCATCGGCAATGCGATGATCGAAGGTCAGCGAGATGTAGACCATCGGGCGAATGGCAATCGCGTCGTTGATGACCTTGACGCGCTTCTCCATCACACCCACGCCCATAATCGCGGCGTTGGGCTGGTTGATAATCGGGGTGGCAAACAGGCTGCCGCTCACACCATGATTGGTGATGCTGATGGTTGAACCGGCGACCTCATCAGGCAGCAATTGGCGATTACGGGCACGCTCCGCGAGATCATTGACCTTACGGGCCAGCCCCATCAGGTTATATTCGCCCGCGTTGTGGATGACCGGGACAATCAAACCATCATCAATTGCCACTGCCATCCCAATATTCACGTTGTTGTGAACGTAGAGACCTTCTTCGGCCCACTGGCTGTTGATAACAGGTACTCGCTGGCAGGCTTGAATCATGGCGGTAATAAAGTAGGCCGTCAAAGTTAGATTGACGCCGCGTTTGGCGTAATCATTCTTATTAGCCACCCGATGGGCCAGCACCTTGCTCATGTCCACTTCCATAACGGTCGTGACATGCGGGCTGATGTGCAGCTTCGATTCGACCATGTGCTGGGCAATGGAACGACGCATTTTGCTCAGTTCGACAATCTGACCGGGCACACCCTGTGGAATGGGTTCGGTTGGAATGGCACGCGGCGGTGGTGATGGGACTGCGGCAGGTTTTGGTGCTGCCGTTTTAGGCGCAGGCTTGTCCTCGACAAAGTCGCCAGTTGGCTTGAACAGGTCGCCAGTGCCCGGCTGTTCCCATGGGGCCAGTTCCGGCTCAGCCTGTTTGGTTTCGAGGTAGCGTTCCACGTCTTTCTTAGTGACGCGGCCCTCACGCCCGGTCCCGGCAATCGCCGTCAAATCGAGATTATGTTCGGCAGCCATGCGGGCTACGACCGGGCTGATGCGCATGCTGCGCAAATCACGCTGACCGTTCCCGC
>JAKEEQ010000034.1 GCA_022616515.1 Chloroflexota bacterium | reverse complement strand
CAGCTTCACTTCGCGCCCTTATTATCTTAAAAGTGTCCCTCCGCCAGCCAAACATGGGGGAGATGTCGCGCCAGCGACAGAGGGGGTTCAGGTTTTCATTTCACATAAGCCGTTCAATATAAGCACACAGAGCCACCGTTTTAGCGGCGGATCTGTGATGTTTGAAAATCTCGTGTTAATGGGACTCTGCTCTCAGGTTTATCTGCTCTTCGGCCAGTTCGCTGAGTGTGCGGTCAGTATTTTTCTCTTCGGCGAGGGTCTTGCGCAGCGTGTTCAGCGTTTCCGTCTCATTCAACTGCTCGGCATAGGTGCAGATGGTGCCGTAGGAGGCGATTTCATAGTGCTCGATATGCTGGGCGGCGGAGATGAGCGCGGCATCTTTGACATCAGCATCGCTGCGTTTCTTGATAATCTGCTCGTCCTCTTTAATCAGGCCCTTCATTCCCTCACAGGTCTTGCCGGTGGGATCAAGGTCCATCCGGGTGAAGACTTCCTCCAGCCGCTGGATATGCTGCTTTGTCTGGTCCAGATGATTGTTAAAGGTCTGTTGCAGGCGGGTGGAAGAGGCGGCCTCGACCATTTTTGGTAAGGCATCGACCAGTTGTTTTTCGGCATCGTAAATATCGCGTAACTGCTCCACATATAAATCGCGAAGGTTGTTCATGAATGTGTCTCCATACTCGTTAACTACACTTACACTAAAACACAAACCCGACCTTCACATAACTGCCGTGTAGGCTACCCCGCATCGCCCGACCTTCCTATCCGCAAGTGGGTCAAAAGGGTGACACCGGGGCATAAAAAGAGCCTCCTTCTACATGGGGGAGGCTCCGCAGTGTTTTTGGGGTGAGCCAGATTCGTTTAATTCTTGACACCCGCCATCAGCAAGCCAAGTTGTTCGCGGGTAGCCCCTTCTGCCGGGACAATGTCGATAATCTCGCCCTGATACATCACTGCGATGCGATCACTCAGCGACATGACTTCATCCAATTCTGCCGACACCAGCAAAACCGCCGCACCCTGATCACGCTGCTCGATAATTTGGCGGTGAATGAATTCAATCGAGCCAACGTCGATGCCGCGCGTGGGCTGAGAAGCAATGAGCAGGCGCGGTTGGCGGCTGAATTCACGGGCCACGACTAATTTTTGCTGGTTACCGCCTGACAGCGAACCGCCATCCAGCAGCGGGGAAGGGGTACGGATGTCGAACTGGCGGATGAGATTTCGGGCGTGTTGAACCGTACCATCGGCGTTCATGACCAGCCCACCCTCATCGGTAACCTGATTGAGGGTGCGGCGGGTGGCCCCGGCAGCGATACTCGCAATGATATGAGAGATGAGGCCAAACACCAGTACCGTCACCAGCAGGCTCAGCAGGGCAACCAACAACGGGTCATCCATATACATGGCCTGCGTACGATCCAGCGCCTGATCGGTGGGGACACCGCGTAACTGTGAGGGGACTTCAAAACTGTCGAGAATATCCGTCCATAATCCACCTTCCCACAGTCCAATCCAGATTGATCCTAACACGAAAAAGACCACGCCAAACACAACCCCATACACACCAAATAACGGTACGGTCTGAACAGCGGTTGGTGATTCGGCATAGGGTCTTTGGTAATAGTCGTTGAGAATCAGGTTTTCGGCAATGGTAAAGGGTTTCACCAGCCCATAGCGCAGCCGGTCTTCCGGGACATGCGAGGCGTTCAAATTCTTGATTTTACGCGGCGTCACAGCATCATGTTCAACGACTCGTATACCCAACATATCGTCGTACCACGTCTGTTTAGAATCACCTGCCGCGAAGATAGAGGCAACGTAGCCGACGACGGATAAACGCATCAGCGTATAAAGCAGGTAACGCACCACAAGATCAAGCCGCAGCCTTGATTTCGCATTCTCAAAAAGTCTTTCAGAACCAAATGTGAAATTGCCAAATTGGATGCCCAGCAAACCGTCATCAAAATAGCCATACACCAGTTCATAGTTGGTGCGGCGTGAATGGCTTTCTTCGAGTTGAATGCCTGCCAGTGCCATCCCCAGCGACATACCGGAGGACTGCCACGGGATTATGGTCAACAGCGCATCGAAAATCAGGAAGACGATGAGGGTCGTTGATGAAAAGAACTCGTAGCCACCCGGACCTCTTGCCAGATACACGCCAAATGAACTGGCAAACACCGCCAGTGTGCCTACAATCAGCAGATCAATCAGTACCGCAAGCAGCTTCTTAATTGGATCGGCAGCCGGAGCCTCCTCCGGGCGCAGGTCAACACCCATTAATTCGATGCCGCCGCTGTCCGGCTGGCGCAATCCCGTGATGACTTCCACCAGTTCGGACTGCCCGTTGCCCTGAACGCCCGCGATGCCGAGCACTTCGCCAGCGCAAACATCAAACGAAACGGACTTCAAGGCGGGCGCACCTCGGTCATCGGTGGCGTTCAAATCAATGACTTGCAGCACGGGCTGACCGATGTCAGGTTCGTCTTTCTCGACGCGCAAGAGCACTTCGCGACCGACCATCATCTCTGCCAGACTAGCCTCGGTTGAGTCCTGCGATGTGGTTGTGCCGACCACTCGCCCGCCGCGCATCACTACAATACTGTCCGCCACTTCAAACACCTCTTTGAGTTTGTGGGTGATGAAGATGATAGACACGCCCTGCGCCGACAAATCGCGCATGATGCGGAATAGTTCCCGGCCTTCCTGTGGGGTGAGGACCGCGGTCGGCTCATCCAGAATCAGGATGTCGGCTTTGCGATAGAGGGCTTTGATGATTTCTACGCGCTGCTGTAACCCGACGGGCAGCTTTTCAACCACTACATCGGGGTCAACTTCAAGGTTATACTGGCGCGAGAGGTCACGCACCTGACGGGCAGCTTTGCGGGTGTCACGCACGCTGTTGGAGGCGTAGGCTGTTGATGTCAACGCATCAATGGCAGTATCAATCGAGTAAATCGGTAGGATGTCTGCCGCATGTCGCTGGCGATAACGCTGCGTGAAGTAGATAGTGGCGGCATAAACTGCCATTCCCCCCAGCACAAAGAGCGCAACGGTCAGGTCTCCTAACTCGTCGGTGATAAGGGCTATCACGACGAGATAGGCAGGTACAATGACAGCCAGTGCAAAGTAGTCAGAGAGTTCAAATGCGGACGGAAACATCTTTTCGCCACGCCATGTGCGGATGCTGATGAAGCCAAACAGAATTAGCAGGAGGGATATGGCGACATCCT
>JAKEEQ010000344.1 GCA_022616515.1 Chloroflexota bacterium | reverse complement strand
GAATGGCCCACTCTTTGTCTGTCAAATCACTTGGATAGGCTTTTCTCTCAGTCATTCCCCCACTTTACTTTAAACGAGCTTACTTTTCAAATGGCCTCTAACGTGGCACGGCTGATCCCAAACACCGCACACGTTTCCGCCTGCCTGTGGTCGTCATCTTTATAGGCGAGCACACGCTCTCTTAAGTCGTTACTGTATCCATTTGGCATGCAACGAGATTACACCACTTCTCTTGTCTAGTCGATCCCTAAATTTGCTATAGCTGTGCGATGTACGCCAGATCTTCGACAAGCGACACAATGCGATCCACCTGCGTGTCAATTTTCTGCACATTTTGCCTCACCTTTTCGTCCGGGTTATCCGATTGGATCAAGAATGCACGATTCTTGATGACAGTAAGCGGTGTGCGGAACTCATGCGAGGCGTCCTGAATAAACGTTGCCAGAACATTGCTGCGTTCTTTCTCAAGGGCAAGTTGAAGGCGCTGTTCCTCAAGTTCGATGTGCGTTGAGAGATCATTCATGAAAAGGACCAGATGCGGTTCATCCTGTAATTCGATATTGGTCAGTACAACTTCGACCGGCAGCATCGATTCATCCTGCCGCTTAACGTAGAAATCATGCTTCAGCCCAAGATGCAGGGTACGTGCTGTTGATAATTTTTCAAGGGGAGGCAGGGCTGGTAGAAACTGGTAAATCGGTAGCCCGGTCAGTTGATCAACTCTTTCGTAGCCCAGCAGATGAGCGGTTTGCTGGTTGCCGCTTTCAATCATCCCATTGAGATCCGCAACAAGGATACAGGTCGGTGCGTGCTGCATAAGGGTGCGAACCTGCTGCTCACTTTGTTGCAGCGCCTGAAGTGAATGCTGCCGGACAACCAGATGTCCCACCGTTTTGCCATAAAGCGACAGCAGTTCACGCTCATATAGTCGCGGTGAACGTCCTGTCAAATAATTATCTACCGCGAAAAAACCGATAGCGTTATCACCATCCCACAGGCCCGCCAGCGCATTCCAGCCCTCTCCCACACGCTCATCATAATCAATCAGCGGCGCTTCCACCCACAGCACAGCCCGTTCTTTATTGTGCAGGACCTGATTAACCAGGTGAGCCTGAACCTGTAGCGAACTCCGGTAGTCGAATTCGGGACGAATGTCACCATGCGGGTCTGTGCCGTATGTCCCTATCACAGTATCTGTCTGGTAATCAATCAGGAACAGGGCCACTCTGTCAAATCCCAACCTATGAAGACCAATATCCACGGTGCGGCGATACAATTCATTCAGGGAGTCGATATTTGCCAGTTCAAGGCTCATGTTGTGCAACGTTGTGAGGTGCTCCTGAAATTCGCGAGCCACCCGTTCGCCTTCCTGAAGTGCCTCCTCGACCTGCTTACGTGCCGTGATGTCTTCTTTCACGGCGACATAATGGGTTGTCTCACCGCCCTCATTGCGGATAGGGGAAATAATAGCGAGTTCATAATAAATATCGCCGTTCTTCTTGCGATTAACCATCTCGCCACGCCACACCTCGCCGCGCCCCAGCGCTTGCCATAAATCAACAAATGTCTCGTGGGGTGTCAGGCCGGACTGCAAAATGCGGGGATTCTGACCGATCACCTCACCGGGCGTGTAGCCTGTTAACTGTGCAAATTGAGTGTTCACATAAGTGATGTTTGCCTCAATGTCGGTAATCACAACAGAGACGGGACTTTGCTCGATAGCTTTCATCAAGATGCGAAGCTGGGATTCCTGTTTCTTCTCCTGCGTGATGTCCGTAAACGTAGCAACAACGGCATATGGCAACGCCTCACTATGCTGGAATAAGCGCTGAGTGTTAATGGCTATCCATTTCAACTCTTCGCCGGGTTTGTGGACGCCCATAATGACACCCGACGTCGGCTCACCTGTCCGAAGTGTCATCACTGCCGGGTGCTCAGCGGTGGGAAACGGTGTGCCATCTTCGCGCACCGCCTGCCAGCCGTGATCAATGGATATTTGCCCCGCAATTTGCGCCTCAGACAAACCCAGAATATGATGTGCACTGTCATTGCTGGTTTCAATCGTGCCATCCGAGCGCAGGAATACGATCCCCTCCGTCATCGTTGCGAAGATGGATTCAAGCCGCTGCTCGTTATTGGAAGCCGTCTGTTCTGCATCTTTGATACTGCTAACATCCGTCAGATGAATCAGGAGCTTTTGCGGCGTCTGGTCGGCGGCATGTTCCACAACACTGTGCCTCATCTTGATCCAGCGCCATTCACCATCCGTATCTTTGATCTGAAACGTCACCGCAGCCTTGTCATCAACCTCTCCAGTCGCCACAGCCGCCCAGTGTTTAGAGAGCCGGGCTGTATCTTCCGGTAGAATTCGGGCAAGGAGAGATTGTGGCCGGGTTAATTCTTCAAGAGGATAGCCAAGAAATGACGGTCGATTGATATAGTCTACGGTTCGCGTTGAAAGATCAAATGTATAGATGACGTCCGGTAAATTTTCTAGGATCGGGGCAAAATTGGAGGTGGAATTTTTGATTAATGTCTCAAGATATACTTCAATCGTCTGATTGGCATTCAGGGCGGCTGCCTTTATTTTTTCCGCGAGGTTAGTGTTGACAGTCAACATTTTTAGTGCGGTGTTTCCTCTTTATTAGTGACACATATAGTATAGCATAAATCAACCGCTAGCTATACCCGTGTCTGGTACCCAAGACTGGTTGATATTTTACTCCACTGTAAACGTAAACAACACTCCACAGGGTCGGACCGATGTTGTAGACTACGTCTTATGTGAAATGAAAACATGAACCCCCTCTGTCGCTGGGACCTATTACCATCAGGCTCCAAGCGCGATAATATGTTCCCTCCCCCATTTCCCCCCATTTATGGGGAGATGTCCGAAGGACGGAGGGGTGGGAGGGTTAGGGAGGGGTCAGAGAGATTCAAAGTTTCCATATCCATTTCACATAGAGCGTAGACTATTGCCTCCGAGTAAGTCTTGGTGGAGTGGAATATTGGCCGAATACATAAAACTGAATTTTGATTATCTCAGCGAAGACGAGCAGCTAAAACAGTCGCGCTGGTTTCTTGAGACGATGAAAATGCGGCGCACCGTACGCGATTTCTCCTCAGAGCCAGTACCGTTTGAGTTAATCGAAAATGCTATTGCCACTGCCGGATACGCCCCCTCTGGAGCTAACCAGCAGCCGTGGACGTTTGTCGTGGTCAGTGACCCGGACGTCAAGCACAAGATTCGCGTCGCGGCTGAAGCCGAGGAAAAAGAAAATTATGAGCGGCGCATGTCCGATGAATGGCTTGAAGCCCTCGCCCATCTCGGCACCGACTGGCACAAACCACATATCGAAGCCGCGCCCTACTTGATTATCCCTTTTGTGCAATCGTATGGACTGGAAACACATCCCGCCAGCGGCAAGCAAAAGCACATCAAGCACTATTACGCGCAGGAGTCGATGGGTATAGCGGTGGGGATGCTGCTGGCAAGCTTGCATCTGGCCGGGCTGGCAACATTGACTCACACCCCCAGCCCCATGAATTTTCTGCGTGACATCCTGAACAGGCCGGAAAACGAGCGGGCCTTTGTGCTCATTCCGGTGGGCTATCCTGCGGAAGAAGCGCAGGTGCCGAAAATCACCAAGAAATCGCTGAATGAAATCCTCGTGCATGTTTAATCCCTGCCCGCTGTTCGCCTGACGGTAGGCGATTGAGGATAGGCAGGCGGTAGCGTTCCGATATAATGACGACCGATGAACAAGTAGCTGGTATTGTTGTAACACCAATGGCTGATAAAAACCCACCCCACCCTGAGACACGAAAGCGTTCATTATGAACAAATATCGTTCAACCAAACGCTTTCTTCAGGCTGGGCAATTCGTCTCCCCCGCAAACGGGGGAGACCGAGAGGGGGTAATGTCCCATCGAACGCTTCATCTTTTCGCCCTTGTCGCCATCCTCTTTCTCGCCACTGCCACACGTTTTGCCGACATTGAAACACGCAGCCTGTGGGAGGATGAAGGCTGGACGCTTCTGCTAGCTGAGGGACCAACTCTCCCCGACATTGTGACGCGGCTGGCAAATGACCAACACCCGCCACTCTTTTTCATGATTTTCCACATCTGGCGTGATTTAACAGGCAGCACCGAATTCGCCATGCGAGTTCTGCCTGCCTTTACGGGCGTGATGGCGGTAGCGGGAGTCTACCAGCTTGGCAAATCTATGTTCGGGCGCAATGCGGGTTTGCTGGCGGCCTTTGCACTGGCAATCGCCGACCATCACATTGACCTCTCACAGGATGTGCGCCACTACTCGCAGATGGCGACCATGATTGTGCTCAGTAGCTGGTTTTATTTCCGCCTGATCCAATCCGATAAACCATCGTGGGGCACACGCATGGGCTATGTTCTGCTGTCAGCCGCCGCGTTATACACCCACTATTTGACGGGCTTTGTAATCATCGTGCAGGTGATTCACATGCTGCTGTTTGTGCGGCCCTTCCAACGCCTAGTCTGGACCGGATTTCATTGGGCGGCAGCCTGCGCGTTATTTCTGCCGTGGCTGCCAACCGTTCTGGAGCAAAACAGCGTCCGCTGGGATACGCCGCTTTATTACCTGAATGCCCTCGCCAATTCGCCACAAACGGTGCGTATGGTGCGCGATGCGGTGTTGGGTCAACAGTATGCTATCACCCTGACCCTGATTGCGCTTGGATTAGTATATCTGGTCTATGCTGGCGACCGGGTGAAGATAAATTTCCGCCCCTTAAGCCCGACCGTCTTTGCCGTGATCTGGCTGGGCGGATATGTGGCGTTCACCTTCTGGTATAACGATTATCTGAGCGATACCCGTGATCGCCTCTTTTTAACCACCCGCAATTTTCTCGTTGTGACGCCAGCCGTAGCAATTCTGGTCGGGCATGGTTTAGCCAATATGCAGCTCGGCCTGCGAACCTTTCTGGTCGGTGTGCTGCTGGTTGTCGGTCTGACCACCACTGATGTGCGCCAGCTCAAGCCCCCCTGGCGTGAGGTCACGCAGAATGTGACCGAATTCCACAATCCCGGTGAGCCGGTGTTGATGGACATCTGGGTGGGCGATTTCTCGACTCGCTATTATGTTGAACAGCAAATGGGCGCGGATACGCCGTGGCTGTCCATCCGCGAAACCGCCGACCAGCAAAAAACGCTGTTCCTGCCCTATATCAAGAATTATATTCAGGATGAGGATGCTTTCTGGCTGATTTATTGGGGTGATGACCCGAGTCGCCTCGAATACGAAAGTATCTTCGCGCAGGAGGGATTCCAGCGGACGACCTCGCCTTATGTGGTGCATGAAGGGGCACGTCTATACTCCCATCGCTATGACCGCATCACCGAGGAAACCCTGACGACCTATCAGATTGAGGGCGAAGACATCTTCACGCTGCAAAAAGCTGCCATTCAGGGCGAAACTCAACCCGGCGAGGATTTCATTGTGACGCTGTGGTGGACAGCCGCAGTCAAGCCACCGCTGGATTTCAGCGTGTCGGTGTTTGTCATTGGCGAGGACGGGGTTTCTGTCGCCAATTCAGACGGGCCGCCGTTGGACGGGGAAGCAATGACATCCACCTGGGAAGTTGGGCGGTTACAATATGACCAGCATGACCTATCCCTGCCGGAAAATCTACCGCCGGGCCGGTATGACATCGGCGTCAAGGTGTATTACTATCAAGCCCCGGAAGCGCCATTGCAAACCCCCTGCGCCGATGATGCCGACAGCCTGTGCGATTGGCGTGTCATCGAGCAATTTGTGGTGGAGTGAGAGATTCCGTAGGGGCACTCCGGCGTGAGCGCCGTTATGCAAGCACCAAACTTGTTATTCGATTCCAATAACTGTCTCAAACCTATGTTTGGGCGAGATGTCGCCCTAGCAACAGAGAGGATTCAGGATTGGCGAACGGGTTCAAGCGGATACTGGATTTCGGTGATGCTGTCGCTGCCGCCCGGTGGCTGTGAAATTTGCAGGAAAATTTCACGTGGCGCGTCCGCAAAACGGTAGCCATTCACTTCGGCCCATGTGCCAATCGCACCATAGCCGCTGTGCATATTTTCAAGCCCACCTGTCACAACGAACGTCGCCATTGTTTCCACAGCAGGCAGTTCACGAAAACCAAGCTGCAAGTCATCATTGATCGGAATCGGAGCGTGACTTTTCTCCGCTATCATGCACCCGATTTCGACATCGCTGTCTGGCTCGTAGGGGCCGCCGCTGTGCCATATACTGAAATAGGGACCAGTGTTTCGGGCGGGCAGGGCCGCCACAATTTGCCCAAAGATGCCGATTCCAGACTCAAACGTCTCAACCACCGTCCGCACACTCAACACAGGCTGCGCCGGGATTTGCTTGATGACAACATCCAGCGGCTTGTTGGTTTCCGCATCGCGGATGGCTTGCAGGCGTGATTCGATGTTGCGAATCCGGCGAACGTCGTCCACTAGCTGCTGTTCGATTTCCGCCTTTTTCATCAGGAGCATGCCCTGTATTTCATCCGTTGAGATGTTATCGCGCAAAACCCGCTGTATCTGTTCTAGCGATAGACCGAGGTCCTTCAGCGCGAGGATGCGGTTGAGTTCCGGTAACTGCTCCACGCTGTAAAAGCGGTAGCCGGTGAAGCGGTCGGTTTGGACAGGTTTGAGCAACCCGATTTCGTCGTAGTAACGCAGTAAACGCTTTGACACCTGCGCGAGCCGCGCAAATTCGCCAACTGTGAACATCGCTGCCATTCCTTTCTACTGACACCAACAGCCTAAACGTTACCGCTGCGTCAACCTCAAGAGCTTCTTACCAATCACTCATTTTTCGCCGTCTATCACAACGAAAAGCGGTGCCTTATTCTAGCAAGACACCGCTCAATGATGAGCTACAGGTTACATCACTTGCCTACGGATCAACGAAAAGTGTAAACCGGATGCTCCACAGGCTCCACACTCGATTTTGACGGCCACGCACGCGCCAGAAGATGCGGCCTACCGGCAGCGATGTCGCCACTGTAAGCTGGGTGGGGCCACCGGAGTTCTGACGAATGTCAACCGTGCGTGTGGCAGGGTTGGGATCATCGAAGAGGAAAATTCTGTAATTATTGGCATTGGTGATCCCGGTCCATGTAAACGTCGGGTTCTTATTCGTCGTGCGGGACCGATGCGCCGGGGATTGTGGCACCGGGCGCTCACCACTGCGACACTTGAACTGACCGAGATTGATCGATTCTGTGTCACCGCTGGTCTCAGCAACCATTACATTATCCCATTTTTCGGGGCCGCTGATGGTCGTGGTACCCACGCTTACCCCCAGAACAGGTGTATTGACACCCGCCGAGGCCGTAATATCAAAGGGGCCATCGCCGGAGGTGATGTTTACGTCAAGATCAGGCCCGTTACAGGCCGCACTTGCCATCAGGATACCGGGATTGGGCGTATCAGTCCACATGCACTGAGCAGGCAGTGTCGGAATGGGAACTAACGCAAAGAACGTGTTGTTGCTCTCGTCACTTTCGGCTACATCATTGTTGACATCAACTACCACCTCAGTCTCAGGTGATAGATATTGATAATCAGACGTCCAAAGATAGGCTGTTTGACCTGCATCCAGACTCGCCACTGACAGCGTGGTGCTGTTAATCATTACATCAAATGGACCAGCGTCAGCAGACCCCTGGTTATGAATCCATACGGAAGTCCCCAGACCAGAGTTACAGTTCGTGCCATTTTCCAATTCAATACGGACCTGCTGCACATAAAGGTCTGGTAGCGGCGTCACGCTCCCCGTTGGTGTATCCGTTGGTGTGTTGGTGGGTGGCGTACCCGTTAAGGTTGGTGTTTCTGTTGGGGGAATAGGGGTGTCGGTCGGTGGTACCGGGGTGTCGGTGTGGGTGGGCGTTATAGGCGGGACGGGCGTGTCGGTGGGCGGTATAGGTGTATCGGTGGGCGGGACCGATGTATCTGTTGGGGGGATCGGGGTGTGGGTGGGCGTTATAGGTGGGACGGGCGTATCGGTCGGCGGTATAGGGGTATCGGTGGGTGGAACTGGCGTATCTGTCGGTGGTATTGGCGTATCGGTGTGGGTAGGCGTTATAGGTTGGACGGGAGTGTCGGTGGG
>JAKEEQ010000343.1 GCA_022616515.1 Chloroflexota bacterium | reverse complement strand
TTTACTCAAACGCATCTTGTACACACGCTTTAGCATTGATGTTCAGTCTTTTCAATGGGATGCTGACGTTGCTTTTTAATTTCACATAGAGCGTACATAATAACCCGCGTTATGGCGTACACCGCGTAAATAGTTTGGTGAAGAGAAGCCAACCCCATCACGATGCCCAAATTGTCGCGCTAATAGGGCCAGCGTGATTGACGGAAAACGTGAGTCTTTATATGTGCTGGCCGGTGAATCTGGAGTTTCCAGCGCATGCTGCACATGGTCGGGTGTGTGCTGCCTTGAATTCCAGCCGTATTCCCAGCCAAAAATCGCGCCAGTATGCGCTTCGGGATGGACATGAGGTGAGGGCGCTGCGCCAATGACCATCGGTCCACCGGCGTTAAAGCCATCATGTCGCCAGCCTGTTGTAAAGCTCTGGCGCGGGATAGCCACGATAGGTAATTCAACCCCGGCAGTACGCCCCACAGCCCGCGACCCGGCTCCGGCAGCAATCACTACACAGGGTGTGCTGATATAATTATCTAAAGATTGGACACCTACCACTTTCCCGCTTTGCACAACAAGCTTGACGCCCTCTACGTTAAAGCGAATCTCGGCATTGGGGGCATTGCGGACATACAAATTGATGAGCGAATTAGAATCCAGCCAACCGGCGACCGGGTCAAATTTACCTGCAATCAGCTTATCGCCCAGCCATGGAAAACGATACCGGACTTCCTCGGTGTCGAGAAATTCGATGTGATCCATCCCAACACTGTACAGGTGGTCCACATCGCTTTTCAATGATGCGGCCTGAGCCTCCGTAAAGCCACAAAAAAGATAACCCTGTTGTTTGACAGCTAACGCACGAGAAGCGCCGTCGCCGAAATAGTCATCAGCATTCAGGAATACCTCAATGCTGCGTTTCATTTGTTGGGCGATGCAGTGGGTGGGCCAACAGGTACGAAATGCTTCCAAAGACGCGGTGGAACTGCCTGCACCCAGCGAACCACTCGCTTCCAGTAGAATCGTGCGTGTACCCGGCGCAAACTGTTCGATGGTCCACAGCGTAGCTGTCCCGGCAGGCCCACCACCGATAATCACGATGTCGGCGGTAGTCATTGTGCAGAGTTCCCCGGCGAGTATCGAGCAAAAATGAGAATATCAGGTAGGGATATGACAAAAAATGGCATGTTGCTCTCCAAATGTATTAAGAATAGAATCTACCGGGGGTAAGGAATGTGTGCAAAAAATTAAAAAATAGCGTATAATGAAGAACATGCGTTCTATTAAGGCGGGAGACCCACAATGTTGTCAATCCAGGGACTGACAGTGATCGAGGATTACATCCCCAAAACGGATGAGGCGCTGCTCATTGCCACCATCGGCATTCAGCGCTGGCGGGGCGATTTGTCGCGCCGGGTGCAGCATTATGGCTATGTCTATGACTATAAAGCCCACACCGTTGACGAATCAATGTATTTGGGGCCGTTACCAGATTGGCTCCAACCGCTGGCTGAACAATTGTTTGAAGATGGGCTGATGCCCGCTGTACCTGATCAGGCAATTATCAATGAATACGAACCGGGGCAGGGAATTGCCGACCACATTGACTGCATGCCCTGTTTTGGTGGGGTTGTCACCAGCCTGTCACTGGGTGGCGGGGTGACGATGCAGTTCAAGCGCAAAGGGCTACGTGAAGAAATCTACCTGAAGCCGCGCAGTCTGCTGGTAATGGAAGATGAATGTCGCTACCAGTGGACGCATGGCATTCCCAAGCGTAAGGCCGACGTCCTGAACAACCATCGCATTCTTCGCCAGCGTCGTATTTCGATCACTTTTCGGATGGTGGAGTTAGCTTAAAACAGTTTGAAATCCTTAACGGGCGCTTTGCCGATGTCGGGCACTTAGAGTAAGATAACGGTTATACGACGAGTGCCAAAGGGATTAACTGGATGAGCGACCGTACCGCAAGCGATGAACTTAGGACCCTTAACCGTCTCGTGGAAATCAGTCTGGCGCTGAATTCCAGTGTAGCAGTAGAGGCCATTTTGACCGATCTGATGGATGCCTCGGCAGAAATATTGGATGCCGAATCCGCCTCGGTAATTCTGCTTGACCCCCATACCCGTGAACTGCAATTTGTTGCAATTACCACCGAATCCGCCCATGCTGAAAAGTTAACCCGTATTCCGATTCCAGTAGATCAAAGTATTGCTGGCGAAATCGTCGTGGAAAACAAGAACATTATTCTTGATGATGTTTCAACGCATCCAAAGTGGTACCGGATAACGGACTCGGAAAGTGGCTTCATCACAAAATCACTGCTGGGTGTTCCGATGCGGATTGGTAATCGGGTCGTTGGCGCACTCGAAGCGGTCAATAAGATTAATGGTCGCTGGACGGAGAACGACGTACGCTATCTGGAAATTCTTGCCAGCCATGCAGCAGTGGCGCTCGAAAAGGCGGAGTTGATCGATGACTTGAAAGCCGCCAACGAAGAACTCAGTAAAGTGGACAAGATCAAGAGCGATTTCATTGCCATTGCCAGTCACGAACTTCGGACCCCGCTGGGAGTCATTCTCGGATACGCGAGTTTCCTTAAAGAAGAGGCCGAAGGGCAACTTGGCGATCATGCCGCAGCGGTGATGAACAGTGCCCTCAAGATGCGCAGCCTGATTGAGGATATGACGAATCTGCGTCTGCTCAATCTCGGCGGAGACGAGTTGCAGCGTGATCTTGTCAGTGTCAACACCCTCATCAAGTCGGCGCTGGGCGATGCACTGGGCACCCTTGAGGCACGCGGGCACAGACTGAGTATGCAGGAGCTTGAAAATGATGTGCAACTACGGGTGGACCGCAGCAAAATTGTCACCGCGCTCACCAATCTGGTGAATAATGCCGTCAAGTTTACGCCGAACAGTGGGCGCATTCATGTAGAAGCCCTTGATAAACCTGACGAAGTGTGGATCAAGATTTCGGATAACGGTGTTGGCATCCCCTCCGATAAACTCGATGTGATCTTCCGCACCTTTTCGCAGGTTGAAGACCACATGACACGTCGTCACGGCGGCATGGGGCTGGGTCTGTCCATCGTGAAAGCGGTTGCTGAGGTACACGGCGGGCGTGTCTGGGCTGAAAGTTCGGGTATCAATCAAGGTTCAACCTTCACCTTGGCGCTGCCAAAACAAAGTTAAAAGATCACGCTCTGGATTAGAAATTGACAGGTGCTTGCCTGTCTTTTTTTGTTGGCTTACACTAAAACAATTACTTGGTGGTGGATGGGGTGAGTGGTTATGCCATATCGGGTGTTGAGCATTGGCGGTTCTGACAGTGGGGGAAGTGCAGGTATTCAAGCCGATCTCAAAACGTTGACAGCACTTGGCGTTTTTGGGATGACAGCCATTACAGTAGTGACGGCTCAAAACAGCCATGAGGTCACCGCAAGCCGTATTTTGCCCTGTGAATTTGTTGAAGCGCAGATTGATACGGTTTTGCAGGATATAGGTGCTGATGTGATCAAAACCGGGCTGCTGGCCCAACTCGATATTATTGAGATGGTGTCAACAAAAGTGCAGGGGATACCCTGTGTGGTGGACCCGGTGCTGGTCAATGGACAGGGACGCCAGATCGTGAGCGACGATGCCGTAGACGCTTACCGGAATGTGCTATTCCCGGAGGCAACCATTATCACACCGAATCTGAATGAAGCCGCTATTCTGGCGCGGATGGAGACCATCACCAGCACCAGCGGTATGCGACAGGCGGCTGAAACACTCTTCGCGATGGGCAGCCCCAATATCCTCATCAAAGGCGGTCATCTGGATGAACAGTCCATGACAGACCTTTTCTATAATGGCAAAACGTTTGAGATTTTCAATGTCCCGCGCCTGCCTGTAGATAACCCTCACGGCGTCGGCTGTACCCTCGCGTCCGCTATTGCTGCCTTTCTCGCACGAGGATTGGAACCTATTGACGCGGTGACGGATGCCCACCAGTACCTGCATTATGCGCTTAAAGCCATCGTTGACTGGCGACTTGGCAAGGGGCGTCCGCCCGTCAACCATTTCTGGGACATCGGTCATTAAATCCTTTACATCATCGCGCTTATTGAAAACTAACTCTATCTGGCTATAATGGTGATACATTTCACAGGATCGTTTGAAAAAGGACAACTCTCCATGCAGAAACGCTGGTTGATTGGTTCGACGCTCATCATCGCGGGCTTCATTATCGCCGCGTGTGGTACCGTTGCCGAAGAACCACGCCCGACATTTGAGCCGCCACCCACCTTTGACCTTTCGATTCGTAATGTAAGCTCCGATGGTACGCAGGTAGCTGTCCAGCCAACCGACACACCAGTGCAACCAACTGAAACTCCTGCGCCAACGGATACCCCGGAACCAACCGAAGCACTGGCAACCGACACACCCGAACCGACTGAGGCACTACCGAGTGAAACACCTGCGCCAACGGCGACCCCGGACCCGGCAAATGGTCAGCAGTTGTTTACAAATAATGCTTGCGTTGGCTGCCATAGAGTCGACAGTGAAGATACGCTTGTTGGACCAGGGATGTTAAATATTAAGGAGCGTGCTGGTACTCGAGTTGAGGGGCAGACCGCAGTTGAATATCTGCATAACTCCATCGTTCACCCTGATGATTACGTCGTCGAAGGATTTACCGCAGGTCTGATGCCGCAAACATATGGCGACACGCTGAGTGAACAGCAAATCAATGACCTTATTGCCTATCTGCTCACGCTCGAATAACTGGCAAAGCGGCTGATGCCAATACGGGTAGCAACAATGCTGCCCGTTTTTGTTTTCCAGAGTTCCTTTCAAGTAACAAATTCGGTCATTTGTACGGGTTACAGGATACCGACACTATGATAGTATCTACAAGTTGCTAAGGTAAGAAATAACGAGATATGTCTGATTCAAAACCCTATGCCCTATGGCGTTTGCTCGCATACATGAAACCTCATCGCCGCGAGGTCATCAAAGCCACTATCGCCTCTGTTACCAACAAGATTTTTGACCTGGCCCCACCTGCCCTGATTGGTACTGCGGTGGACATTATGGTGCGGGGCGAAGACTCCTTCATTGGCGAACTCGGGTTTGAAAACACCCGCACCCAATTGTGGGTGCTGGCTGGCATTACCCTGATCATCTGGATTCTGGAGTCGGTATTTGAATATATTGCAAATGTATACTGGCGAAATCTAGCACAGTCCGTCGAGCATGATCTGCGTGTCGAAGCGTATGCGCATGTGCAGGAGCTTGAACTGGCCTATTTCGAGGACCGCAGCACAGGCGGTTTGATGGCGATCCTCAATGACGACATCAACCAGCTTGAGCGATTTCTGGACAACGGCGCACACTACCTGATTATTGTGGCAACGACGATTGTCGTCATTGGCGGGCTGTTTATGGTGA
>JAKEEQ010000033.1 GCA_022616515.1 Chloroflexota bacterium | reverse complement strand
GAAGGACTGAAATCCTTTGTCAACAATGAAATCTCAAATCGCCTGAAGGCGGAAATTCTGCGAACCCGCACCACATCTATCATCTTTCGCTACAACGGAGACCTCGAAAAACTATACGACCTGAAAACAGTCATTGCGGTCTATCGCCTCCTTGAGTTCGATGTTCCCCGGCCCAAAGCACTGCTTGGTCATGAGAATTTTACACGTCTACTCGACACTATTCAGGATATTTGCGCTGAAAAACCTTTCAACTCATTTCGATTCAGCGCCGCTGGCAAAGATTCAAGTATCTTTGAACGGCTGTGCAGCGACATCGCTCGTGAAACGGGGCTGAAAAACGTAACAAATGACGCCGATTTGCTAATACGCATTCGCAAGGCCGTCGTTGAACCGGACGGCTGGGAAGTGTTGCTGCGCATCACGCCTCGCCCTCTCTCAACGCGATCATGGCGCGTTTGTGATATGCGGGGCGCAGTAAATGCCACCATCGCTGCCTGCATGGTTGAAATGACCTTCCCTTCTGTCGAGGATCATTTCTTGAATTTCATGTGTGGTTCGGGGACACTACTGATTGAACGGGCCAACCGGCTGCCCGCAAAATCCATTGTCGGTGTTGAGCACGATCCGCAAGTCCTTAAATGTGCCAAACAAAACATCACCGCTGCCCTCACGCCTGTTCCCATTGATCTAATTGAAGCCGATGCGCGGTCAATGGATTTGCCCGACAAACAATTCACTGCACTGGTCGCAGATTTACCCTGGGGTCAGGAATTTGGTGCACACGAGTACAATGCCCAACTCTATCCCGCAGTGCTTGCGGAGGCGGCCAGGGTAGCCGCGTCCGGTGCCCGTCTGGTATTGTTGTCGCATGAAGTGCGGTTAATGGAAAGTATTCTGGAGCAGCTCGCTAACCTCTGGCATCTCAAGCGGACGGTTAAGGTGTTTCAAGGCGGGCTGCATCCCCGATTATATGCATTGGAACGCAAATAATGATACCCACCATCTTTCGCTACGAGTTCGCTCGCCATGTCACGCGCCGCGCTTACGTGATTATGACAGTGATCGTTCCCCTGCTGGTTGTCAGTGGGTTTATCGCGTACCAGTTGATTAGCGAATCAGGCAATGACTCTCCAGATACCTCGTCAAATGCATTTGAGGATATACAACCGATAGGTTTGGTGGATGAAAGCGGAGTCTTCAGTAATATACCACCGGGCATCTTCGCGGAAAAAATCCTCCCCTATGAGAGCAATGACGCTGCACTCGACGCGGTGGAAGCTGGCACTATCGACATATATTATCTTGTCGAGGCCGACTATCTTGACACGGGCGACATACAGCGCCGCACCGATCAATTTTCGCTTGCCACGGATGATCTCGAACTGCTCAGTGCTTTCGTGCTCAACCAACTGCTTGCCAGCGAAGAAGACGCCACCATTTACCTGCGCCTGCAAGACCCCGTGAATCTGACAATAAACGAAATTGATACAGGCAGCGGGGATGTCGAATCGCGCAATGAAGGTGTTGATTTCACCCGCGTATATATTTTTGCCATGCCGTTCCTGTTCACCGTTTTCACCGCCAGCCGCTATCTCATGCAGAGTGTCGTTGAAGAGCGCGAAAATCGCATGGTCGAGATACTGCTGTCCAGCGTAAAACCAATGCCCCTCCTAATCGGCAAAATTCTGGCGATGGGTACGCTCGGCCTCATTCAGATGGTTGCCTGGCTGGCAACCATTGCCTGGGTGCTGCGCCAGCTACAACTCTTGGACGCTTTTGGCGTCGATTTTGAACAGCCAATCGATGTCTTTATTATTACGCTGCTGTATTTTCTGGGTGGTTATCTGTTGTTTGGTAGCCTTTTTGCTGGCGTCGGAGCCATCAGCAACAGTATGCGCGAAGGCCCGCAGTTGGTGACCGTTTTCACGCTACCAGCCGTGCTGCCGCTGTGGATTACATTTATTTTTGCCACTGACCCCAACGGAACGCTGCCGGTTGTCATGAGTATGTTCCCTTTAACAGCCCCGCTGGCAATGATTATGCGCTCATCTGTTACAACAGTTCCACTCTGGCAGGTGGTGTTAAGCTTAGCGTTGCTTTTTCTCGCGACACTGGGCGCGATGTGGATGGCTGGTCGATTGTTCCGTATCAAGACGTTATTGTCCGGTAGCAGGCCAAAATTGCGGGACCTGCCCGGCCTGCTGTTTCATGCTTGATGTACAAATGTCCGGGTAACACTTTAGGAAATTTGCCAAGTGACCCTGCAATATAATTTAAATTGAGTACAATCGACAGTAAGTATCGGCTATGCAAAAGGAGCACATTGCTTCATCATGCTGAAAAAGAAGTTTTTGAAGACCAAGTGCAAAGTGACATTCATTCTGCCTGAAGCGCTCATGGACGAGACCATCAATACCGTCCATCTTGTCGGCGACTTCAACGAGTGGGACGAATCCGCTACTCCCCTTGAGGAAAAATCAAAATCCTATCAAGTTACTGTCGATCTGGATCTCAATAAGGAGTACCAATTCCGTTATCTCATCAACGGCGATCAGTGGCACAACGACTGGCACGCTGACCGGTACGTCGCAAATCCCTTCAGTGGCGATAATTCCGTGGTCTCAACCTATCCCGAAGATTAGCAGCACGTTCGGCCACTGTTGCACCCGTAACCAACTGTTGCGGGTGCTTTGCGTTGGCAAAGCGTCAGGCTTGCGTGGCAACTACATTCAGTTTGACACTTCCCCGGCTAAAGCCGGGAAATTCTTGCTTCAGCAAGACGCGCCCGCTTAGCAGGTCTTACCGTCTCTCCACAAGCGTTTAGCGTCTCCGATAGACCGGCGGCGACGTATTGTTTTAACCCTTCGGTGTGAATGTTGATGGCCCCATTGATGTCGCGGTCATGTTCCACACCACAGTTGGGGCATGTCCAACGTCTTTCTGAAGGCGCTAGCTCGGTGTGCTGGTACTGACAGGCTGAACACAACTGCGATGAGGCATAGAACCGCCCCACCTGAAGCAATGGCTTGCCTGCCCACTGCGCCTTATACTTCAACTGGCGCACCAGCTCACTCCAGGCTGCATCGCCCACGCTCTTGCCCATATTGCCTTTCGCCATCCCCTTTACATTCAGGTTCTCGCAGAAGATCGCTTGGTTTTCGTCGATCAACTGGCGAGACAACTTATGCAGGGTATCCTTCCGGCGATTAGCGATGCGTTCATGCAGCCGGGCGACTTTTTGCTTTTGTTTGAGGCGATTATTAGAACCGGGCTGCTTGCGGGACAGTTTGCGCTGTTCCCGCTTGAGTTTGCGTTCCAGCTTGCGGTAGTGGCGGGGATTGGTGAACTTCTCACCATCCGAAGTCGTTACCAGATCAATACCGATGCTGTTGTCCGGGGTGATGTCAACCGGGTCGGGTTGCTCGATATCGACTTCACAATTCAGCGAGACATACCAGCCGCTGGCTTTATATTTGACCGTCGCCCGTTTGATGGTGCCTTCAATCTCCCGGTAACGCTTCGGTTTGTGGGAGCGACGGAATTTCACCCAACCAATCTTGGGTAGCCAGACGTGGTTGCCATTGACGTTGATGCCCTGCGGGTAACTGAACGATTGGTACGTACTATTTTTCTTCTTGAATTTTGGATAGCCGTTTTGCTTGCTGAAAAACCGGGCAAAGGCATCATCTAAATCCAGTACTGCATCTTGCAGCACCTGTGAATGGATGTCTTTCAGCCACGCTGTCTCGTCCTGCTGCTTGAGTATTGGAAGCTGATTGATCTGCTCGTTGGTGGTCGGTGTTTTTTGCCCGGCCTTAAAAGCCGCTCTACGCTCGGTCAGCATGTGATTGTACACCCAGCGGGTTGCCCCGGCAAATTGCCGGAACAACCGCGCCTGTTCTGGTGTCGGCTCCAGTTTAAATTGGTAGGCTTTACGAACAATCATGCGATGGTTCCCGGCTGTCGTGTTCCACGAGAGAGTATAGCACCTGTCAACATGGAATGCACGAGCTATTCGCTTTCATCCACTCGCTCACCAATGCTATAATTTGACGACTTGTTGGATAATACAAGTAGAAATCAATTGACCGGGAGTATCGATGTCCAAACATTGGATCTTGCTTATCATCATTATGATATTACCTGTGCTGGCATGTAATCTTGCATCGGATGAGCCAACGGTTGTCCCTACTCAGGTATCCATCGGGGTCAGCCTAACACAAACCGCTCAATCACAACCGATTGTCGTTACTGCTACTCAGTCAACCCAACAAAGCGCTACCGTGCGCCCGACTTCCACGCAATTTCAATCAAGTGGCACGTCAGTGTCGCCGGGCAGCGTGACCGGAAGCCCTGTGTTTAGTGGGCTATCATTTGGCGCATCCGCCGGTGGGCCTAACCAGACAACTTTTCCCAACGGAACTGAGGAAGTCTATGTCCGCTGGAACTACAGCAATGTTCCGATTGGAACAACCATGCGTCGTGTATGGTACAAAGACGGTGCGGTAGTCGTCTCGCGCGAAGAGGACTGGAGCACCAACTGGGGAACCTCTGGTCGCCTGACACACATCAAATTGTTCGACTACGATGTGGGGCTGGATTCCGGCAACTACTATGTCGTCATATCCTTGCCCGTCTATAATGTGAGCATTGATGGAAATTTTTCCATCACGGGCAGCACTTCTGGAACAGCCTCATTTAGCAACATCTCGACTGCCACTAGCAGGGATGGTCAGACCGTGAGTGTGATGCCCTATGGGACTCAAGAAGTGTTTGTGCGCTGGGATTATGCAAACATCCCGGCTGGCTCAACCATGCAGCGGGATTGGTATCATAACGGCACAAACATTGTCTCCCGAAGTGAAGCCTGGAGCACCAACTGGGGGACGACGGGCCGCCTGACTCATATCAGTCTATACGACTTCACATCTGGCTTTGGGTTGCAGCCGGGCAACTATCGGGTCGTGATTTATCTGACCAACCAGCCTTCGGTGAAAGTTGAGACAACCTTTACCATTCAATCGAACGTCGGGCCAATTTTCTCCAATCTGCGGATGAAGACCAGCCCCGATGGCCTGAATCAGACCGCGTTTCCGGCAGGCACAACTCGCGTCTACGCCGTGTGGGATTACAGCAACATTCCGGTCGGGGCACAGGTCCATCGTATCTGGCGGCGCAACGAGCAAATTTTCGCGGACCGGACCGAAGCCTGGGATTTCAACAAGTATGGTACATCAGGCACAGTGACCGATGTGTACATCTTTGACGAAATCAGCGGTCTGTCCAGTGGAAATTATCTCGTGGAAATCTCGCTCGTGGGACAGCCCGGTGTCAGCGTCACCCAGTCATTCACCATCGGTAGTTAATGCCACAGATGCGGTATAGTAGAGGCAGGCACGACGTCTGCCTCTTTTTTTGCGTTAAGGAGACCATCTATGATTAAGTTGGGAATGATCGGTGCTGGGATTTTTGCCCGCGATGCCCATGCACCTTCCCTCAACAATTTGTCGGATACTTTTGAAGTTGTCGGCGTTTACAGCCGCACCAAAGAATCGGCACAGCAACTAGCCAGTCTGTTTCCAGATTCACCCGACATTTACTCGGATATGGATGCCCTGCTCGCCCGCGATGACATCGACGCCGTGGACATCATTATGCCGATCTACTTGCTGCCCGATACCGTCCGAAAAGCGCTGGCTGCTGGTAAACATGTCATCAGCGAAAAACCTATCGCCCCCACGGTCGCTGAGGGAAAACAACTGCTCGAAGATGCCAGAGCATATCAAAGTCAGGTGTGGATGGTGGGCGAAAATTGGCGGTACGAAGATGGCCTGACAAAAGGGCGCGACCTTGTTCAATCCAGACAAATTGGTACGCCATACATTTTTCACTGGGCGATTCACATCCAGCTTGACCCATCAAATAAATACTACCAGACGGCATGGCGGCGCAATAATTCCCATCCGGGTGGCTATCTTCTCGATGGCGGCGTCCACCATATCGCAGGTTTACGCATGATTCTTGGTGAAGTTAAATCGGTGGCAGCGCACACCGCACAAAACCGCCGCGATTTACCGCCGGTTGACACTGTTGCGGCATCTATCGAGATGGAAAGCGGCCTGATTGGCACGTACACGGTCACCTATTCCAAAGGCGTCAATCGTGAAACGGCGCTTCATATTGTCGGCAGCGAAGGCGAGTTGCAAGTGCGGCGCGGTGATGTCACGTTGATTCGTGATGGTGAAGCTGTTCAGACCTTTGAAGAGGACAGTTACGACAGCGTTCAGAAGGAACTGTCAGCCTTCGCTAGAGCAATTAATGATGGCGAGGTGCTGCGGGCAACACCACAGGAGGCACTTCAGGATGTCGCCATTGTGGAGGCATTCTTAGAATCTGCGCGACAGGGAAAGCACATTACCCCGGCACGAATCGTCTGATATAATCCTGTCTGAAGGATAGGAGCAGGTTATATGCGCCGATGGACCGCCGTCGCCATTTTAATAATTTTGATTTTGGCCCTCATCGGGGGTTTTTTTATCGAACCTCTGGACAGCCGGTCAAATCTTGAGACTGCAAGCTGGTTTGCAACCTATTTCAGCAACACTGAGTTGGAAGGCGATCCTGCCCTTCAGCGCTATGAACGTGCCCTGTCTTATAACTGGTCTCAGGATGCACCACTCGGCGTTCCTCCCGATCAATTTTCTGCCCGCTGGGTTGGGCGTTTTGAATTTGAAGAGGGTCTGTGGCGATTTTTAGCCGGGGCGGATGATGGGGTGCGGCTGTGGGTTGATGAACTGTTGGTCATTGATCAGTGGGAACCAAGTAACCAGTTCATCAACTACAGCACGGATATTCAACTGGAAGAGGGCGAACACACCATTCAGGTTGAATATTATGATAACGCGGGTCTGGCCGGTGTTACCGTAAACTGGCATCTTATCCCGCCGCCTGTCGAAAGCACTGATCCAACACCTCCCGATGGTAATGGTGATGGTCAGGAAGGACCGCTGCCTGCAAGCAATGCAATAGGGCTGGTAGCAACCAGTGAATTGGAAGTCTATCAAGGTCCCGGTCTTCAATATATTCGTATCGGTCAGGTTTTTCTCCACCAGAAACTTGGTATCGTGGGTCAAAACGCCGGTGGTACGTGGTATCTCCTTGATCTGGGGCAGGGTCGTGTCGGGTGGGTATCGAGCGACTTTGTTGTGCGCACCGATGTAAATGATATTCCCGTCGTCTCCCAGATTTCCTCCAACGACTTCCCCGGCGTCACAGGCGAGACACTACGGGCCATCAAGTTATTCGCAGCCCCTGACCCCGCCAGTGAAGCCCTCGAACTCATTCCCATCCGTGCTCAAGTATCCGTATTGGGTCGCAGTGGGAACAGCCTCTGGTACCGAATACGCTACAACGGTCTTGAAGGCTGGTCATTCGGACCCGCTATTGAACTGGAAGAAGTCCTTCCGTCTGATCTTCCCACGGTTCAATGATTTGTGAGCTTCGCGCCGACATCTGTGGTGGGTCAAAAAAGGCGATCCTCTGCGGGGTCGCCCTTCGTTTTCTAAAACTCAATTTCCAGTCCTACCGGACAGTGATCAGACCCAAGTATCTCCGCGTGT
>JAKEEQ010000342.1 GCA_022616515.1 Chloroflexota bacterium | reverse complement strand
GCTCAGGCCCTGCAAGGTCGTGGCGACGGGCGCTTCAAGGGCTTCCGCCAGTCGGACCACGAGGTCGCTGGCATCCCGCGCCCCCCATCCCACAAAAATACCCGGTTTCTCGGCAGATTTGAGCAGTTCCACCGCCTGACGGATTTCATCCTGCGGTGGGTTGGGTGGCGGAGCAGGTGGGGAAAATGTCGGGAGGTCATCAATTTCGCCCCGGAAAAGCTGGATTTCGACAGGCACCTCCACAAAAACAGGTCCCGGCTCATCACTGACGGCGATGGTATACGCCTCAAAAATGGTGGGCACAATCTGGCTGTGCTCGGTAATCAAAAACGTCTTCTTGGTGAGCGGTTTAAGCGCGGCATGTTGGTCCCACTGGTGAAGCTGGTAGGAGCGCCCGGTATCCTGTCGCGTGCCGCCGGAAATAATCAGCATCGGCACACCATCCAGAAACGCCTCGCCGATGCCGCTCATGGCATGGGTCACGCCTGCCGCCGGGACGATGACCAGCGTGCCAACCGTGTCCGAGGTGCGGCTGACCGCATCCGCCATAAACGCGCCGCAGCCCTCATGCGTCACAAGAATAGGCCGCACTCTTTCCGATTTGTTGAGTTCGTCGTAAAGCTCCGTGTTATGCACGCCGGGGATGCCGAACGTGAAATTCACGGGGAGTTGTTCGAGGGCATACGTCACCAGCCATGCGCCTGTTTTTTTCATGGGGATAGTTCTCCTTTATGTTTTATGTCGTTCAATGATTGATCCTTTCTGACCCCTCCCTAAATTCCTCCCCGCGAATGCGGAGAAGGACTTTGCCGTCTGCCAATGCGCAATTGTCGCCATCGAGTTACCAGTATGGCGAACCGTTGACATAACGACTCGTTGATCTTTCTCCGCAGGGCGGGGAGGTGGTCCGCCAGGACTGGAGGGGGTGGGTATCTTAAATTCACCTAGTGCACCCTCTACAATTTACCCGCTATTGCTTGTCCAGCGGTACGTCCGGCTAATACACAGCCTCGCAAAAATATCCCTTCCAGCGAGCGGATGCGGTTAAGTTTAGCAGGGATAATCGCCGATTAGCATCAGAAGGCGGCGGTGTTGAACACGCTCCCTATCATTCATACGCAAGACTAAAACCGTTGCCCGTCCTTCAGGCGTCAGTCCGGTAATTGTGGCCTCCGGGTTAATCCGAAAATGGTCGTCCCACTCTTGCTGACGTGCATCAAAAAGTTTGGTAGCGTTATTCGTCTCCGGGTCAAGTGCGGCAACATTCGGCCCCTTGTAACCATTACACTTTAAACAGGCGAGACACAGATTATCAGTGACATCGGTACCACCGTGCTTAAGCGGGATGATATGGTCAATTTGAAATGTTGAAAGTCGGTCATCCTCTGCAACCCGGCAATATTCACAACAATTACCAGCGAGCGTGCGAATGTGTTGTCGCTGTTCCTCTGTAACGCTCACTTTCACTTATTCCGTAGCCGAAGTTTTGTCTTGGCTTTGAGCAAGGCCATCATTTCATCAGCCCGCATGAAGTCGAACAGTTCCTGCTGCTCATCGAATGTTAACTGACCCTCACCATTACGCTCTACCAGTTCATCAGCTCGTGTCTGTAAATCATCTGGCAAGTGGTAGTCAATGATTTCATCGGGTGTTGGCTCCGATGCCAGAAAATCCGTAATCACATCAAAAACGGTACGTGATGGGGCATGTTCCATGTTAAATGTCCTTTTCCAGCCTACTCATAGTTTACATCACTTGTTTGCCCGATTGAACACCCACGACTTACGTAGGGACACAGCACGGCTGTCTCCGCCACCGTATGCGCGAGACCATTTACAATGATTGACATGTCTGGTCTATTGTCCTTTCCCCGCAATGGCCTGCCCAGCGATGCGTCCAGTCAACACACAGCCGCCCAAAAATGTCCCTTCCAGCGAACGGATGCCATGAATGCCGCCGCCACCAAATCCCGCCGCCTCACCCACCGCACACAGGCCCGGAACCGGCTGCCCGCCATCGGTTAACACTTCGCTCTTGAGATTGGTCTGGATGCCGCCGAGACTCTTGCGGCTCAGGATGAATTCGCGGATGGCGATCAGGGGCTTCGCTTTCGGGTCCAGAATCGGCTGGTATTTACAGGTGCGCAGGCGGTCGCCGCGATAGGTGCGGAAATTCATAATGCGCAGCAGTTGTTCATCATAGAAAAATCTTGGTCCGCGCTCAATCTCGGCATCATAGCTTTCGATGTCATGCTGTAGCTGCTGCAAATTGACCGTATGGCCCAGATTGATGGCGTTCATCTTCTCGACCAGTTCAGGAAGACTGTTTGCCGCGACGACATCCTCCGACGTGTCGATGAGTTCATTGACCAGTGCCTTGTTGCCGAACAGGATGTCCATCACCAGTCGCCGTTTACTTTTGTCGCGAAAGGCTTTCATATAATCCGAGCCGGACACGCCGAGTTCCTTGATGGCGATTTTCCAGTTCATGATCTGCCACGAAAACTGCCCCGGCTGCTGGAGAATTTGCTCAACGATATAGCGGGTATCGGTGTAACCAATCAGCGGCGGTGGACCGATACGCTGGCCCACGGCATTCACCCACAGCGCCGAACGAGGTGGCACCAGACTCAGGCCGCGCCCCTCGACTTCTTTAGGATGTTGGATGCCTGCCGCATAATGCCAGTGTTTGTCGAGATGAGTCAGATTGCCACCAACGGCTTTCACCGCATCATGCAGCATCCCGTCCGCATACTGGTGAGCACCGTTGACGATATGCTCTGGCGCATCCCCCCATGGCTTGTACCACACCTTGCGCAGCAGACTCAAATCGCCGCCACACATGCCGCCCGCTGCCACCACCGTCGTCTCGCCATACGCTTCAAACGAATCGCTGCCGTCTTCGAGCTTACCAGCACAGCCTTTGACCGTGATATTCTCGACGATGAGATTTTCCACGCGATGCCCGAATTTCAGGTCGAGTTTGCTGCGGTTGGGGTGGGTGTCGAGGGCGTTGACGATGGCTTCAATCAAGCCAAATCCCGTGCCCCATGTGATGTGCCAGCGCGGGACGGAATTGCCCTGAATGTGATAGCCACGTTCGGGCCAGTTGACAACGGGCAGAAATTCCACGCCCTTCTCATCCAGCCAGTCGAAAATGAGTTCACGGGAACGGTGGCAGTAGGTTTCCGCCCATTGGCGCGGCAGCACATCCTCCTCGCCCAACTCACCATAGCGCAGCCAATCTTCCAACGCCAGTTCGGGTGTATCCGGGATTTTGGCTTTTTGCTGGTGGGGCGTGCCGACCATACAGATGCCGCCAAAGGAAATCTTTGCCAGCCCGCCGAATTTCTCTTCCGCATCACGGTCTAAAATCAGGACGTTTTTGTTGTGGTCGAGGAGTTCATAGGCAGTCACAATCCCGGCCAGACCACCGCCGATGATGACCACATCCGCTTCATAACGCATTTTTGAGAGACCTTTAATAATCTATATGCGCATGGTGTGAAGCGTTCCTCTCCGCTTCTCCCCATGAATGGGGAGATGTCGCGCCAGCGACAGAGGGGAGGGTTAGGGTGGGGACAAAAACCCCAAACCCCGCGCATCCTGCGCAAATCACTAATTGAACCGTGATTTTACTGAGTAGATGGGGCAGGCGCAACAATTGTCAACATCGCTCCCACGAATCGCTTCGACTTTTTATTTAGCGGTCAAAAAACGAGGTCTGTACAAACTTGATGCCAGCCAGTATCTGATGAACACGCTTCTCGGAGAGTGTCCCGATGTATTCACCCAATTGAGATTTGTCTATTGTCGATACCTTCGAGACTTCCACGATGCTTGTTTTAAGCAAGTTAGCTTCACCCGCTTCGAGAAGGATATTACCCGGAATGCTGATCTTTCTCGTGTTGGTCGTCAATGCACAGACTGTTACTGTGATGATTAGCGGGTCGTGATTCAATTTGTCGTCCTCAATTATGACATGCGGATGTGCGATACGTGACTCTGTATCCTCTTGAGTGGCTAATTGTACCCAGTAGACATCACCTTGATTGATTGCCATTCGCTCTCCAATATTTTGCCCGACTGTCACAACAATTGTCCGACGCTGTGTGTACCACATTTGCATCAGATCGGACTATGTTTTTGAGATATACTGCATAAAGGTTATCTGATTTTCGGGAGCATGAGCCTCATGCGGACAGCCTTTTCTGCACGCCTTACCATCCTGAAGGCGACAATTCGTTTGCTATATCACGCCCACCCGCAAGCGTTTATCGTAAGTGCTGTGGCTTCATTAACAGAGCCATTGTTTTACCCCGCCTTACTCCTGTTATTACGACAGCTATTTGAACGGCTCGTTGGACAGGATGGAACGGTCCGCTTCACAGCGGATGTTGCGTCGGTAGGCATCGGAATAATCGCGCTCCTGCTTATCCAGCGACTGGGAATCATTGTGCGCGATGCATCCTCGACCATCTTGCGACAGGAAGCATGGGTGGTCATCAGCAAACAAATTATGCAAAAACTGCCTTCTGTACCCTACTCAAAGTTTGAAGATAACGACTTTCAGGCACGATATGGCCTGGTCATTCGAGAAGCATCATACCGGTCGATTACAATGGTAGACACCGTACTCTCTACCGCACCAATCCTGCTGGGTCTGTTAGGCGTGATGTTTACGCTTTTTGCCATCGCGCCCCTCATGGTAATTGTCCTGTTAGTCATTGCGATTCCTGCTGGACGGATTGAGCAGCAGTTCAGTCAGGCAATGTATGATCTTCAGGAGCATTCGGCCCCGCTAAAACTGCGACTGGAAGCTCTCACCAATATGCTGATTGACTCAACCTGGCAGCGCGATGTGCGCGTTTACAACAGCGATTTGTTAGAGCGGGAACATGCTACACTGGCAGAAAGCTACCTTCAGCAACTCAAACAAGTGACAGGACACTTTCTTAAGTTGCGCAGTGGCGCGGCACTTGTTCAAGTACTTGGTTTTGGGCTGGCACTTGCGGCTGCGTTCATACTCGTCAACCAGGGACGACTGAGCTTGTCTGATCTCGCCATTCTTGTTCCCGGCGTGTATCTCCTGTCGGGCATGATCGGCGCGTTCGTCTACCACCTTCGCTCTCTGATTGAAAGCCTGGCCTATGCGCAGACGTTATCTGAATTTCTGGCGACCTCCTTTGCGCCTGAAGGAACTCGTAGCGCAGTGCTTTCCTCTGTGCACGAACCAATCACGACGTTACGCTCAATTCGCCTTGAACATGTTTCCTATAGTTATCCTCAACAGCCAACGAATGTCCTCATCGACATTTTACACGAATTCACACCGGGATTAACGGCAATTGTTGGCACGAATGGCGTAGGGAAAACGACGATAGTAAAGCTGGTTACTGGCCTGATCGCCCCTACTGAGGGAGAGGTTTTTGCTATCGGGAACAACAGTGAAGCGTATCCGCTGACGGCTTGTGTTAAGGCGGTGCTGTTTCAAGACCCGGGTCATTTCCCATTCAGTATCCGGCATAATGTCACAATGCGGTTTGATCGATTACCGGGTGAAGATGAAGGCATTGTTGAAGTACTTCATGCAGCAGGGTTATGGGACGTGGTCAATACACTGCCCGATGGCATAGATACAGTGGTCGGGGCAGGCTTTGGTGGCGTCACTGACTTATCCGGGGGACAATGGCAGCGGTTAGCGTTGGCGCGACTGCTCTATCACAAGAGTCCTATTATTATCCTCGATGAGCCAAGTGCCAGCCTGGATCCTGTGGGTGAACGTCAGATTTTTGCCCTCCTGTCTTCACTGGCCCACGAAAAGATTATCCTGTTCACGACACATCGCTATGATACCATTCGCCAGGCCGATACGATTGTGGTTCTGGTGGATGGCAAGATTGCTGAGGTGGGCACACACGAGGCACTGGAGCAGAAGGCCGGTGCCTTCTGGTCGTTATATATGGGGCAGGGCACACGTTTCTGAGAGCGGAGGGGGCGACCATTGATTAATTGGGTAATGGCATCAGTAGGGTTTCTGGCAAAGCGGGCCAAGAAGTGGCTTGACACCTGTAGGCAGTTGCGGCGATGAAGCAGTCATAATATCGACATTGTGCTTTGCTTGAGGAGTGAGGATGCTCAGTTCAACATACTATCTGTCTATTTTTCCGCGTTGCTCGGTCCATCGTCGATTGGGTCACGTTCTGTTAAAGGCAACTGTGGCGGACGTTCGAGTGGATCATCCGCCAACGCACCATACATGCGGTTTACGAAACTCGCCCAATCCTCCGGCGAAGCCATTTTTTTCTCAGCTTCCAGATCATCCAGCAAATAGCGTACCAACTGCCATTTTTCCGCAGTCGGCAGGCGTTCCACCTCATTCAGTAAACGTTGCAGGGTCATGCGTTTTCCTCGGTTTTTCAATTTCCGCCTGTGATTCTTGTTGATGTCCTTCATTATATCATTTTGCGGCGCATCAAAAGGGACTGTTACTCGAAATAATCGGGCGGCAGTGACTGAAGATGTGCCAGCACTTCATCTCGCACGGATGCGCTTCCAAATGTGAGTGAAAAAAACCATGTATCAGTCCGCATCTCTGCCCAGGATTCCAGAATTTC
Source organism: Chloroflexota bacterium (assembly GCA_022616515.1). Taxonomy (GTDB): domain Bacteria; phylum Chloroflexota; class Anaerolineae; order Aggregatilineales; family J027; genus JAKEEQ01. The sequence continues at coordinate 14,892 of JAKEEQ010000342.1, read as the reverse complement.
AAAATGAGCGACAGAACCATTTACCCATTCCATGATTTCAGGCAGCGGGAAACTATAAGTGTCAGAGAGATGCTTTAAAACCGGCGAGAAATAAGCTTCATGGTATGGGTCAATATCAATAACTGGTTGTCCATTGTCCCACTGCATCTCACGAAACCTCACCATAGGCTTTTCCTTCCATATGATTGAGGCGTTAAAAAACTACTCAGCATTGTTCCACTTCGAATCGCTTTAACTGCTCGACCTGTGGGCGGCGGGGGCGGATGAAGGGGCGCTTGCGTTTGATGGTGGCGCGGGCTTCTTTCATGGTTAACCCGGTCGAGATAAAGTAAGCGCATGCCATCGTCGGGGCACGCCCGATGCCGCTGGCGCAGTGGATATAGACTTTGCCACCATTCTCAATCTCGTCCTTGATAAACGCAATCCCCTCACACAGTTGCTCCATTGAGGGCGCGGTGTGGTCAATGGTGGGAAGGTGCAGATACCGCTCCGGCGCGATGCCCACTGTGGCATCATCAAACTCCTCGCGCATGTTGACTACCGCCGTGATGCCCATCGCCTGCAATTTTCCCCAGCCGCGCTCGTTATGCTGCCCGCCAACATAAAGCTGCGGCGTGATGCGGCTCAGGCGTTCAACAGGTGCTCCCGTGACTGCCAGCATCACCTGATCGAACAGGCGTAATCCCAGCGCCACCGGATTGCTCCTGAAAATCAGTGACATGATGACGAAGAACAGGATGATCTGCGTGAGCAGCGTCAGGATACCAGTTAAATCCACGATGGTAGTTCCTTATATATGACGCAAAATGTGAAATGTATCGCAGATTTTGGTCTTTATTGACCCCTCCCTAACCCTCCCCATGCATGGGGAGGGAACTTTTACACGTCGCCGTTTGCCCCACTTGCCGCAATAGAAAGCGGGTGCAGCATTGTCTCCCCCATGTTTGGGGGAGATGTCACGCCAACGACAGAGGGGGTTCATTCGGTACTTCACACTTTGCGTATGTCACAAAAATTGGCGTAAAACCTGCAACCAATTCAAATCCATTTGCGTTACAGATAATAAATGAGGAGTGAGTTTTATGGTTATCCAAAACTTTGCAGTTTTGAACTTGGTAGCGAACGGAGACCATAAACTTCCGCCAGTTTGCTTTGGACACGCCAAAACGAACTTCAACCCTTTTCATCTACCGCGTCACTTGTCGAGACGAAGCAGCGTGGTAGAGGCGTTAGGCCAATGAAAAGGTCGTCTATGGATCACATGGAAACGTTCCATGTTACACAAAGGGTCTTGGTGACGTTGAAGATTTTATGTTGCGGACTTCCCGCGACAACCTCCTATCTTCAGTTGTTAAAGAGCCTTACAGTGTCATATAAAAAAGCATAGTACAGAACGGCAAAGAATCCTAGGACAAGTTATGATGCCAAAAGCAAAGATTATTGATGAACAAGATCATTTTCTGGCGCTGCAAAATATTGATGCCTACGATCTTCAGGAAAACAGCGAGGGACTGTTAACCCCTGAACAGGTGCGCATGCTGGAGCGCCGGGTGGCGATGCCCAATTATATCTACCGGGGTGCGGCCCTGGCCCTGTCTTTAATTGTGATCGCGTGGCTGCTGCTATTTATGCTGCGCTTCTTCAATCTGTTTACGCTGGTAGTGAGTGCGCTGGTGATCGGCGTGCTGGTCATCTCACAAAGCTTCGTGCTGTGGCGGCAGCATTTTGATAAGTTGGTCAAACATGCCGAGGGTCGCGTGCAAAAACCGGATTTCAAGCGCGGGATTCTGGTCGGGGATGAGGACAATAAGCTGACGCGCATCAAAGTGCTGGATAAAGTGGTGTATGATGCCATCGGGCAGCATCAGGATTATCGCGTCTATTACGTCACCATCCGCGATACGCAGTACATGGTCGCCGCCGAAATGGCCGAGTGAGTAATCTCATTGAAAATCAGGTATTTTGAAACTATTGGTCTGCCCCAAAATGCGCTTCAATGAGTAAAAGAGCCAAGGAGCGAGGCCATGTTTCTGGTGATAAAAAATATGCTTCTCCTGATGTTAGTTGCTCTACTGATTACGCTGCTTATGGGCAGTTCCGATTTGCAAACCTATGGCGGGGCCATGTTCTGGGTTGGCTTTGTCATGCTCGTCACGATTATTGTAGCCCCCAACATGGGTAAGGCACGCCGGGCCTTTCTCACGACTCCCATGGGCCTCGGCGGCGATTATCCATCCTTTTTACAGCGTCTGCATGATAAAGAACCCTATGATATAGCTCTCGCCGAAGCCTACCACTGGACAACGGCAAGTCTGCTGGTGATGGTGATCGGTTTCGCCTTCGTTCTGCTCAGCGCCTGAACCCACCGGGCGCAGGTAGACGGTCGCATCGCTTGATAGTTCAGGCGGTGCGACCTTACCTGTTCTCCTCGCCATACAAATCACGCATGTACGCCTTCATCTTTTCGACGCGCTCCACCGGATAGGCGTGATCCAGTGTCGCGGCGACCTCTCGCGCCACCCGGTCAAACAGATTGATGGTTTCAAAAAATGCCCGCCAGCTATCCGCCGCATCAAAATGCCCCCAGATGTTGCGACTCGATTCCCAGCTATCACTCCATTCGTAGAGGCGTTTGCCGGTGTGATAAACAGTGTTGCCCAGCACAAATTGCCCGTGCCATTCCAGCATTGTCAGCAGGGCATATTTCACCTCAGCGTCACGAAATTTGACCGTCCACAATTCCCCGGCGGCGATGTACTGCGCGACATGCATCGACTCAAACCAGAATTCGCGCACCGTGAAATCAAATTCCCCGAATGTTGGTGGTTGGGGTGCGGGGCGTTTGAAAGGCGATGGCGCTAATTGAGTCGCCAGACCGTCCTTATCAACCAGCACCTGATAACCGCGCTGGTACATTTCTGAGAGGTCGTCCTCTTCGATCATTTTCTTAAGGCCATCCACCGCCTCAAGACTGAAATCGACTTTTTCGCCTCCGGCAAACCATGTCAGACGGGATTGCCAGCCCGGATTTTCCAGTGGCAAGATGACCCACACCTCGCCAAACCCGTGAATCCAGTCCTCGCTGTTTAGGTAAGGTGTGGGGTCGTCAAAATAGAGTTCGATGTCGAGGTCCGACCAGCGCGTTTTAGGGGCGGCGAGTTGGGCCATTGATCCGGTCATGATGACGGCGCGGACGGCAGGATTGGCCTGTGCCCAAGCCACGATTTTGTCCTGATAATGCTGCATTGATTCTGGCATCCGTTGTCCATCTTAATTCTTGATTGGCATGAGTTGCGTAACATTTCGTTTATGTTATGCTTGTTGGCAGGATATGATTTCGGGTGGGAGCCAACGACATTCCGAAATCAGTCCGTAAGTAGCCCCTGTCAACTATCCCAACTGCTAACTCGTAAGCCTCTTTGACAGGGGCTTTTTTTGTTTTTGAAGTATAACTGAAAAAGGGTGTGAGATTTTTACGGATAGCGCGAATACTATAGTGAAAGGAAGGTCGAATGGATTACCAGCGAGTCCAGCAGGCACGGCGCGATGAAGATGCCCTTGCGCAGCTTTATCGTGATCATGTGAAGCCTGTCTATCACTACCTGTTAAGCCGTACCGGCGACCAGCAGGACGCCGAGGATTTGACGACGCAGACGTTCATGGCAGCACTGGAAAATCTGCACCAATTCAAGAAGGATGCCAGTTTTGCCGCATGGATTATGGGCATCGCCCGCCATAAATTGATTGACCACCTTCGCCGTAAGACCTCTACCGTGAATCTGGATGACACCAAGCTTCAGGACGATAACCTGTCGCCAGAGGAGCATGTTGTACACCTGTTGCAAACACATGAACTTGCCGACCTGATGGGAATGCTGGCCCCTGAGCGGGCCGAAGCACTGCAACTGAAGGTCTACGGCGGCCTATCCACCCGCGAGGTTGCCGACCGGATGGGCAAAAGCGAAGGTGCGGTGAATAACCTTGTCTATCGCGCGATCAAAGATTTGAGGAGATGGATGAATGATTGAACCACGACCAGAATTTCTAGACGAACTTGAAGCCAACTTACGTGCCCGGCATCAAGCCTTGCAGCCGCGCCGTGTAGTGCGCTGGCGGGCTGCCGCTGCTGTGGTGATGGTGATGTTTGCGGCATCGTTGCTGATCCCGTCGGTGCGGTCTTTTGCACAGGGTACGGTGGAAGATTTGTTTAAACGCGCCAAAAGTGACACGTTGCCGCCCACCTACCCGGAAGAACCCTCTACATCAGCCATAGAGTGGGTGGAATATGACACCATCGAAGAAGCCCGCGCTGCTTTGGATGACGATATTCTATTGCCCTCACAACGCCCCGACGGATTCACACTGCGTGGAATTTATGGTGCAAGTGATGGCTCCGTCCTCCAGTTGGACTACGGACGGTCCGGCAGGGGGTTGCTGATTAGTGCAGCGGCCGGAGACCACCATATCAACGACAATATCATTGGAGCTACAGCAGAGATTGTCCCGGTTGCGATTAAGGGCATCGAAGGCGCATATGTCGAAGGCGTGTGGGGGGCTGAAAATCCCGGCGATGACTATAGGTGGATGCCAAATGCGTCGTTTCGTCGGCTGCGCTGGGTTGATGGTGATGTTCACTATGAAATCTATAACATGGGCGGCTCACCCGGTCACCCCGGTTATCTCAGCATGGAAGACATGATCGCATTGGCAGAAAGCCTGGAATAGCCATACGCAACGACACTCTTTGTGGAAATAAGATGTGATCTTCACATGCACTCACATCAGAAGGTCCCGTCAATGGATTTTGCAGACCATTGCTACTCGACCTCACATGCTCCTAACTAATTTTTCCCCGAAATCTCTCCCGCGTTTTTCACTTCCGGCGGATTTGCCTATAATGGGTTGATGTGTAATGCAGCGGGAGAGAATATATGCGGGTCGATTACCTCGAAGGTCAACTCCTCGGACAATATGAAATCAAGAAACTGCTGGGGGCAGGTGGAATGGGCTATGTTTACACTGCCTACCAGCCCCGATTGAAGCGCGATGTCGCCATTAAAGTGCTGCCTGCCGAATTTGCCCTCGACAGCGAATACATGGAACGCTTTGAACGCGAAGCCGAAATTGCCGCCTCACTGGAACATCCCAACATCGTGCCGATTTTGGATTATGGCATGGATCAGGGGATTAGCTTTGTGGTGATGCGGATGCTGACCGGTGGGACACTGGCGGACCGTCTCAAGCAGCGGCATAAAAATAGTCAGCCACTGCCATCCCTGCGCGAAATCATTGAGCTGGTGAACCAGCTTGCCGGTGCGCTGGATTACGCACACCAGCAGGGCGTGATTCATCGCGACATCAAACCGAACAACATCATGTTCGATTCACACGGCAACGCCTACATCGTCGATTTTGGCATTGCGCGGCTGCTGCATGCCACCACCCAACTCACGGCAACGGGCCAGACGATGGGCACGCCCACCTATATGTCGCCGGAACAGTGGCAGGGTGAAGCCATCGGCGCGGCGGCTGACCAGTATTCGATAGCGGTCGTGACCTACGAACTGTTGGCGGGGCGTCCGCCCTTTGAGGCAGCGACACCCTTCGCATTTATGCACAAACATGTCTATGAAGCACCGCCACCGCTGGACAGCATCGTAAAGAGTTTGCCTGCGGAGATGTCGGTAGTACTGGATCGAGCGCTCTCCAAACAGTCAGAAGACCGTTACCCGGCGGTGACAGATTTCGCGCAGGCATTAGAAGGTGCGGCTAATCAGGTGATGGACAATACGCGCACCGGCTTCTTTACCTATCAGGTCCGCCAGCCGACCCGACCTCGCCCTGCCGGGCCATCGCCCACCATGCTGGCCGACACGCCAACACATATCACAGATAATCCGTCACGCGGCAAGAAACGCAGCCGCTACCTTATCCCGGCATTTTTAGTGGTCCTGTTGTTGATTGCGGGGGGTATTTTTATCGCGCTGGATAACGGTGATGAGAATGACAACCCAACGTCAAATACCGCCGGACCAACACCGACCACTGATAATACCGTTTTCATCGCCGAATCTTCGCCCACGCCAGCGCCAACTGAACTGGATTCTTCCGACACACCGTCACCGGGCGGGGCAACACAGGTCACGTTCAATTTGCCGCCGTCCGCTGCCGGAGATGAGGCCGTGCCGTTGAGTGATGATTTTGAAGACGGTACCTATGCTGACACATGGGACCAGTTTACCTGGACCGAAAGCTGCGCTGCCGTGCAAGAGCAGGGCGTGCTGCATATCATCTCAGCCGAGGACAATCTGATTAGCTGTCGCCTGCGCAACATGAATGTGTCTTCACTGAACGATATTCAAGTATATGAGGCACAGTTCCTGATCCCGGATACGGAAGCAGGTAACAACACTGACATTAGCCTGTACTTAAACCAGATTGGTGGGAATTCAGGGATGATTTGTGGATTGAGCACCCGGTTTACCGAGGATATTGACGCTTACTTCCTGCACTGGCTTGATGGGGACATTGTAGTCGAAGAATCTGAGCGGTCGTCAATTGGTGAATGGCACACATTGAGACTGGAGTACTATCCAACCAGCAATGAAATAAATTGTCTCCATGACGGCGAATTGGTTGGAACTGTCAATATAGCTGGACTTGAGCGTAATCTCATTATTGGGCTTGAACTCCATCTATCTATTGACAGCGATACTGTAGGGTTTGTAGACAACGTGCGCATGGCCTCTGTGCCCGAAAACATTGGAGCAGCAGTCTACAGCGAGAGAGTGCTGGTCTACGATGATTTTAATGCTCCATCCTTTCTCGAAACCTATGACACAACTCGCTGGGCACCTTATGAGGAGGCGGAGCGATGTGGATTTTCGCAAAGCGAACTGGAACCCGGTCTTATCGGGCTGGTATTTCACAACGAAGGTGCTGCGGGTAACGTCTCCGTTTGTTCCCTACGCATGACCCAAACAATCCGCCTTGACCAACCGCTGATTTTCTCAGCGGAAGCGGCGATTTTGGATAATGAAGAGGGGCATTACTCCAATCAGGGGATTATCGTGCGCGATCCGCAGGATTCATGGTTTGTATACTGCGGGCTGGATACACGGGACAGCGATACGTTGGATGCGCGTTTCATCATGTCGAATACCATCGAAACGGAAGCCCCGGCGGAATTTGGCGAGTGGGTGAAGCTCAACCTGTGGTACGACCCGGAAACCAATATTTTTGAGTGCGCGGTCAATGAGGAAGTGATTGGTTCCAGCGAAATCCCGCCGAGTGCCTCCCTTGATGGCGAGTTTTACCTCATTCTCGAAAATCTGCGGTCTGCGCCTGACACCAACGAACTGGCGGCTCGCGGCTTTATGGATAACGTGCTGGTCAATCGTGATTTCGGGCAGGGTATGACCGATGATTTTGACGATCCGCGTTTTGTGGAAGCCGTCGATCCCGTCAAATGGGAACCCTTCGACCTCACCGAAGACTGTGCCATTTTCCAGATTGACGATGCAGTTGACGAACGGGGCGGAATCCTGTCAATGAATAATTTTCGCGAGGATGGTGATCCGGGTAGGTGTGCCCTTGCTGCCACAGTGACGGGAAGTTTTGCTGAGTCATTTGTGTTTGAAGGTGATGTGTATGTACCAGATACCGCACCGGGACATACGACCAATCAAGCACTGCTGATTGCAACGGACGACCGGACCGTACGGTTCTACTGTGCGCTCGATACACAGTACACGGATGGTGTGGAAGCCAAATATATCATGCCCGGCGTCAGTGAAGATGCCATACCTGCCGGGTTTGAAGCATGGGTTACGCTGCGCATCGCTTATAATCATGAAGAAGGGTTGATAGCCTGCTTTGCCAATGATGAACTGGTCGGCGAGGACATCATCCCGGAAAACGTTGACCGTGCTGCACCGCTGCGTTTCGTGCTGGAAAACTTCCGCTCCGAGGATGGCGCGTCCGCCAGTGGCTATGTGGATAATGTCCGCATCGAGAAATGACACCATCTGCTACGGTTGCCTGCGCTGCCGGGACCGTAGCAGCACGGTTGGATTGTATGTTCCGTTTCGATCACATCTCGTAACGCTTATAAAGCCACACTGATGCCCTGTTGGTGGTTTATTAATTTTGTGAAAATTTTCAAACACAGCAGGCTGATTTGCGCGAAGTTTTAATAATGTGTATATAATGTTAGGTGGTTTGTCATAGGGATAAACCCCATCTCCACAAAATATTTATATATCTCTGGAGGAGTTTTCTCAAATGTCCAAATACATCAGGGCAGTGGCGTTGCTGCTGGTGTTGGCGGCGTTGGTCGTGACTGCTATCGGTCCCACCACCGCCTCTGAAACACCACAATCATCGTCCAGTGTCGCACAGGGGAACAACGGTCTTCGCGCCTACAACGCCCAGACTGGTGCTCTCAATTTCATTAACTTTGGCGGTCAGAGTGGTTTGACGGCCACGAACGCCAATGCAGCAACCTCGGTTGCTAATAGCTACGCAGGGCAATTCGGCCTTGCGGCAGGCAGCCAGATTGGTCTGGTGGATACACGGCAGTCACCACGTGGCTCCACGTATTACCGTTACCAGCAGACCTATAATGGCATTCCGATTCTCGGCGGCCAATTGATTGTTGGCGTCAACGCCAAGGGCAGTGTCGCCGCCCTATCCGGTGAATTTGCTCAGGACTTGAGCAACGTTGATGGTGCACCACAAATCACGGGCACGGTTGCGGCGCAGCAAGCGGTAGCTTATGCGGCCAAAACCAGTGGACTGAGTGGATCACGGTTTTCGGTTAGCGCTCCAAAGCTCTACATTTATGATTCATCGCTGCTTACGCCGTTTGCTGATCGTCCACTGCTGGTCTACCAGTTGGATGTGTTCGCACCGGGTCAACCTTTCAATTATTTCGTTCTCATCGAAACCAGGCGCGGTGGGGTTCATCTAGCCTTCAACCAGATTGACACTGCCTGGAGCAGTGAGAGCGCTGAACGCACTACCCGTGAAATCTCAGAGACGGGGAGCAATGAGGGTGTTGCCCATGTTGGTCCGGGTACGCCGACCCTGGGTGCGATGCTGCCCAATTTCAACGCGACAGCGCTCACCTATGACTCGAACAACACATCCAACCAGCAGAATCCAGCCGATCTGGTCTGTACAACCAACCAGCCCGGTTTGCCTGACCAACTCACTGGTCCCAATAGCTGTGATGGCGGTGGGTCAGCATCAAGCGCCAACTCGGCTCACTACTTCGCCCTGCAAACGCACGACATGTTCGACCTGTATTTCGGGCGCAACAGCATCGACGACGCAGGCATGAACCTGATTTCCAATGTCAACTTCACGCCCGACGGCAACCCCTTCGCCAACGCGTTCTGGGATGGCACGCAGATGACCTATGGGAACTCTGGCTTCTGGCCTGCGGATGACGTGGTTGGTCATGAATTGACGCATGGCGTGACGGAATTCTCCGGTGATGGCCTGTTCTACTACTACGAAACGGGTGCCATTAACGAATCCCTCTCGGACGTCTTCGGTGAAATGCTTGACCAGTTGAACGGCATTGCCGTTGATGAGTCGACCGGAAACGTGGTCATGGACCTGCCCGGTGACCGCTGGCTGCTGGGCGAAGACCTGACCATTGGCGCAATTCGCAACATGAGCAATCCGAATGCCTTTAGTGACCCCGCCCGGATGCGCGATCCGCTTTACTGGGTTAGCGGTACAGACGGTGGTGGTGTTCACAGCAACAGTGGTGTCTTGAACAAAGCAACCTCGCTGCTCGTTGATGGTGGCAGTTTCAATGGTCAGACCATCACGGCACTGGCCCCGTTGGTCACTGACTCGTGGATTTTGACCGGCAATATCATGTATGAAGTTGAATACCTGCTGACGAGCGGTGCTGACTACGGTGTCTTGAATCAGGCCCTGCCGACAGCCTGTAACAATCTGGCTGGTCTGTCGTTGCCGGGTACTGCCGAAACATTATCGGCTGCCGACTGTACCGAAGTTGTTGAAACTGCTCTTGCTACCGAAATGCATCTCGAACCGGCCTTTGATGGTTACAGCCCCGAAGTGCCGATTGCCTGTACCACGATGGGACACGTCCCAACGCCCTTGTACTTCAATGACTTTGAATCCGGTTCAGGTGATTTCCTGTTCACCAATCCTGCTCCCTTGCCGTCATGGTATGACGAAACCGGCTATGCGTGGAGCGGACTTCGCTTGTTGTACGGCCTCGACTGGCAGGGTAACGACTTCGGCTCTCCAACAGGCTACGATGCCATTGCCGAGTTGAATGTTGATGTCTCATTGACCGGCGCTAGCGAATACTACCTGCACATGTGGCATTCGTGGGGTCTGGAAGGTTTCGCAGGGCCAAGCGTTTTTGATGGCATTGTCATCGAATACAGCACCGATGGTGGTGCGATGTGGACCGACATGTTTAGCCTCTTTGACTCCGGGCGTGGTTACAACGGAACGATCAGTGCAGCCTGGGGTAACCCGCTAGCGGGACGTCAAGCGCTATCCTGGGACTCGCATGGTTATGTTAATACTCAATACGACCTGAGTTCGTTGAACGGGCAGGATGTTCGCTTCCGCTGGCATCTGGCAACGGACGTGAGCGTCTTCGATCTCGGTTACATCCTTGACGACATCACTGTCTATCGTTGTGCCCCGGCTGCAACCGACACGCCGGTTCCGCCAACCGACACACCTGTCCCGCCGACGGATACCCCGGTTCCACCAACGGATACGCCGATTCCACCCACCGACACGCCTGTCCCACCGACGGATACCCCGGTTCCACCCACCGACACACCCGTCGCACCGACAGATACGCCGGTTCCGCCCACCGATACCCCGACGGGTCCAGTCGCGCTGGTGGCTTCGGCTGCCTGTAACGGTCCCAACCTGGATGTCACCATTTCCGCGGGGGATGGTCCGTTCAACATTACCGCCAGTGCCGGTGTTAACACGCCGGTTAACGGCGTGAGTGTGGGCGTGACAACCATCATCGGTCCTGAGAAGTGGGATAATCTGACGGTGACCGAAACCACCGGGGATACCCAATCGATTAATCTGGGTCAGTTCAAGTGCCGCAGCACCGACCGTCCGACGCCGTTGACGCCAGCTCACCAGTCGCACACGACCAATCCGTTCCCGCTGTTCTCATGGACGAGCATCCCCGTGGCGAACAACTACCGCGTCTTCCTCTTCGATGATCCAGATCCGGGCGACCGCACAGTGGACATCCGTGAAAACTCCGGCGGACCAACCAGCATGACGCTGAGCGTGCCACTGCCGAATGGTCGTTTGTTCTGGCGTGTTCGTGGTCGTCAAAACCGGGTATGGAGCCTGTGGAGCATCCGCTTCACGTTGTTCAAGGACCCGGCTCCACCGCTGGTCGTGCCCACTCCGGTTCCAACGATTGATCTGGGACCACCGGCCCCATCTGGTCCGAATCCCGTACCGACCTTCCCGGCTCCACCGAACTCTCGTTAATCAAAATGAGCCTCCCTCAATGTGAGGGAGGCTCACCATCGAATGAAAATGGCGGTATCACCCTGAGCGGTGGTACCGCTTTTTTGTCGCCCAACACGGACAACAGAAATTTTGTAAAGTTAAACTGAGGATTAGGGAATATTAGCGCAAAGTTTTAAGGGAGTGTATATAATGGAATCGGTTCAAACGAATCAAAATTGCATTCTCCGAAAAAATAGTCATCATTATGGAGGAGTTTTCTCGTATGTCCAAACATATCAGAACGCTGGCATTGATGCTGGTCGTAGCGACCCTGATTGTGACCGCTATTGGTCCAACCACGGCTAATGAACCGCAGCCGTCATCATCCAGCGTAGCGCAGGGAGGAGACGGTTTCCACGCCTATAACGGCCAAACTGGTGCTCTGAATTTCGTCGGACTTTCGCCGGGCGGTGGCCCATCCGTCGGCAATGTCAACGGCGCAACGACCGTCATCAACAACTATGCCAGCCAATTTGGTCTGGCATCCGGCAGCCAGATAGGATTGGTCGGCGTTAGTACGTCTCGTAGTGGCTCCACATACTATCGCTACCAGCAAACTTATCAGGGTGTTCCGATATTTGGCGGTGAACTCATTCTCGCCGCTGACCGTAAAAACAGCGTGACTGCCATTTCGGGCGAGTTGACACAGGACCTGAGCAACACCGAAATGACGGCACAGGCTTCCGGTGCTCGTGCGACACAGGGTGCACTGGCGTTTGCAGCAAAGGTAAGCGGCTTGCCTGCTTCGGCCTTTACTGTCAGCACGCCTGAACTTTATATCTATGACTCTTCTTTGATTTCGCCCATTGTTGAAGATCCGCAGCTTGTCTACCGCATGGAAGTCAGTGCAGCGGGTCATCCCTACAAATTCCTTATCCTCAGCAGTGCGTTGAGCGGCGGTGTGCGTCTCGGCTTCAACCAGATTGATACCTTCTGGAGTGAGAATAACACTGCGGCGCAACAATCACAGACTGGTGAGGCATCTGGCAGCACGGATACTGTGCGGGTGAATCCCGGCACGAGTGGTCCGACGCTGTGGTCACCCAACTTCAACGCGACCGCAGTTACCTATGATTCAAACAACACGTCCGACCGTCAGGGCAGTGGTTCCAGCACCCTGATTTGTTCTGATACCCAGCCGGTAGTTGTTACGTTGACAGGTGGAAATAGCTGTGACGGCGGCGCTAATGTATCGCAGGCTAACGCGGCACACTATTTTGCCCTCGATATCTTTGATATGTACGACTTCCTGTTTGGTCGCAACAGCATCAACGACGCGGGCATGACCTTAATTTCCAATGTTAACTTCACGCCTGGTGGTTCCTTTGCGAACGCCTTCTGGGATGGCGTTCAGATGACCTATGGTAACGCGGGCTTCTTCACGGCGGACGATGTTGTCGCCCATGAATTAACGCATGGCGTCACCGAAAATGAGTCCAACCTGTTCTATTATTACGAGTCCGGTGCTATCAATGAGGCGTTGTCGGACATCTTTGGCGAAATGCTCGACCAGCTCAACGGCATTGCGGTGGACGATCTGACCATGACGCAGATAGTGGATGCGCCGGGTGACCGCTGGCTGCTTGGCGAAGACCTGACCATCGGGGCCATCCGCAATATGGCGAATCCACCTGCCTTTAGCCAGCCCGACAGCATGACACATCCAGATTATTTTACTGTGCCATCTATTACCTATGGCCTCGGCGATGGAGGCGATCAGGGTGGGGTTCACATCAACAGCGGCGTGGCAAACAAAGCAGCGTTTTTGATGGTTGATGGTGGAACCCACAATGGTGTTACGGTCAGCCCGCTTGGATCATCAACAAACGATTCGTGGGTTGTTACCGGCAACATCTGGTACGAATCTCAATTCCTGTTGACCAGCGGCGCAGATTACGGGCAATTGGCTGGTGTACTGCCAGCGGCCTGTAGCAACCTGATTGGCGCAGTGCTGACCGGTACTTCGGATGTCATCAGCGCCGCAACCTGTAATGAAGTTGTTGATGCGGTGAACGCTACCGAAATGACACTCGAACCGGCAGGTGACCCGACCTACAACCCCGAACCCCCTGCCGAATGCCCCAATCCCGGCGACCAGTTCCAGACCCTGTACACGAACTCGTTTGATGGTGGTCTTAGCCACTTCACCATTTCCAATCATGGAGTATTTCCGGCTGACTGGCTCCCCAATACATTCTATGAACGGAATGGTACACGCAGCATCTGGGGAGTTGACTTGCAGGGTGGAGACGTTGGCAGCACCTTTGCACTGATGACGATGGAGCTTAACCAGAATATCGGGATGGTGGGTGGATCACAATATTTTATCCACTTTTATCACAGCTACGGTTTTGAGGATTATCAACTCTGGCCCGTAGCTGATCCGCAGGCGATCTTTGATGGTGGGGTCGTCGAGTATTCAACCAACAGCGGTGCAACCTGGAACGATCTTGGCAATCTGTACGACGCCGGTCTGGACTATGTGCGCAGTCGTACAGTAGAAGATACCGCTGATAACAATCCGCTGGAAGGACGCTTTGTTTTTGCCTATGACTCGCATGGTTTCGGCGCAAGCCGCTATGACCTCACATCACTGGCCGGGCAAACTGTACGGTTCCGCTGGGTTATTGGTACAGATTCTGTTGGTTTTGACCTCGGCTGGTTCGTAGATGATCTAACCATTTATCGCTGTTCACCGCCAACGAACACACCGGTTCCACCGACGGATACGCCGGTTCCACCGACCGACACGCCGGTTCCGCCCACCGACACACCCGTCGCACCGACGGATACGCCGGTTCCACCGACCGATACACCTGTCGCACCGACGGATACCCCGGTTCCACCGACCGATACCCCAACGGGTCCGGTCGCGCTGGTGGCCTCGGCTGCCTGTAACGGTCCCAACCTGGATGTCACCATTTCCGCCGGGGATGGTCCGTTCAACATTACCGCCAGTGCCGGTGTTAACACGCCGGTTAACGGCGTGAGTGTGGGCGTGACAACCATCATCGGTCCGGAGAAGTGGGATAACCTAACAGTGATCGAGACGACGGGTGACCTGCAATCGATCAATCTGGGTCAATTCAAGTGCCGCAGCACCGACCGTCCGACGCCATTGACGCCAGCTCACCAGTCGCACACGACCAATGCGTTCCCGCTGTTCTCATGGACGAGCATCCCCGTGGCGAACAACTACCGCGTCTTCGTCTTCGATGATCCAGATCCGGGCGACCGCACAGTGGACATCCGTGAAAACTCCGGCGGACCAACCAGCATGACGCTGAGCGTGCCGCTGCCGGATGGTCGTTTGTTCTGGCGTGTTCGAGGCCGTCAAAACCG
>JAKEEQ010000341.1 GCA_022616515.1 Chloroflexota bacterium | reverse complement strand
GCTGGTGAGTCACCCCACCATCTCCCCTTGCGGGGGCAACTAACCGCTTCGCCACTCACAACCGCAGCGGCGTACAGACTAGCGGGACATCCGTACGGTGCGTCGGGCTGCCACGCCCAGGTTGCTAGTTCCCTTCAAACGCCTTAGCCTCTACGAGATTACGGCTTGGGCAGGCTAGTCAACCGCTTACCCATATCGTTTTCACCGCTGGCAAGACCGCTACTCTTCGACATGTCCCGTCGCTTGCGGCGGGGTAGTTGACTATTTACCTCTCTGCTGTAAATTCAAATCAGGTGAGTGAGACAATTTGATCTCACCCACCTCACACTATTTTATCGATCACTTATGGCAGGGGCTGGATAAACAAGATCTGCCGTCGCGAATTCTTCGGGCCAGATAAGCTGCACTTCACCCTCCTGATATTGGAGCATAACGGTCGGTACAACACCGGTACCATCTTCCCGGAACGTGACATTGCCAATTACCGTTTCCATGTCAGTTGCGGCAATGGCGTCGCGGATGTCATCACGATCAAGCGTGCCCGCATCTTCAATAGCGGCTGCCAGAATTTGAATGAGCGCATAGGAGGGGCCTACGATGGGATCGGCGGGGCGTTCCATTAACTCCATGTGCTTTTCATTGAGTTCCTCCACGCCGGGGAAGTCCATCGCGTGATGCCAGCCGGGCGAGAACATTATGTAATCACCATTCACACCGGTGGCCTCAACCCAGGTGGGTGCATCGGGTGCGCGGATAAGCAGTGCAAACGGCGGTGTGAAGTCCAGTTCTGCCATCTGGCTAATGAGTGTAATTCCATCCGGCGGGTTTGGCAGGGACAGCAGGACTTCAACATCAGCGTCCTGTAGCCGCAAAATCAAATCGGTGAAGTCCTGGGTTAGCGGTGTGTATTCTTCATAAGCAACCACTTCGTAGCCATATTCTTCGGCCTGTTCGCGCCACATTTCGCCCAGTTCAATGCCCCAATCGGTTTGTTCCTGCACGATGCCAACCCGGGTTGGACGTTCCTCTTCTTCGACGAGAGCATCCAGCATTTCGAAGGGTAGCGTTGCGAGATCAGGTGACTTGGGGAATGGCGAAAACAGGTATTCGAATTCCTGCTGGTGGACATCCCACAGGGCAAAGGCAACACCGAGATACGGAACACCGTTGATTTCAGCAACAGCAGCGGCGGCGGAGTGCAGGTCGCTGCCGAACCCACCAAGATAGGCCACAACATCTTCATCGCTGTAAAGATCTTCAAAATTGCTCACAGTCTTTACGGGGTCGGACTCGTCATCAAGCACGATGAGTTCGAGCGGAATCTGGCGATCATATTCTTCGACATAAACGCCACCTTCAGCGTTGATGTCCTCTACCGCTATCTGATAGCCGCGCTCAACCTGAGCACCTCCACCCGCATAGCGTCCCGTCAGCGGTATTGAAGCGCCGATCTTGATGGTTTCCGGTCCATCCTGAGCGCGGGTTGGCATCGCTACACCAGCACTCAACACCATCAGAATAAGGATAGTAACTACTAGCGAACGTTTCATGCAATATCTCCCTTTCTATTAAAGGACTTTATTGTGAACCACAGCCCTGAGGCCCTGATTACCTGAATACTTTTCGGGTGCGTCGCAAAAACCACCGGCTGATTCGCGTTGATAGATCAACCAACCCGCCGGGCAAAATCAGCACCACCAGGATAAATATAACGCCAAACAAAATAAGATGTGTATCCACTAACTCACTCGTCCCGGCAAGATAATCTCTCACCAGCACAAAAAAAGTTGACCCAATCAGCGGGCCTGCCAGCGTACCCGGGCCACCAATGAAGGTGACCAATAACGCATCAAATGTCCAGTTCGGTCCAAACGTGTATATCTGGTTATAGCTATAGTGATAGTAAGCAAATGCTCCACCCGCCAGACCTGCCAGAAATGCGCTCAAGACAAAGGCAAACAGCGTGTGTAAAAATACGTTGATCCCGATTGAACGAGCGGCAGCCTCATCTTCGCGGATAGCTTTCATGCCCAGACCCAACTTCGATCTGCTGAGAAAATAAGATACAAAAACGGTGGCGACGAGCACCTTCAGGCTCAACTCGTAGCGCGAGGTTAGTTCGTAGGCTCGCAGTTCTGGCCCCGGCAGCCGCGAAACACCCGGATACATACTGCCTATTGTCAGGCGCAGCGCTTCGGCGAGGGCCAGCGTTCCAATCGCGAAGTAAATCCCCTTGAGGCGAAGGGCAGGCGCACCCACAATGAGTGCAGCTAATGCGGCGGCTCCACCACCATAGAAAAATGCCTCATTAAATGGATAGTCTTTGGTCAGCCATAATTCGCGTGTGACCACCGATCCGATACCAAAGAAGGCAGCATGCCCCAGATTAATCTGGCCCGCATAGCCCGCCAGTATATTCCAACTCGATGCAAGAGTCGCGATGGTGAAGAGGGTAATGGCGAGTGTGAGTTTGTCGTTAATTTCCTCATAATACCAGGGCCACCCGGTGAAGAGTTCAGGCAGTTCAAATAGAAAGTAGGCTAATGCCACCAGCACGGGCAGCCGCCAATTTTGTATAAGGCTCCGCAGTAGCTCGCTAAGCATTCTGCTCTCCAAATAATCCCTGTGAGCGAATGCTCAAAATGATGACGAACAACACCAACCCTACCATTTCACGATATTGGCTGCCAAATGCCAGCGCACTGGATGTCTCCGCCAGTCCTAACAATACTCCTGCCAGAAAGGTTCCCGGCATACTGCCCAGCCCGGCCAGTACGACCACAATCAGTGCCTTTAATGTCCATGTGAGGCCAATGTTGGGGCTGATGCTGTATTGCACGCTGACCAGCATCCCCGCCAATCCTGCCAGTGCCGATCCAAGCGCAAACGTGATGAGATAGGTCAATCGCACATTGATTCCGCTCAGACTGGCTGTCTGCCAGTCTTCAGCCGTGGCACGAATCGCCTTGCCGATATAGGTGCGGTGCATAAAGAGTTGCAGCAAAATCACCAGAACAATACCGATTACCAGACCGGAAGCACGCACCAGTGGCAAACGTAAGCCAATGAATTCCCACGCATCAGTTGAATATTCGGTGGCAATGCGGCGTTCATCGGCTTCGAAGTAGCGAATAGCGAGGGTTTGCCCGATAAGTGTTAACCCAAAGCCAATCAACAGCGAATTTTTGATGCGCTGCTCTTCATTAGCCCGCACAATGTGAGCAAACAGTCCAAAATGCAGAATCGTACCCACCAGAAACAGCAGCGGCACAACTATCACCAGCGATACATACGGATCAACCTCTGCTTTGTTAAATGCCCAGAATGAAGCATAACCACCCAGCATGATAAGTTCACCATGCGCTATATTAAGGACCTTAAGCACACCAAAAACCAGCGACAAACCAAGAGCGGCGATGCCATATAATGCCCCAACCAGAATTCCCGACAACAGACTCTGTGCAATAATATGTGTAGACATCAGATCCCCAGATACGCTTCTTGAATTTGCTGGTCACTCAGGAGGGTTTCGCTGGTTCCCTGCCCCACGATTGAACCGTTTTCTAAGATATAAGCATAACTGGCAACCTTCAGTGCCATATGAACATTTTGCTCAACTACCAGCACCGTAACTCTCTCTTCTTCATTAATTTGCTGAATAACTTCAAAAATGTTGGACACAATCAATGGGGCAAGGCCCAATGATGGCTCGTCCAGAATTAACATCGCGGGCCGGGCCATTAACGCACGCCCAATGGCGAGCATCTGTCGCTCACCGCCGCTGAGCGTCCCGGCGCGTTGGGCCTGCCGGTCTTTCAATATCGGGAAAATGGTGAAGACTCGCTCCAGCGTCTCATCTTTCAGGGGACGTGCCCGTGACGAGAATGCACCGAGTTCAAGATTCTCCAAAACAGAGAGTGTTGAAAAGGTGCCACGCCACTCAGGGACGAGAAACAAACCAGAACTGACAATGGAGTGCGTTGATTTTTTCGTTATATCCTGACCTCGAAAAAACACTTTCCCTTCGCTCGGTCGCATCATACCAAGGGCTGTTTTAAGGGTAGTCGATTTACCCGCACCATTGGAACCAAGCAGGGCGACAATAGAATTCTCCGCCACTTCAAGCGAAACACCCCACAGCACCTGAATATCACCATAGGAAACGTGCAGATTATCAAGTTTCAGCATAATCAGGCCCCAGATACGCTCTAATCACAACCGGATCACGCACGATGTCGGCAGGCAATCCCTCGGCAATCTTCTGCCCGGCGTTCAATACAATCACGCGATCACTACAACTCATGATTGCCTTCATGATATGTTCGACGACGATGACGGTGATGCCGATATCCTTCAAGCGTTTGACAAATTCGACCGACTCTAGCACTTCAGCCGGATTCAGTCCTGCCATGAATTCATCCAATAACAGCAGCTTTGGTTCGGTTGCCAGTGCCCGTGCCATTTCAAGCCACTTACGCGACATCACATTGAGATCAGCAGCAGGTATGCGGGCTTGATCTTTCAAATTGACCAATTCCAGAATTTCTCTGGCTCTGCGCTCGGCGATATGCTGCCACTGAATGGAGGAATGTCCATACAAACAGGCTACTTTCACATTGTCTAAAACGGACATATGCATAAAGGGGCGCACTGTTTGAAAGGTACGCCCGATTCCGCGCCGGGACACTCGGGGAGCGGAAAGTTTGGTGATGTTTTTGCCTTCAAAGCGGATGGTCCCTGAACTGGTAGGAATTGTGCCGGTGATGACGTTGAATAAGGTAGACTTGCCGGACCCATTTGGACCGATTAATCCAATGGTCTTTCCGGCTTCTACCGTGAACGATACGTTATTGAGGGCCTGTAGACCGCCAAAGGATTTGGAAACTTTCTCTACTTCTAATAACATCTAGAGCATCCCGGATGCATTAATCTAAAACAAAGAGACCACTACCCGCTGTCGAGGTAAGCGATTCAGTGATTAGTATTGCTTTAACGTTAAAGTAAAAAATCCCGTATAGTATAACAATACCATTTCTGATTTGCACATTTTCAAAAAATGGCTTTTAAGTCAGGTTCTCGATGAATGTGGCGGTGGTCTTTGCGCGAACTTCATCCAGTGTCGCGCCGGGCATCAACTCAATCAAGGTCAGTTTATCGTCAGGGTAGGTGAAAACGGCTAACTCAGTGATTACCATGTCAACCACACCGACGGCGGTCAGGGGTAAGGAACAGACGGGTACAATTTTACTATTGCCATTACGATCTGTGTGGGTCATCGTGACAATCAGGCGTCTAGCCCCGGAAGCCAAATCCATCGCGCCGCCCACACCCAGCAGGGGCTTGCCGGGGACGGCCCAATTCGCCAGATTCGCTGCTTCATCGACTTCCAGACCGCCCATAATGGCGACATCCACATGTCCGCCGCGAATCATGGCAAAGGAATCGGCGCTGTCAAAATAGGCGCTGCCGGGTAATGCAGTGACCGGCTGTTTACCCGCATTCACCGGATACTCCATCGCGCCGCCTTTTTGGGGGGCCGGACCAACACCCACCATGCCGTTTTCAGTGTGGAGGATGATTTGATGTTCTGGCGTTATCAAATCCGCGACCAGCGTTGGAACACCAATGCCAAGATTGACGACATCGCCGCGCTTCAGTTCGGCCAGCGCACGCCGGGCCATGTTCATGCGGTCGTCATCCACTTTCTTGCCACTGGCAGCCACTGACGCCGAACTGCCTAAATCTTCCAGCGTGGTGTGAGCCTGCACCAGATAGTCAACATAATTCCCGGTGGTGTGGATGTGGTTCGGATCGAGTTCCCCAACCGGCACAATCGTTTCCACTTCGGCAATAACCAGGTCAGCCGCTGTCGCCATTGCCTTGTTGAAATTTTGCTCGGTCATGCGGTAGGCGAGATTGCCTGCTGTATCCGCCACCCGCGCCCGAATGAACGCGACATTCGCACGGAGGGCTGGCACAAAGACATGCGGTTCGCCGTTAATGAGTCGGGTTTCGCTATCTTCCGCGATCACAGTCCCGGCGGCGGCGGGTGTGTAAAATCCACCGATTCCCGCACCACCAGCCCGGATAGCTTCGGCCAGTGACCCCTGAGGAAGAAGTTGGACAGTGATCTCACCGGATTGAGCGGCCTCGACCGCCTCCGGGTTGCTGGTGAAGAAAGAACCAATAGCTTTTTTGATCTGCCCATTGCGCAGCAGCCTGCCCCCACCGAGACCCGGTTCACCGACGTTGTTGCCAATATAGGTCAGGTTGCCGGTGCTGGTTTCCGCCAGCGCATGCAGCAGGTGGACTGGATTGCCCGTCATGCCAAAGCCGCCCGCCATCAGAACATCACCATCCTTGACCATGGCCGCTGCTTCTTCGGGTGTGATCCGGGGTACGGTTTTCATGTTACTTTTCCAATACACGATCAATAAGGGTCTGCGACATCCCTAAATAATGTCGTTCGTTCTTCAGGCTTTCCCAATCAATATCTGCTTCAACCTGATCGCGGATGACATCCACCAGATGACGGTTCTGGCTGAGCGCAATTGGTACAGCAGCTTTAATTAATTGTTTCGCTTCGGCTCGCCCAATGACCGGAGCCAACGCCAGATTGACTGCTTCCGCCATCATTAAACCGTTGGTGGCGGCAACATTTTCCTCCATGCGGGCAACATTGACGACAAGCTGCTCACTCAATATCGCGGCTTTGCCAAGTGCCAGTTCGGTATTGGCGAACATTTGTGGCAGCGTTAGCCACTCCATTTGCCAGCCATGCGTGGCCCGCTCATGCTCCTGAATGCAGGCTTGATGCATGACGGACAGCAGGGAAGCGTTGGTGCGGGCTGCCGCGATGATGATTTCGCTGATAATCGGGTTGGATTTTTGTGGCATGGTGCTGGAGCCGCCACGTGTTGGATCACCTGTTTCTCGCACCTCAGCAACTTCGCTCTGGGTCATCAGGATAATATCCTGCGCCATCTTCGCCAGACTCGCGCTGACCAGCGATAGCCAGCCTGCCAGTTCGGCTACGGAGTCGCGCCCGGTATGCCAGGGTGTGACTGGCACAGCAAGGTTTAACTCGACCGCCAGTGCCTGCTGCACCGGAAAGCCCATTTCTCCCAGCGCGGCCAGTGTCCCGACCGCACCGCCTAACTGGACCACCAGCAAGCGCGGTTCAAGTTCGACCAGACGTTCTTGATGGCGCAGCAGTGGGGCCAGCCAGTTCGACACCTTCAACCCAAACGTTATTGGCAGCGCGTGTTGTGAATGGGTGCGCCCTACCATCAGGGTATGGCGGTGCTGTCCGGCAAGTTGTTTCAGGTTATCAATTATTTGCTGCAACAATGTTTTCAGGTGGGCTAAAAGCTCACGGGTTTGCAGGACCAGCACGGTGTCCATAATGTCCTGCGAGGTTGCACCCCAGTGGACATAGGATGCAGCATCACTACCCACCTGTTGCCGCAGTTGGGCGACCAGCTCGATGATTGGGATGCTGGATTTTGTGGTACTGGCTCGCAGCGAGTCTTTATCAACCTGAAATTTATTCGCCGCCTGAGCAATTTTCTGACCTGCGGCAGGCGGAATGACACCGAGCTTTGCCTGAACGGTTGCCAGCGCCGCTTCGACTTTCAAGCAGTACGCAATAAAAGAGTCATCAGCAAAGATGGCGTTGCTGTGCGGTGCGTCAAAAAGAGAGCCGAAAATATCTGAACTCGTCATCACGGATTGAAAAACACCGTTTCGTTATCACCTTGCAGCACAATATCCAAACGATAGGTCGACAGGTCAGGACCGTTTTCGCGCTGTGCTATCAGAGTCTTTCGTCGCCCGCCCTCAATGGAATAGAGCACCGGGTCGTGGTCATTGGCTGCTTCATCGGAAAAATAGAGTCGCGTATGGGCATGAATCAGCATCCCTCTAGCGAAAACATGTACATTGATATGCGGTGCTTGCAGCGTGCTATCGTCAAAAGCTACCGCGCCGGGTTTAATCGTCTTAAAGAAAAACATGCCATCATTGACCGTTTCTGACCGGCCAAATCCGCGAAAATGAGCATCGACATTCGCAAAGCCGGGATCGGCGGGATGGTTGTAAATACCGTTGGCGTCGGCCTGCCAGATTTCGATAAGCGCATCCACCACCGGAGCGCCCTCACCGTCGATTACACGGCCCGTGATACGGATGCGTTCCCCGCTTGTTTGCTCATTCACCAGAATATCTTCACCGCCATAAATCGGACCGTACTCAAAGAACGGGCCAACAGTCTGGCTGGGGCTTTGTTCTGCCATGGTTAAGCCTCTCTCGTTTCAAAAGGGGTCATGTGGCTGCCGCACAGCACAATATCAAAGCGATAGCCAAGTGCCCAGACGGGTTCGGTTATGTCGTGGTCATAGATCGAAATGAGCCGGTTGCGCCCTGCTTCATCAGGAATGCTGTTATAAATGGGGTCAAGGGCCAACAGGGGATCGCCGGGGAAATACATCTGGGTCACCAGTCGCGAAATGAAGTTCGTGCCAAAGATGGAAAAATGGATATGCGCGGGACGCCATGCGTTGTGATGATTGCCCCACGGATAGGCCCCCGGTTTAATCGTGGTAAAGCGATATTCGCCGTTTTTGTCGGTTAGCACCCGTCCCGAACCTCTAAAATTCGGGTCGAGCGGGGCGTCGTGCTGGTCGCCCTTGTGGATGTAGCGCCCACAGGCGTTGGCCTGCCACACTTCGACCAGCGCATTCGGCACGGGTCGATTGTTATCGTCGAGTACACGTCCGGTCACAATGATCCGCTCGCCAATCGGTTCGCCATTTTTGACAGCATTGCGGGTTAAGTCGTTGTCGAGGGGGCCGATGTCATCATCGCCATAAACTGGTCCTGTCAACTCGGAGAGCGTGTAGGGCAGCGGGATGAGCGGTTTTTGCGGACCCCGCCGGACGGTAGATTTGTAGGGCGGGTAAATGTAAGGGGGATGAATGTCCCAGTTGAGGGAACTGAGTTTTTTAACGAGTGTCATATTCTCAATCTCCTTCCTCATCTAACTCAGCAAAAATCTTCTTAGCAATACTAAAGGCGGTATTGGCGGCGGGAACACCACCATAAACCGCCACCTGAAGTAAGGCTTCCTTGACCTCCTCCGGGGTTACGCCCGTGTTGGGAGTCGCTCGTAGATGCAGTGCCAGTTCATGGTCCCGCCCCGTCGCCGCCAGTACACTGATGGTAATCAGGTGACGGGTTTTGTGATCGAGGCCGGGACGTGCCCACACCCCACCCCATGCCATTTCGGTAATGAAATGATGAAAATCATTATCGAAATCAGACTTATTGGCGAGGGTGCGATCAACGTGCGCATCGCCCAATACTTTGCGACGAACTTTCTCGCCCTGTTCAAATTTTGATTCGGTCATAGCTTATTATCCTTCAAAAAATTCTTTATCAGTGATGCCACTGCGGAAGGCTGTTCAATGCAGGGGAGATGCCCGGCCCCAGCGATCAGTTCAAATTGGCTACGGGGCAGCGCATCCGCCAGCCCCCGTACCACATCTGGCGGCGTGGCGGCATCCTCTGCACCGCAAATCACCAGCGCGGGTACCTGAATGTTACTCACCTGATCACGCATATCGGCATCTCGAATGGCTTTACATGCAGAAATATACCCATCATCAGGCATTCGCACCAACATATTGTGGTATCCGGCGTAGTCCGTCCGGTGCTGCTGTGCATAGGATGGGGCAAACCAGCGATCCAGTATCGCTTTTGCCATGCCGCGCATACCTTTTTCTCGCACGCCAGCAATGCGCTGATTCCACGCCTCAGAACTTCCCAATTTGGCAGCCGTATCACACAGTACCAGTGCCTGCACCCGGTCGGGATGGTGAATCGCAATATCCTGCGCAACCTGCCCCCCCATCGAGATGCCGATAAAAACAGCAGTGGAAATATTCAATACATCCAGCAGTGCCAGCAGGGTTTCGGCGTGATGGTGAACAGTGTATGTTCCCGCAGGCGTATCCGACAGGCCATGACCCGGCTTGTCATAGCGGATAATGGTGTGGTCAGCAGCGAACTGAGACACTACCCCTTCCCAGATACACAGGTCGGTTCCAAGCGAGTTAATGAACACCAGAGATTTCGTACTGGGTGGACCCTCGACGCGATAATGTAACGTTAAACCGTTAACTGTAGCAAATTGCATCGCATACCTCACAATGGCTGACCGTTAAGCTCTATCTTGACCAGTACAGGCGTGCTGCCGCGCATCGCTGCATGCAAAAAGCATGTCCGCTCACTCATAGAAAGCGTTCTTTGGGCAACCTCGTCCATTTCATCAGCTTCAAGGTATAGATGGGTATGCACAGGCAGTGCATAGGTGACGCTATCCTCATGGACAAAGACGTTATCCTGAATGATCTGGTAGGAGTGCAGGCTTTGCCGGGTGATTTGCGCGTAACGCCCGACCTGTGTCATGAAACAAAAGCCGACGCCTGCCGACAGATAGGCTAGCGGGGGTGGGGCGGTTTCATTTCCGCCAACATCGGATACCTCATCACAGACAAACCGGAACACGCTACCCAAAGGCTTCAGCAGTTGAATAGTTGTTTCCATCTGCATGCTGGATGTCCATTGAGCCGAGCCATGAACATGTAAGGTGCGTTTTTGTTCGGCCTGAAGGCTGCTGCCCGCGCCGCCTTCCACACCTTTAATGATCTCGGCTGCTGACACTCTTGTGATAATGTCATCCCGAAAATCGGCGTTTTCATCAGGTTTCACGGCATCAAACACATCGGAAAGAGTATTATCCACCGGGTCTTCCCACGGACGGACATCAACCACCGGGAGGCGTTCATCATTAAATGTCAGCGCAAAGGTATTTTCTAGCACATCTTCAAAAATGGCATGGGCTGGCGAAGTCTGTTCAGCCTGCTCGATAATCGCTTTGATGTCATCAACCGGGGCGTGGCTCTCGATTTTGATGGTGATTTCAGGCGATTTCGCACCGCCGATCATGGTGCCCTGCAAGGCAGAGCCATCCATCGTGTAGTAATTATCTTGAATGAGTTCGAGTGCATGGATGATGACGTTCTTATTCCGCGCATGCTTTAAGATTTCTGACATCAGCGCGAACTGTGTACCAGCCGTGAAGAATGCCAGTGGAAACGGAGCTAAGTCAGTGCCATTCAGATATGGCCCTTCATCACACACCATGCGCCATGTTCGCTGCCCGGAGGGCGTTGCCATACCTACAACTGCTTCCTTTTGCATCCCTTCCAGAGCGCGAACGTATACACGCAAACCCGCCTCGGAGTTGGAAACAGTGGGTGTACGGATGATTTCAGCAGGGACTTTAAAGACCAGTGGTAGACCCGACGATTCAATATCTGGTGGTGACATCACAATCCCTTCTTTTTATCTTGGACACCTTCGTTTCTTTGAAAAATCATGCACACAGGTTTATTATAACGTGCAAATTCGAAGTCTGGGTCTGGAGTCGCGACATGACCTTCCAGTATGAGCTGCAAATTGTAGCAACGGATGATCCATATCCTGCTTATAAGTGGATGCGGGATAATGATCCTGCCCATTATTCCTCGATAGAAGATGTGTGGGTATTGACCCGCTACGAGGATGTTTATGGGGCCTTTCGAGATTGGAAAACGTGGTCGTCGGAGCGACGGGGCAATCTGCTGAACGATATTCCGGAGCGCGTTGGCAAGACACTCGGCACAACTGACCCGCCCCGCCACACCTTTGCACGACGGCTGATTAACAAGGCATTTACCCCACGCACCATTGCCGGGTTGGAGCCACGCATTGTCGCGCTGGCACAGAATCTCTGTACGATGGCTCATGAAAAAGGGGATATCGAATTTGTCGCCGATATTTCGGCTCCCTACAATGCGGCGATTCTGGGCGCGATGTTCGGCGTTCCCGAAGATGACTTTATCCAACTGCGGCACTGGCTCGATGATTTCTTCCTGCGTGAAGAGGCAAAAGAGGGTG
>JAKEEQ010000340.1 GCA_022616515.1 Chloroflexota bacterium | reverse complement strand
TGGCAGTTCAATAGATAAAGAGTCGGCCCGCTTCAATCAACTTCTGCAAAATGGTCTCCTGTTCGGAAGTCTGGCCTGGATCATTGTAGGGGAAAGCAACAAACACCATCCCTACGCGGCGAGTGCGCATGGTTATGTGAATCTGGTGCAATCGGGCTATTCACCGAAAGTGATTTTGAGCACGGTGGCGCAGACCATCGACAAGTCGGTAGATATCGAAAAAACACTTTACAAAAATGACGTAAACGTAGACGAAACCCCAACCAAAGAGGCCGAGACACGCCGTCTCTTTGAGCGAAAGCTGCTCGAACACCAGACATTATCCTCCATTGCTCGCATGATCAATTCCTCGCTCGATTTAACCATTGTCTTGACGAAGGTGGTCGACGCGGCCACGAGTTTGACGAATGCCGAAGAGGGGCTACTGCTGCTGCCGGATAATGAGGGAAAGAATCTATATATCCGGGCTGCCAAAGGCATCGACAGCGACATGGCGAAGGAATTTCGCATTAAAACGGATGATACGCTGGCCGGGCAGGTCTTCAAGACAGGGCATCCGGTTCTGGTGGGTGATTCGGGCTGGCAAAAAGTGAAGACGGAGTATTTTGTGAAGTCGCTTTTGTATGTGCCAATGACCTACAAGGACAAAGTGATTGGCGTGCTGGGCGTTAACAACCGCAGCAACGACCGGACATTTAATGCCCATGACCGGGATTTGCTGCTCGATCTGGCCTCCCATGCCGCCATTGCCATTGAAAATGCGCGACTGTATGGCGAAAGTGTGCAGCGGTCCAAAGAACTTGCGATGCTGTTCAGTGCCAGTCAGGCGGTGAATTCTACTCTAGCTCTCGATGGTGTCCTGAAGATCATCGCTGAACGCCTGTTAAATGCATTAGAAATCGGCATCGTTGACATCACGACATTCAACCCGTCCCGGCGACGGCTTGAGACGTCGATCAGTTACCAGCGGGCACAGTGGCAGATCAAGCAAATGGGCGGGAAAAACGATCAACCTGAAGCGTTATTTCAGGCTATCCACAGCCGTCAGCGTGTTTTCCTTTCACCGCAGAACGCACAGCACGGATCAGATAAGCAGTATCTCGATAAGAATAAAGCCAGCCTGATATGTGTCTTCCCACTGATGACCGAAAACCGCCCGATTGGTGTCTTTGAGCTGGTCTATACTCATCAACCGAGCCGCAAGTCCACCGGTGTGTCTACGATGCACATTCATCAAATGGCCCTTCAGTTGATGGTGATGGTTGACGCGATGTCGTTGAATAATGCGGAGGCACAAACCATTGCCACCGACCTGCTCACCGATACAGGTGCGCAATTTTGCCGCATGTATCTGTGGGATGAGAGTCAGGATGCCTTCTATAAACGGTGGAGCTTTGGGGAAGCGGTATGGTTGAACGGCAACCAACCTGTCATTAAACTGGATGAATATCCTGCGCTCGATACTCTAGTGAAGACAGGAAATATCATCAACGTGACCCGCCACGATCAAGATACCCCGGACATTGGGCAGCTTCTCGACCAGTACGGTTCGCGCACATTATTGGTTATGCCGATAGTGATAACGGGGGAAGTGGCCGGGATTGTCATTATGTCCGACACCATGCGCCAGCGACATTTTAGTGAACGCAAGATTGAGATGGCAAATGCGTTGATTGTTCAAGCCGCGAATGCGATGAAGAACGCCTCCTTGTTCGCCGATCTGCAAAAGAGCCTTGAAGATTTGCGTGAGGCGCAGAGCCGTTTAATCCAATCAGCACGGCTGTCGGCGATGGGTGAACTGGCGGCGGCGGTTGCCCATCAAATCAACAACCCGCTGACAACCGTCATTGCCGACACCGAATTGATTTTGCAAGACCTGCCTGAAAAAGATCGCAATCATGAGTCAATTGTGGCGGTACACCGGGCGGGAAAACGAGCACATGAGGTTGTGCGGCGACTGTTGGGCATGGCGCATCAGAGTGACGCGGATGATCCACCGCAAATGCTGGATGTTAACCAGACCATTCGCAACACACTGACACTGGTTAGCAAACACATTGAGCAGCACCACGTTTACCTTGAAGTAGATCTTGAAGCGGACCTGCCGGATGCTTACGGGCTGCCTGGACAGCTCGAAGATGTATGGATGAATCTGCTGCTCAACGCACGAGATGCGGTAACAGGCTGCGACGGTCCTGAAATTGGAATTATGTCGCATTTGTCGAACGATCAGCAGTGGATTGAAGTAGAAGTGTGGGACAATGGCACAGGGATTCCCGTAGATAAACAGGGCGAGATTTTTGATGCGTTCTTTACCACAAAACCAGCCGGTGAAGGTACTGGCCTGGGCTTACATATCTGTCGTCAAGTGGTCGAAAAGTGTAAAGGAGAGCTTCTACTCAAAGAATCTACAAGCAAGGGAAGTACGTTTCTGGTACGCCTCCCTACAGCGTAGGGTATAATCATTTAAACTTATCTTTTTTCGACAGGGTGGAAATATGAGCACTGATCCATATATT
Organism: Chloroflexota bacterium; assembly: GCA_022616515.1. GTDB lineage: Bacteria > Chloroflexota > Anaerolineae > Aggregatilineales > J027 > JAKEEQ01. The sequence goes on along the minus strand of JAKEEQ010000340.1, from coordinate 1,170 downwards.
CTGGTAGTCGATGATGATCCAGATGTCCTCGGCACGTTGAAACGAGCCTTGAGTCGTGAGGGGTATGATGTTAAGGGGGTAAGCTCTGGCTTTGAAGCCTTTGAGCAGTTATCCATGCGCCAGCCGGACTTAATCATTTTGGATGTGATGATGCCGGGCCAGAGCGGTATCGACGTGTGCCGTCGCATTCGCAAAGACAGAAATTATGACACCATCCCAATTTTGTTCTTAACGGCACGGGGTCACACTGATGATATTGTTGTCGGACTGGACGCTGGTGGTGATGATTACGTCGTTAAGCCATTTGAAGTAACGGAGCTGCAAGCACGGGTGCGGGCATTGCTGCGCCGCATCGAACGTGATACGACTCGTTCAAGCGCGATCCTACAGATTGGCGAGTTGATTCTGGACTCGGATACCTATCGTGCCCAGTTCAATGACGAAGAGGTTCAACTGACGGCAACTGAGCATCGTTTGCTGCGCTATCTGATGGAGCATAATAATCAGGCACTCTCGCCCGGCCATCTTCTAGAAGCGGTGTGGGGTTACCCGCCCGACACGGGAGACCCCGATCTGGTGCGTGCTCACATTAGAAACTTACGTTCCAAATTGACCGCGTTAAACGAAGAAGCGGAATTCATTAAAACCATTCATGGTGTGGGTTATATGATTGGTACCTGAATTTTGTAAAGGATTGTTCGTGAAGAATTAATTTTCTGAACAAATTCATAACAATTTCACAAAATTCGCTTTGCTCTGGCTGAAATTCCTGTTACTATTTTTTTACTGCGTAAGTTGGTTGGGAGCCAGCTTGGTGAAAAATGTAAAGATATACAGTCAAGAGGGAACGATGAAAACGATCCTCATTACTGGCGATGATGCCAGTCTACTTCTATCACTAAGGCACAACTTGTCGGAATTTGGCTACAAGGTCGTGATTGTGCGCAACTACAATTCACTGCCTGCCGCAATTAGCGATCACAAGCCAGAGTGCGTGTTAATGGACTTGCCCACACTCGACAAGACCTCTATCAGATTGTGCAGTCGGGTGCGCAGAATGCCGTACGCGAGCCAACTGCCGCTGGTTGTCACGTCGCAGCGAGCATCGGCTGAGCAGGTGGCAGACATTTTTGACGCTGGTGCAGACATTTTCATGGCAAAGCCGATCAC
>JAKEEQ010000032.1 GCA_022616515.1 Chloroflexota bacterium | reverse complement strand
CCGGCTCAATCGTCTTGAATTTGACCTTATTCCTATCCAGCTTCACTTCGCGCCCTTATTATCTTAAAAGTGTCCCTCCGCCAGCCATGCTTGGGGAGGGGACTTATAGCGCCATGAACCCGTTTTAAAGTTCCCCCATTCATGGGGAAATGTCCGAAGGACAAAGGGGGAGGAAGGTTCTTTCATATTTCACATTTTGCGCATAGTTTATCCCTTACAGTTGACTGAGCTTCCGATGATGCCATCAACCTCCCAGAAATTGGGTTTCCCGCCACGCAACTTCTCCCGCAAGATGTACGTAAAAAATAGTAAGTATCCAGGAGAGAAATCATGGGAAAGAATACAGATGTATTACTCAGCCAGGAGTTTGTGTGCCCGAAATGTCATCAACAGGGCGCACATGTGAAGCGCTTGTCGATGTCCGGCACGGGGCTGTCGCGGTTGTTTGAGATGCAGCTAAACCGTTATGCGTTCGTGTCGTGCCACAACTGCGGCTACACGGAAGTCTATAACCTTGAAGTGCTGGAAGGCCGCGACAACCTCGGCTCGCTGCTTGAACTCCTGTTTTCCAACTAACGTCAGTCATTGTGGGGATGCAACGTCCCCACTTCCCACACACTGACGACTCCCTCACCGCCAACGGCAAGATGCGTGCCATCATCACTCCAATGTAACGTGTATTCATCCTGCGGAAAACGTGCATCGTCGATTGCCAGCAGAATATCGCCCGTTCTGGCATCCAGAATATTGACGTGCGTATCGGTCAGGACGGCGAGATAGCGGCTGTCCGGGCTAAAGGCGAATGCGTAGCCTTCTGTCCAGTATAGATATGCTCGACTCTCCACATCCCAGACGCGGAAGATGTTGCTGTCCGATTCTCCGATGATTAAAGAGGCGTCCGGCGACCATGCCATCTGACGATAATGGGTAAGTTCTTCAAGTGGTTCGGTAGCAGGGTCAAGTTGAATGAGGTCTGATTCAGTAGGAAATAATGTCTGTATGATTGGGCCAGCAAAGATATATTGACCCGGATTATTGATAGTTGTTTGCCTCCATATGAGATGTCTCCATTCACCGTTACCCCAACCCAAAATAGAATCTGTATTCGTATGCCCCGAAATGATTTCAGCACGACCGATAGTGTTTTGCCAGTTACCATATGACCAGAGATTTTCAATAATTACGGTTCCAGGGTGATGTACGAAACTGACATATTGACTATCTGGACTCCAATTAAGGGCACGATACTGCCCATAGGTTCCTAAATTCAATTCTTCTGAGGACAGAGTGATCAAATTCCCATTCCAAAAACTAATATCGGGATACGCAGCGATACCCAGCACCTTTCCATCGGGACGCCACTCAAGATCACGCGGCGGTGCTTCAAGCGTTAATATATCTATCATATTGCTCGAAGGGCCATCCCACAGGAGGACTCTGGAATCTATTTGTCCTTCTTCCATCCCTTCACTCATGGATGCAGTTGCTAACAAATCACCCTTTGGCTGCCATTCGATAAGTTCAATAGGTGATGTATGCGCTGTAGTCTGATATTCAAGTCCGTTCTCATCCCACACACTGAAGCCGTTGAGCGTGTCTGCGAAAGCCACCATTTTGCCAGATGGTGAAAAGGCAAAATGATTGGTAATCATTCCATGCGATAAACGAAGGGCTGTGTTCTCTTTGGATGCAATGTTCCAGAGATGTATCCGCTGTTCAGAGTCAATTGTAAGCAACTGATTGCCATCTGGGTACCAAAGGAGGTGTTCTAAATAACGGCTGCCAAGATCATGTCCCTCAAATATTACTTTCCCACTCAGATTAAGTACGCGGACAAGGGGGCCATCTGGCTCAAAACCCGAATATACGAATTTTGCATAGGCCAAATATCTGCCGTTAGGACTCCATCTCACAATTGATGCACTAACGTGGTTCATCGGGTCACGCCATGCCACGCCATGCACCTTATGAAATGCGATTAGCTCATCAGAACTGGCAACGGCTAACCAGTCATCCCAAGCTGTATAGGACAGATTAACATATGATCCAAAGACTTGATCAATAACTTTTCCGGTTTGGGCACTGATAAAATGACCTACTGCTCCAACAGATGGGGAACGATACGTATGCAAAATGGTAAAATCATCTTGCCACTGTAGGCTCTGTGTATCCTGACCTGGCGCGTCAAACGTCCACGACTCGCCCTCCGGTGTGACCACCAGCAATTTGCCATTCAACTGTTTCGCCACGAGCAGTGTCCCGGATGGATTCCATGTCAGCAGTTCCAGAAATCGCCAGTCGATGACAGCCGTCACTTCTAAATCTTCCCACAGTACCAGTTGATAACCGTCGTAGGTTGCCAGCCGGTTGCCCTGCCAGTGCAGTTCGCGGATGTGGTGGTCGTGTTGGGCGAAGGTATGCAGCCGGTCACGGGTTCGGGCATCGTAAATGAGCAGTTCATCGGCGGGATTTACGCCGGAAATATAACGTCCGTCCGGGCTGAAGCGGGCCAATCGAATATTAGGCAGATGGGCGACATCATTCAGGTCCTCATTGTAGAGCCATGCACCGCTCGCCGTATCGACCAGAATTAAATCACCGTCGGGGTGCCACTCGACATGGCGGATGGTACCGCGACCGATGCGCATGGTTTCGCGGGCGGCGAGGTTATCCGTCTGCGCGGTGGAGGGTAATTGAGGTGAAAACAGAATTAGTACGAGGATTAGAAAGGAAAAACGCCGCATATCCGCCTCCTTTTGTACTAAGTATGGCGCGACTGCGGCCTACGCTGCCACTACGAGTGATGGGCGTTATATTGCCGCGCCGATTAGCTTTTTCGCATCGACCATCGTTTATAAAATAGAGACAATATACGAATTTACCGGGAGTTATATTTATGAAGCGGTTACTGATAGTCCTGTTTCTCATATCGCTGCTCCTGCCTTCGCTTCCAACCCATGCTGACACACAGTCCAGCGCAAAGGTGCGATCTGTGGTGATTTTTGTACACGGGCAACTGTCTGGCCCTGCTGCCTATGCAGATTGGGTAAGCGGTGCGCCCTTCGGTGGGCGGTGGGATAGTGAGGTCTGGATTTTGCAGATGAATTGGGGTTCACTGGGACCACTGTCGATTTTTGATTACAGTTCGGGAATTGGCACCCGGTTTGAGCGCATTGAATTCGACAGGCCCGGTGATGACCGCATCGGGTGGGGTGGCTTGGGGGCGCTGCCGTGGGATGGCGTGACGAAACTCCAGCAGCTTGTGGGCCGTATCCGCCTGCTGCTGGGTGACGAAGTGACGATCACAGCCATTGGACACAGCACCGGCACCAACATCATTCTGGCGGCCCTGCAAGAAGGACTGAGCATCGACAATTTTATCCTGATGGGTTCACCGATCTCCAACATTGCCGCCGCAGCCTGCGCCTTCAATACCCGCTTCGACATCGCGTCGCGTCAGGTGAGTGGTATGATCGTGAATTTTCACTCATCGGGTGACCAGACGGCCCAGTTGGGCGCGAGGTTTGAAGCTCGCCCCGGAGTAGGACTCGGATACAATGGACTGAGTGGAGGTATATGTAATCTTGGACGCCTACCCGACAATATTCTCGATCTCAATGTCAGCAGTCAGATTCGCAATCATTTTCAGTGG
>JAKEEQ010000339.1 GCA_022616515.1 Chloroflexota bacterium | reverse complement strand
CGCATCCTCTTTGTCAAATTCTGGTGGTGTGTTGGACGCCTCGATCAGTTTCCCATCCTCAAAGGTTAGCGTGACGCCCGTTTTATCATGGAACGTCACGCCAATACTGCCGGAGTAGCGGTTGGCCCCGGATTCTTTAAGCCGCCTTTCCAGAACCTGTGCAATGGTCGTCAGAAAATCCGCCATATCGGGAATGCGAATGTACCATGCATAGCGATACTGATGTATCTTCGTATACGATTTATGGTCAAGCAGAGTGTAAACGGTCGGATGAATATTTCCTTCAAAGGCCAGATAGAGAAATTCATCTTCAAGGGCGTCGGCATGAGCTTTTATGGCCCGCAGCACATCCTCAAACGTGGCAAGGTAGGATGACCGCTCGCCGACCACGTATGCCAGCGTCAGAATGCGGTTGCTTTGCCCGCGATATAGCAGGCACAGGTAACCTACATTTTGCTGATGGCTGTCCACAATCATAAATGTATCGTAGCGCATATCCGATTCGGGGCGCTTGCCGCTGAGTTCATAACGCCATTCGTCCGGCGTTCTAACCACGCTGAGCAATGTCTGCCGGTCGTGATAATCGCTGAAGGCCATGATGTCTGGAATGTCAGCCTCGGTGGCGGGTTTTATAGTGAAATCCGGCGTTTTGTCTTCGGGCAAAGGCTTAATAGTAGACAGGGGCATTTCCGCGCCGCTGCCCAGCCGCACTGCCATCGCATAGCCGAATTGGCGGTAATAGTGCGGGATACCCGTAATCCCCTGCATCTTATGACCGAGTGTTGCACTGCGCTCATGGGCGGTATCGATTAAGGCCCGCACCAACCCCCGGTTGCGGTAATCTTTATGGGTGGCAACCAGTTCCACCCGGCCCACCGGGATTTCAATGTTCTCGTAGCGCCATACCTGCGGAATGAGCAGCACCGCCGACACAATCATATTGTCGCGGGTGGGGTCAATCACCATCCACACGTCGTCGTCAGTGACAGTTGGATGATTTTCCGCGATGAGGTCGAGTGTCCACGGCTTGATGGGTTCATCACCCTCACCATATTGATCGACGAACACATCCCGGTAGAATGTCGCCACATCATCCCGATTGCCGGTAGGATTATCGCGCAGACTGTGTAATCTTAGTCCATCTCTGAGTTGCATATAATTTGTCCTTTTGTTCGCGTTTATTGTACCGCAGGAGCGTGCATAATGTCGGTTGTTGTTCGTCTGATTACCCATGAAGATTTTGATGCTGTGACGGCATTGCTGGCTGAATTAGGCCGTCCAGCCCTGACCGAAGAAAAATTGACGGCAGTCCGCGCCGCCTATCATACCCACGTCAATGATCCCCACACATTTTCGCTCATTGCCGAGGTAGACGGTGAGGCGGCGGGATTTATCTCGCTGGAATTGCGGCATCGCCTGAATTGGGGAACGCTGGAGGCATGGATTCCCGATTTTATCGTGACAGAAGAAGCACGCGGCACCGGAGTCGGTCATGCTCTATTTGAGCGGGCAGTGGAGATTGCCAGAGAGCACGGCTGCCATCGCATTACGCTGGAAAGTGGTTATGCACGCGATGTGGCACACAAATTCTATGAGCGGCATGGCATGACCAATGGCGGGTACTATTTTGTGATGATGGGATAGGGATCACTTGTCGAAACGGGATTCTTCATCGCGGAAAATTCGGATGACCTCATCAAGATCATCCTGCGTCACCTGGTGAAACCAGATGCCGTCGGGATAAAAAACGCAGTTAGGACCGATGTCACATTGACCGAGACAACTGGCGCGTTCCCAGCGGACGGGCTTGCGCGTGCGGAAGTCGGCGGGTTCGCCAAGCTCCTCGCGCAGCCGCTCGTAGAGGGGTTCGGCCCTGCCGTTGGCGTTGCAGTGTCGGCCCATACACATCACGAGGCGGATATACAGTTGCGAATCGTAGAAACTCATCTACACGTCAATTCTTGTTGGGATGCTTAAACTCATTTTAGCAGAAATCAAACATCTCCAATTTCCACGCTTTCGGCTATCTCATCGAGATGGTCCAATTTGAGTTGGGCAAAAAGCCAGCATTATTACCATTCTGAACCCCTGTGTTATCAAAACACTCTGACGTTCCTGTCCGAAAACACCTGTGAACCCACAATCGCTCTAACGTTCGGAATTGCGAGATTGAAAATTTACTTCTGGATAGTCCACTGAGGGGCCATCCAAAAGCGCATTATTTTCTCCCTTAAGATACGTGTCGAAAAAAGCCAGCAGATATGCACGAACAATCCGGGTGGCACGCAAGCCGTCAATATTGCCAGTCCAGATGCGATGAAGTATGTCTTCCCCGTCCGGGGAGGATATTGGTCCCCATACGAAGTCGGCAAAACTTAGATGACCAAAGCCGTCGATAATCAAATTGTACCCGGGGCCTCGCACTGACCTGTAAATATTAGTCATGGAATCAGGGTTGATTTCTTTCTGCATATAAACAGAAGGTTGCAAGATTCCTCTGTTCATCTCGTAAAGAAGATTGCTGAATCCATCTTCATTAAGACAGGCGTGGAATCGACTGTCGTTATAGCAAGAAAATACGGCTGCTGAACCACCCATAGAATGTCCAAATACACCCAGCGATTCAAGATCCATTTTTCCTGCAAACACGTTGTCGGTAACGTTGTTTAGTGCCTGCAATTGGTTGGCTACGAAAATCTGATCTTCTGAAGCGATTCTGTGTATATCTATACCGGGATAGAAGTCTAAGGACCTCGGTAGGCTGAACGTCACCATACGCCCATCAGGAAATATCGTAATCGGCGTGAGATAGGTGTGAAAGATTGCAAAGACGATATAGCCGTGACTTGCCATCTCCTCTAATTGGGCGCTGTACAACGCGGGAAAACCGCCGAGTCCATGCGAGAAGATCAACACGGGGTAACTGTTCTGAGCAGAAGAAATCGGCGCGTCAGAAAAGGCATAAGACCGGAATTCGAGAGAAGCAGCAAGATCAGAATCAAGCAAGAGGTTGTACAAGACTTTTATTACAGTATTGAACTCGTTCACCATGAGACTGCTGTCAGGGAGATAAGCGGCTGGCGCGGCTCCCACCTCTACATCGGCGGGATACCAGACCTGTACCATAAGTTCACGCTTCGTGTCCGCATTGATTAGCCCACTAACCAGCGCCCAACCCGCAATATCACCATATTCGATGTGCGCCCAGCTCTTATCAATTTCAGTCACAGTTACTGGCTGATTGGCATCAAGCATCGCCAGGGTGTCGGCTCTGACCTTTGCTTCTGCCTTAATCGGAGTAGGAGGATTCTTTGCTACGGCGGTTCCCGGTTGCAAGGAGTTTCTTGCAACGAGGGCTGGTATGATCTCAAAACGGGTTTCATCCACCCAATGAAATAAACTCGTGCCAACCTGGTAAGTCCCTGTGGGAGCCGGAAGCGGATTGACGGTCTCATTGCTCTGCGCTAGTGTGGATAGGG
>JAKEEQ010000031.1 GCA_022616515.1 Chloroflexota bacterium | reverse complement strand
GTTTGAGCATTTCATTGGTTTCTTCGTCAATGGACGGAGTCGCAAATGCATTGTTGGCGGGTGGCCGCATCTGACCTGTCGTAAAGTCCTCATTGGTTCGCGGCAGCATGGTCATTTCCTCATCAGAGGCAGCTTCTTCCTTCATAGCAAGCTCGGCTGTATCGAGGTCTTCAGACTCAGCAGTATCTTCCGGGTATACTTCGACGACCTCACCGTCGATAACGTCTTCTTCCTCAAATGTCAGTGGTTCTGAGGAGACAGACACCGGAACGTCGAGTGTCATCATATTCTCTTCGGCGTAGGCTTCACTTTCTTCCGCTTTCCCCGCTTCCTCAACTGTCTGATGAAGGATGCCTGCCTTGTCGAGTGCATCGGAGACCCTTGTTGACATTGGATCAAGGTCATGCGCCAGTGCATAGGGCAAATCATTCACCACCACAAAATTCGGAAGATCATTAATGGCAAGACGAATATCTGATGCACGCAGGCCATCGATATTGATACCCGCATTCATCAACGCATCACGCAGCGAACTCGGATCGTTGCCGTGCAGTGCCGTCGCAAACAGGATACCAGCACCGACCAACTCGGCATGGGAGGCTTTAACACCCTGATTTTCCATTGAGAACGCAAAATAATGTTCAGTTCCTTCTTCGTGACGGTCATGGCCCAATTGCTGAGCAAGCTGCACGGACATCATCACCAGATTCAGCAGGGTTCGCAGCGCTTCGGGATCGCCATTGCCGATTGCTTCGGAGCTTTTTACGGCCTGTGTGGCAAGTTGTCCAGCGGCAAAGGCTACCCAGGGCAGAAATTTTTGTTCGGAGGTATTGCGATTTTCGCGGCCCGCATGTCGCCAGTCAAGCAGCGCGGTGATGATCGCCAGCACATCCACAATGGCGGCGGCGCGTTTTTCTAGTGGCGCGTTTTGAATAACATCCCAGTCAATGAATATCTGTTCAGGTGAGCCGGTGGTGATGCGATTCAGTAATCCTTCGGAGGGCAGCACCACATGGGACTCAAATATTTCATCGCTGTCGAGCGCGTCTGGCACAATAATCAGTGGTAAGCCGTTTTCCCTGGCGACCACTTTGGCGGATGTCACACAATCTCCGGTCCCTACCGCATATACAACCTTGACCTGTCCGGGTAGATTGGCGGCCAGTGATTTGAGATAGGATTGGTCGGTAGACTCCGGTTCGGCCTGCACAACAAGTGGCAATTTTAGCGAATCGCCAAGCTGTGCCCAGGTTTCAGGGTTGGTAATAAGGGCGACAGGGCGCTTTTCTTCAATGTCAGCGATTGAAGTAAAGGTTACTTTGGGTAATGACCAGATGACTGAGGACATGACCTTCTCCGAAGCAAAATTCTAGTATCCCCTCCATTCTAACCAGTTGAGAACCAACGTGCAATTTATTATCAAGCGAGGCTCGTCACCTTCTACCGTTGTCCCCCGGCAATTTTCTTTGAGTTTCGTGCTACGCTGACCCGACCCTCACCCGGACAAGTCCCCTTTAGCCAACCGCCCCTGCCAATAATCGACATATTGCAGTTTTTCGTTATGATTGTGACTCGTGTCAAGAAAAGTAAGGATGATTTCAGGTGTATGATGTCATTACCATCGGAGAAGCCCTGCTGCGCTTAACCCCGCCCAATCTACAGCGCATCGGACAATCCAATCTGCTGGAAGTACATGTTGGCGGTAGTGAAAGCAACACCGCCATTGGACTGGCGCGGTTAGGGCTGCGGGTTGCGTGGTTATCACGTTTGCCGGATAACGATTTGGGGCGTCTGGTAGAACAGACCATCCGCACGCACGGCGTAGATACGCAGCATGTAATCTGGACAAATGAAGACCGACTTGGGCTGTATTTTGTAGAAGAAGGCAAAGCGCCGCGTTACAGCCGAGCCATCTATGACCGCCAGTTTTCAGCGATGAGCCGCATCCAGCCTTCGGACATCAGCGCTGGCTTGTTCCAGCGGGACAATGCTCGCCTGCTTCACCTGACAGGCATCACCCTCTCCATCAGCGACAGTGCGGCCCAGACGGCGGCGAAGGTCGTGCAACTGGCGAAACAAGCGGGCTGGCTGGTCAGCTTCGATACCAACTACCGGCAGAATCTACTTGGCGCTGAGGAGGCAATACGACGCTTCGAACCACTCATGGAACAGGCCGATATTATTTTTATTCCTCTCAAAGATGCCCAACGATTCTATGGAAACACGATGCCCCCACACGAGCATCTAAACGCACTTGGACAGCGGTTTCAAACTGCCGTTATTGTGATGACGATGGGCAAAGCCGGGGCACTCAGCCGAGAACCAGATGGCAGCATTTATGAGCAGGCTGCTTTTGAAGCCGTCGAGGTCGGGCGCATTGGGGGTGGTGATGCGTTCTCCGCTGGATTTTTGTATGGCTATCTGGATTCCGGCGATATTCCACAGGCGCTGCGCTGGGGGGCTGCTGCCGCCGCGATGAAATACAGCATTCCCGGTGACTTACCCCTGTTTACCCATCACGAAGTGCTGGCACTGGTCGAAAATGAAAGTCAGGATGCGGCAATTAGAAGATGATTGGTGGTGGTAACGCTTTGACTGATACGGTGGTTTGGCTGGTGGACGCCATGGATGGCGTCCCTACGGGAGTCACGGCCAACCGTAGGGACAGCATCCATGCTGTCCGAAATTCTCTCATCACCACCCAATTTGCCGGGTGCTCTGACGCACCACCAACTCTGGCAGCAAAACATGCTGGTGAGGTTTGGTGTCCGGGTCTTCGATCAACTCAAATAAAAACTGGAAGGCCAGCTTATTCTGCACATCGAAGCTAAAATTCACCGTGGTGAGCGGCGGGATGGTAAACTGCGCGTGAGCAGCATTATCAAAGCTAATCAGGGAAATCTCATCCGGCACGTGAATTCCATGTTCGTACAGCGCATACAGCGCACCTATCGCCATTGAATCGTTAGCAACCATCAGAGCGGTAAATGGTTCGCCCCGCGCTAACAACTCCACTGTACACTCATAGCCAGAGCGGTTGGCCCGTTCATAGGTGGTGTAATCACCCTCAACACTGGGGCCAGGTTCCAGTCCATGCAATTTCAAAAATTTCCGCACAGTGGAGTGGCGTACATGGGCATTGATTGCGTTTAGATCACCTGTCACTTCGGCAATTTGTTCATGCCCCAGATCCAGCAGATGCTGAACGGCCAGTTCAGTAGCCCGCACCTGATCAAAACCAACCCATGTGATCTTATTTGACCCTATCGCATAATCACGCCGCACAAGCGGGATACCGTTACACAACTCAAGCAGTTCGTCGTCATCAATCTCCAACTTTGGCGCGTAGAGGATGATGCCGTCTACCATGCGTGACGCTGCCGTATCCAGCGTTTCAGCAAACGTGTCCATCGTACACTCGGCATAAATCGCCGAATAACCTGCTTTGCCTGCCGCTTCGGGCAGGGGGATATTAAACGGGAATTTACCTTCCAGCGTAATCACCTGAATAATCTGGGACTTGTTCGTGTTCAGCATCTGGGCGGCTTTGTTGGGTTTGTAATTCAAACTCCGCATAGCCCGCAAAACACGCTGCCGCGTTTCTGGACTGACGTTCGGACTATTGTTAATGACACGCGACACCGTTTGATATGAAACATCCGATAATCGCGCAACATCCCGAATGGTTGTTTGTTGTTTTTTTGGTCCTGACACGAGTTGTTTTCCCATCAAACATTATTCATGTGAACGGTCACGATTATATCAGCATTTTCAGGGTTGGACAACTCGCTAAAGACATATATCAATATCAGAATTTTTGCGAAGGAAGGCATCTCGCATAATGAATTGCTTGCAAAAATTGCAAAAGGATTTATAATTTGAGAAATGTGACCGTTCACATGTTTTGGTACCGAATTTGTGACCGTTCACATATAAAGTGGTTTTTAGAACAAGCGAGGTTTAGAATGCGACGTAAATTTTCTGTAGGATTGGTTTTCCTGTTGACTGTGGTAATGCTTGGGTCTGCTGTGCCCGGTTTTGCACAGGATAATGAACTCCGTGTTACATGGTGGGGATCACAGGCTCGCCATGACCGTACCATTGAAGTCATCGAAATGTATGAAGCTGAAACCGGCATTGACATTTCCTATGAATTCGCAGGCTTTGGTGATTATTGGACACGTTTGAATACGCAAGCGGCTGGTGACGAACTGGCCTGCGTTATTCAGCAAGACTATCGTTACATCAGTGAATGGCAGAGCCGTGACCTTCTTATGCCCTTAGATCAATTTGTTGAAGAGGGCGTTATTGATGTATCCAGTATCGACCAGTCCGTTCTGGACAGCGGTAGTGTAGACGACGAGCTTTACGCACTTTCTCTGGGAAGCAATTCGCAGACCATTATCATTGATGTGGATGCGTTTGAAGAAGCTGGTGTCGAACTGCCCGCTGCCGATTGGACATGGGCCGACTTTGAAGCAATCGCTTTGCAGATTCATGAAGAAACCGGTATATGGGCGATTGGCCCCACACTGCCTGAAATCGCACTATGGCAATCACTCTATCTGGGCTATGGCAAGAATGTTTATAACGAAGATGGAACTGGCCTGGGATATGACGACGACCAGCCGTTGATTGACTACTTCAGCATGATCATCCGGCTGCAAGATGAGGGAGCTGTTCCGACACAAGAAGAAGCTGCTGAGTTTATCGATGCCGGTCCTGAAGGCACACCGATTGTGACCGGAAGGGCAGCAATGGATTATCGCTGGAGCAATCAGGTGATTGCAGTAGCCGAGGCCGCTGGGGAGGACCGTAACTTCATTTTGTGGACTTTGCCGCGACCCGTTGAGGGAAACTCACAGAACTTCATCAAGCCTTCCATGTTCTTCTCTATCACTGCTGATTGTGACAACCCTGAAGAAGCCGCGCGTTTCATCAATTTCTTTGTTAACGATCTGGAAGCTAATGAAGTCCTGTTAGCCGAACGTGGTGTGCCGATTTCAACAGTTGTGGCCGAGCATCTGCTTCCCCTGTTAAGTCCAATTGACGCCAATACATTCGAATTCCTCGCGATGGTAGCTGAGGACCCTGCCCCACTGATGCCCCCGGATCCGCCGGGAGCCGCCGATCTCCGCGACAATGTATATACGCCGTTGTTTGTGGAACCCGTGCTGTTTAAGTTGATCTCGGTCGAAGAAGGCGCACAGATGCTTCGCGATGAGGCAGCCTTTGTTCTCGGAGAGAACGAGTAGGGTACAACCTGCTGATAGCGCCAAAAGGTCGTGGTGTTCTTCGCGACGGACGCCCAACAGCACGTCCTGCGTAAATTCTAATCAAAAAAAATGGGCAGGGGATTTCCTCTGCCCACTCAAAAATAGTCTTACCATTTAGTGAGGTTTGTTATGACCGAAATTGTGCAGTCGGCGGCCCCATCGGTAGACAATTTGCGACGATGGAGTCTGGTGCGCCGCAGATCTGTAAAAAGACAAAATAATCTTGTTGGATACTTCTTTATTTCGCCGTGGTTAATCATCTTTCTGCTTTTTACGCTTGCGCCAATGGTTATTTCGCTTGGTCTGGCATTTACCAACTACGACATCCTCAGCGATGATTATGAATACGTCGGGACAGCCAACTTTGAGCGGATGCGCGAGGATATACGCTACGAGCGGTCAGTGAAGGCCACGTTCAAATATGTGAGCTGGGTCGTGCCACTGCGCTTATCATTTGCGCTGGCAATTGCCATGCTGCTCAATACCAAACGGCGGGGCGTGTATTTTTACCGGGCCGCATTCTATGCGCCTTCCATCGTGGGGGGCAGCGTAGCGGTCGCCGTGATGTGGCGGCAAATATTCGGTAATGCTGGCATTGTGAATGCTTTTCTTGAAATACTTGGATTGGACACGTATCGCTGGCTGGGTGATCCCACCAGAGCCATCTGGACACTGATTATTCTGGCGGTGTGGCAGTTTGGCTCACCGATGTTGATTTTTCTGGCAGGTTTGAAACAAATCCCGTCCGAGTTATACGAGGTAGCCTCGATTGATGGGGCAAATGGTTTTCAAAAATTCCGCTATGTGACATTGCCGCTGTTGACTCCAATTATTTTCTTTAACCTGATCATGCAAAGCATTCACGCTTTCCGGCAGTTTACACAGGCTTTCATTGTCTCCGGTGGGACCGGACGACCGCTGGACACCACATTGTTGTACTCCCTGTATCTGTATCAAAGAGCCTTCGTCAACTTCAAGATGGGTTATGCGGCGGCGATGGCCTGGGTCATGCTGCTGGTGATCGCCCTACTGACCCTCATCAGTTTCTGGCTCTCAAGATACTGGGTATTTTATGAGACGAAAGAGTCCTAATCATGACACAGAGTATTCAATCGCTCAGGTTCAATAAACAGATTAAAGATACCCGAAACAGCCTGATTTACCATCTGGCGGTGGCCCTCATCGCCGTGGTGATGCTGTATCCAATCCTATGGATGTTCGCTAGTTCGCTCAAAGCGCGGGATGAAATCTGGACGAATGTCAATTCCCTGGTCCCCGAAGAAGTTCATCTTGAGAATTACGAAAATGGCTGGCAGGGATTCGGCGGGATTACTTTCCTGACCTTTTACAAGAACTCCTTTATCTATGCCGGATTGGGGACGCTGTTCCAGGTCAGCACATCCGCCTTTATCGCCTATGGTTTCAGCCGCGTTCAATTCCGGGGGCGCGGTATGTGGTTTTCGATCATGCTGCTGACTCTGATGCTGCCCACTCAGGTATTGATTATCCCACAGTACATCATCTTCAGTAAACTGGACTGGATAAATACGTTTTACCCGCTGCTGATACCCCGATTGGGCGGTGAAGTGTTCTTCATCTTTATGATTGTGCAGTTCATACGTGGCATTCCGATTGACCTCGATGAAGCCGCCGCGATTGATGGGTGCAGCAAAGTGGGGATTTTCTTCAGGATCATCTTGCCGCAGTTAAAACCTGCCATCATCACTGCCGCCATCTTTTCCTTCTACTGGACATGGGATGATTTCCTCGCGCCGCTGGTGTATCTGACCGACCCGAATCTATACACTGTGTCGGTGGCGCTGCGTGCCTTTTCTGACCCATCAGGGATGACCGATTGGGGAGCTATCTTTGCCATGTTGAGCCTGTCGTTGGTTCCAGTGTTTATCGTGTTTATCGTCTTCCAGCGCTACCTCACTGAAGGTATTTCCACGACCGGGCTGAAAGGTTAATCGAGATGCTGCTCAACAACCTCACCGATACCCAATTTTTTGCCCGGCTTGACCGGACCGCCAGCTTTATCTTCATCAACCTGTTGTGGGTATTGTTTGCCCTGCCGGTTGTCACATTACCCATCGCCACCGCCGGGTTGTTTGCGGTCATCACCGACTGGCAGCGCGGCATCGAAAATGAGGCTGTAGGGCGGTTCTTTGGTGCAATGCGGCAGTACTGGCGCAAAAGCACACTGCTCGGCTTGCTGAATGCTGCTCTCTTTGGCCTGATTGCAATTAACATCAACATCCTGCCCCGGATGGCATTGCCCCAGCCACTATTTTTTATGCTGCTGGGGATAACGCTATTTGTGGGCGTACTGGCGGCGGCAGCCAATCTTTACTTATGGACACTGCTTGTTGTATTCGATCTGTCGATTGCCGATTTGATTGAGATTTCGGTGAAGCTGGTCTTCCAGCACAGTTTAAGGTCGGGTGGTTTGCTGGCTACCAGCGCACTGGCTTTTGCCGCTGGTATCACGCTGCTTCCCTCCGGCGGCGTACTGCTCGTAACCTTCGCGGGCTGTGCGTGGCTGGTGGCACGTGGGGCATGGTGTGTCATCGGACGGTACGCCTCTGAACTTGACCAACTCTCCCTACAAAGGAGTAAAAACAGCTAGCTTATGAGCACCCGAAAACGTTATGCAATCGTCGGTACGGGTTCACGTGCCGGGATGTTTATTGAATCGCTGGCTACCACTTATCAAGACGTGGCTGAAATTGTGGCGTTGTGTGACCTGAGCCAAACGCGGATGAACTGGTACAACGACCAATTGAAACAGATGGCAAACCTCGCGCCGCCGCCCACCTATTATGCCGGGGATTTTGACCGGATGGTGGCTGAAACGGAGCCAGATGTGGTGATCGTGACGACAATGGACGCGACCCATCACATTTATATCGTGCGGGCGATGGAATTAGGCTGCGATGTGATCACCGAAAAGCCTATGACGGTTGATCTTGAAAAAATGAATGCCATCTTTGACGCGATTGAGCGAACCGGAAAACGTCTGCGGGTCACGTTCAATTACCGCTACTCGCCAGCTTATACTAAAGTGCGCGAACTTATCATGAAAGGGGTTATTGGGCAGCCGCTGGTGGTTGATTTTTCGTGGTTACTGGATGTCAGTCATGGTGCGGATTACTTCCGGCGCTGGCATCGCGAAAAACAGAACAGTGGTGGTCTGCTGGTGCATAAAGCCACCCACCATTTTGATCTGGTGAACTGGTGGATTGATTCGTATCCGCAGGAAGTGTTTGCCTATGGGAATCTCGCATTCTACGGCGATGAAAATGCGCGGCTGCGCGGCGAGGATTATCCATACCATCGTTACACCAATGTTCCCGAAGCGAAAGATGATCCATTCGCGCTGTTCATAGACCAGAACAAGACGTTACGCGGTTTGTATCTGGAAGCTGAACCGGAAACAGGTTATATCCGTGACCGGAACGTGTTCGGCAAGCCCATCAATATTGAGGACACGATGGTCGTGGTTGCCCGTTATCAGAACAACGTGCTGCTGTCCTATTGTTTGATTGCCTATTCACCGTGGGAAGGACTGCGCCTGTCCATCACCGGCACACGAGGCCGCGTTGAACTGGATATTGCGGAGACCATCAATCATCTAACCGGAAATGGGGCAGCTCAGGATGGAACCGCCAGCAAAGGCCCATTCAAGCATGCGTCGCTGCGGGTGCATCCCATGTTCAGTGATGCTTATCAGGTAGAGGTTCCAGTGGGCGAAGGTGGGCATGGCGGGGCTGATCCGGTGATGCTGGAACAACTTTTCTCACCGACACCACCGCCCGACCTGTTTAATCGTGCTGCCTCGCATATCGACGGTGCAGCCTCTATTCTGACAGGTATCGCTGCCAATCAAGCCATCCGCACCGGAAAGCCGGTAAAGGTCAATGATCTGTTCCCGCTGCCAGATGTGCAGTCTGTTAAATAAAAATCAGGAGAAACATTTATGGAAATGCGTTATCCAAAGCACCCGGAAGCGGTACGACGGTTGACAACCAACGAATTACGCGCTGAATTTTTGATAGATGAACTGTTTGTCGATGGCGAAATCGTCCTTGTGTACAGCCACATTGACCGGGTGATTGTCGGTGGGGCCAAACCCGTCACCAAACCGATTATCCTGAGCGGCGACCCGAAAGAGATTGGAGCAGAGTATTTTTTGCAGCGGCGCGAACTCGGCGTTGTGAATGTCGGTGGTCCGGGCGAGATTATCATTGATAACGACTGCTATCCGATGGGCAAGCTGGATGCGCTTTATGTCAGTCAGGGGACGCAGCATGTGGAGTTTCGCAGCAATGATGCGGTACAGCCTGCTTATTTTTATCTGGTCAGTGCGCTTGCCCATACCGCCTATCCAACCACTAAAATCTCGAACAGTGATGCCGAACCCGTGCATCTCGGCGACATCAGCAATTCTAATCAGCGGACCATTTACAAATACATCCATCCCGATGGTGTGCAAAGCTGCCAACTGGTGCTGGGAATTACGCTGCTGGAACCTAACAATATGTGGAATACCATGCCAGCGCATACCCATGCCCGCCGCATGGAGGTCTATTTTTACTTTGATATTCAGGACAACAACGTGGTATTTCACCTGATGGGCGAACCGGACGAAACCCGGCATCTCGTGGTGCGTGAAAAGCAGGCGGTCATCTCGCCAAGCTGGTCGATTCATGCCGGGATGGGCACGGGCAATTATGCCTTCATCTGGGCGATGGCGGGTGAAAACCAGACCTTCGCCGATATGGATGCTGTACCGATGACGGCCTTGAGGTAAGGGTACACAAAATGTAAATTGTGTTGTAGAAGCCCTCCGGCGTTCGCGCCACCTCCCATCCCCTCTGTCCTTCGGACATCTCCCCATTCATGGGGAGAATTGGGGAGGACCTGAAATCCGCCTGTGCGGTACACGGAGAAGTCTCCCCCGTTTGCGGGGGAGATTTAGAGGGGGTTCATTTCTTATGTCGCATGTTGCGTAAAGGTGCTTTATGTCGATTCTTGACCGTTTTCGTTTAGATGGCAAAGTCGCGCTGGTAACCGGCGGCAGTCGGGGCCTGGGACAGGCGATTGCTGTTGGACTGGCTGAAGCCGGGGCCGATATTGCGGTGCTGGACCGGACGCCGGACTGTGCCGAAACGTGCCAGCAGGTGGATGACGTTGGGCGGCGCTATCTCAATCTCACCTACGATCTCATCGCAACCCCGGTCGCACAATATCCGGGGATGATAGAGCAAATTACGTCGGAGCTGGGACGGCTCGATATTCTCGTCAACAATGCGGGCATTATCCGCCGCACGCCAGCACTTGAATTCAGTGAACAGGATTGGGACGACGTCATCACAGTCAATCAGAAGGCCGTATTTTTTCTGGCACAGGCAGCAGCACGGGCGATGAAAGAGCAAGGCGGCGGCAAGATTATCAATATCGCCTCGATGTTATCGTATCAGGGCGGGATTCTGGTGCCTTCTTACACCGCATCAAAAAGCGCGGTGGTCGGTCTGACTCGTGCACTGGCAAATGAATGGGCGGCCTATCACATCAATGTCAATGCCATCGCGCCGGGTTATATGGCAACCGACAACACTGCGCCACTGCGGGCGGATGCGCAGCGTAACGAAGCCATTCTCAATCGTATCCCGGCAGGTCGCTGGGGCACGCCAGATGATCTCAAAGGGATTGCCGTTTTTCTTGCCTCTGAAGCCTCAGCTTATATGAATGGTGCCATTGTTCCGGTCGATGGGGCGTGGCTGACTCGGTAGTTAAAAGTTTTTAGACGATGACAGAAGATAGCAACACACCAAATCAACATCAGTGCTGGTCGATGCGGATTGCTGACAGCGTCATGCAGCGCTGCTTCATACTTGGCAAAAAATGGACCTATGAGTGGGGTGTTGTGCTGCGTGGACTTCAGGAAGTCTGGCTGCGAAGTGGCGATAAGGTTTACTTCGATTACATCAAGAGCAATATTGATCACTTTGTAGCGCCGGACGGCAGCATCAGAACCTACCGGATGGAAGACTATAATCTGGACATGATCAACACGGGCAAACTGTTGTTTCCCCTGTACCGCGTTACTGGTCACAGCCGCTATAAGAGTGCGATTCACACACTGGTTCAGCAGCTCAAGCACCAGCCGCGCACCGCCGAAGGGGGCTTCTGGCACAAAAAGATTTACCCGCACCAGATGTGGCTGGATGGGATATATATGGCGTGCCCGTTCTATGCGCAGTACGCCAGCATGTTCGATGAACCGCTCATTTTTGATGATGTCGCACACCAGATTAAGCTGATTGCGGAGCGAACCCATGACCCGGCGACCGGACTACTCTATCATGGCTGGGACTCCAGTCACCAACAGCAATGGGCGCATCCTGAAACGGGAACATCACCTCATTTCTGGGGTCGGGCCATCGGCTGGTTTGTCATGGCAATTCCCGATGTGCTCGATTATTTCCCGCAAGATCACCCCGCCCACAATGAAATGGTTACTATTTTTAAGAATGTCATCATGGCCCTGCTTAAGGTGCAGGACGTGCAGAGTGGGTTGTGGTATCAGGTGCTGGATCATGGCAAGGCGGCTGGCAATTATCTGGAAGCGTCGGCGTCGGCAATGTTCATCTATGCGATTGCTAAAGGTGTGCGCAAGCGTTATCTTGATGTCTCGGTCCTACCTTATGCCGAACATGCACTTGAAGGAATTATCCGGCATTTCATTGAATTTGATGAGCATGGTCTGGTGAATGTCAATCAAATATGCAGCGTGGCGGGATTGGGTGGTGAGCCGTATCGCGATGGTTCATTTGAATATTATGTCAATGAACCCATCGTGACGAACGATGACAAGGGCGTGGGAGCCTTCATACTCGCGGCTGCCGAACTGGAAGCGGTATCTGAAAGGGCATTTCATGATGAGCGGTAATTACGATTATTTTTCGCCGATTCCTGCACAGCGCGAGGTCGCCCGCGATCTTTACGAGCAAGTGCAACATTTACCCCTCATCTGCCCACATGGACATGTTGACCCGCGTCTGTTTGCGGATGAGGATTATCAATTTGGCAGCCCGGTTGATCTGTTGATTATTCCCGATCACTACATTTTCAGGATGCTGTATTCGCAGGGCATCAGCTTAGAATCGCTCGGCATCCCGCGCCGCGATGGAGGCGACACCGAGAGCGATCATCGCAGGGTGTGGCAAATTTTCGCGGAGCATTTTTATCTTTTCCGGGGTACGCCGACCGGAATCTGGCTGCGCGATGAACTGGCGTCTGTATTTGGTATTGATGAAAAACTTAACGGCGACAACGCACAGGCGATTTATGATGCGATTGCTGAAAAATTAACCCAACCGGAATTTCAACCGCGCAATCTCTACGATCAATTCAATATTGAGGTACTGGCAACCACTGATAAAGCTACCGATACACTACCCCATCATCAAACCATTCGTAAGTCCGGCTGGCATGGGCGGATTATCCCCACCTTTCGCCCGGACGCGGTGGTCAACATTGATACGGAAGGCTGGCAGGACAACGTTGCCAGATTGAGCGATATGTCGGGTATTAGTATCCATAACTATTCGTTCTTTATCAGTGCGCTCGAACAGCGCCGCGCATATTTCAAATCAATGGGCGCAACCGCGACCGATCATGCTGCCCTGACCGCCTACACCGAGCAGCTTTCCTCCGGCGAGGCCAATGCCATATTCCAACGAGCCTTGCGCGGTGAGGCAGCAGATGAGGATGCGCGACGCTTCACCGGGCACATGCTGATTGAAATGGCGCGGATGAGTGTTGAAGACGGGTTGGTCATGCAAATCCATGTTGGGTCTTATCGCAATCATAATCAGGCGATATTTGAGATGTTCGGGCGTGATATGGGCGCTGATATTCCGATTGCCAGTGAATTCACCCGTAACTTAAAGCCGCTGCTGGATGCTTACGGGTCTGACTCCTCGCTGACACTCATTCTATTTAATCTGGATGAAAGTGCCTACAGCCGCGAACTTGCGCCGTTGGCGGGTCATTATCCTGCCCTGAAGCTTGGCCCGCCCTGGTGGTTTTTTGACAGTTTAAACGGCATGGCGCGGTTCTTTGAAATGGTTATGGAAACAGCGGGTTTGTATAACACGGCTGGCTTTAATGACGATACCCGTGCATTTCTCTCGATACCGGCACGGCATGATGTGTGGCGGCGGGCCAGTGCGGATTGGCTGGCGGGGTTGGTGCTGCGCCGCATTGTTGATGAAGAAGATGCTGTTGCGATGATGCACGATATGGGATATGGACTGGCAAAAAAGGCATACAGATTGGATTAACTGGCATGGCAATTGACCTGAACATTCCTACGTATGAAGCATCCTTCGTCAAAGCAGATGGCACGACTTACGCATTGACGCGCCCCGACACCAACGGCGAAAAAATGCTGCTTGTACATGGCGATACAACTGGATTTGAGGGAACCGTCCAATCTGAAGGCCCATTGCTCTGCCGGTTATCCAGCGCAAATGCACTAACCCTGCGGCAACGTCTGGCATGGTTAAATTCTGTAACACTGGGGTTGCAACCGTCGGCGGGTTTCGGTGATCGACTGGGCATTGCCACACCGGGACACATTCAGGCGGTGCAGGGAACAGGCGTGGCCCCGATTTTTGCACAGCAGTCCGTCCGTGAGAATACCCGCATCGGACGGACGCCTCAGCAGGTCATGGATGATGCAATATGGGGTGTTTTTCAAGCGGGTTGGCGCGAGGCATGGGGTGCGGACGCTGATCACCTGAAGCGAGTTGAGGACATCGCTGCGTTTGTAGCGGCAGGTTATACCTTTTATACCATCGACCCCGGCGACTATGTAGATGATGACGCGGAAACTGCTGGACTGGCTGAATTGCAGGTCAAAGTTGACGATCTACCCTCGGATGAATTGGATACATCTTTGGATGACACCCGGCAACGCTATCTGAGAGCTTTTACGCTGGACGACCGCATGTTGCATTTCGACGAAATGATTCTGCTAAAGGCACTGGCAAAATATGGGGCGGCGCTGGCCCATACTCGCCAGTTGACACGGGAACTTGAAACAGCACTGAACGGGCGGCCTTTTGAACTGGAAATGTCGGTGGATGAGACGGGAACGCCGACATCACTGCACGAACATTTCTTCATCGCCGCCGAGTTGCAGCGGTTAGGAGTACCCTTCGTGAGTCTGGCCCCGCGCTTTGTGGGACGCTTCGAAAAAGGCGTGGATTACATTGGCGATCTGAGCGAACTTGAGGACAACATCGCGGGACATGCTGCCGTGATGCGGTACTTTGGCAACGGTTACAAATTGAGTCTGCATACTGGCTCAGATAAATTCAGTGTCTATCCGATTGTTGCCAGACATACGGGTGGGCGATTTCATTTAAAGACTGCTGGTACGAGCTATCTTGAAGCACTGCGTGTTATCTCACGGCTCGATACTCGCTTTTTCCGTGAGATTCTAGAACTTTCTCGTGTCCGTTTTGAGCATGACCGCAAAACGTATTTGATTTCTGGAAAAGTGGAAAACGTTCCACCAACTGGCTCGCTTTCTGATGATCAGTTGCCCGATTTGCTCAACCAGTTTGATGCGCGAGAAGTGCTGCACGTGACTTTCGGGTCTATCCTGGATCAGCATGGCAAGCAACTGCACCAACTTCTGATCCAACAGGAAGATGCCTACTTTGCTGGCCTGCATGCGCATTTTGTCCGCCATCTTGAAGCGTTCAATATGCACCTGACTTAATTATTGGTGACTTCAACATCCCCCACCACTATCTGACCGCGCACGCAATCTATCCCTCGTTGCCGTGCGCGGTCAGATGCACGTGAATAGCGTAAAAATATCTTTACATCTCAATTCCACTTTTGACCTCTAACAAGATTTGTATGAAACATCGATATAATCTTAGCTGTTGTTTATAAAGTACCCGGCTCAACCATCGAAACAATTTATTCTTCAAGGACGCAAATAATGGAGCAAATAGTTTCTAGCTCAGATGTGCTTGATGTTAATGAACTATTGAATGTCTTAACATCGGTCAAACGTGGTGATTTTTCGGCACGGATGGCGCTAAATTACACTGGCCTTTCTGGAAAAGTCGCCGATACACTCAACGAAATTATTGAAACCAACGAGCGCATGGCCTCTGAATTAAACCGGATTAGCACTGTCGTCGGTAAAGAGGGGCAAATATCACAACGGGCAACCATTGGCGTCACCTCTGGTCAGTGGGCCAACATGGTCAACTCGGTCAACACACTCATCACTGACCTCGTTCAGCCGACCGCCGAAACTGCCAGAGTGATTCGTTCGGTGGCGCGTGGGGATCTCTCCCAGACGATTTCCCTTGAAATTGAAGGACGCCCCCTCAAAGGTGAATTCCTCCAGACAGCCTTAATTGTCAACACCATGGTCGAGCAGCTTGGCTCCTTCGCCTCAGAAGTGACCCGTGTGGCCCGCGAAG
>JAKEEQ010000338.1 GCA_022616515.1 Chloroflexota bacterium | reverse complement strand
GTCTATGCTTGTACACATAAAGGGCATCCTCAGCTTGAATGTTCGTAGTACAACTATTCTCCCTGATTTTGCCCTTTTTGTCTTAACTTGATGCCTATGGAGGTCGTGCTGGTGTGCCCCTTTTATGAAGCCGGATTTGATGGGCGATTTTATAACAGCACGCTGATTATCGACAGCGACGGCTATATTGTTGGTACGTATCGCAAACGCCACCTGCCGCCTGACAACGAACGAGTTCATTTCAGCAAAGGCAGCGGGCCGATGTCCAGTTTTCCCACGCACGTGGGTCGCATTGGGGTCTATATCTGCTGGGATAACTTTTTCCCGGAAGGCGCACGTGCGCTGGCACTGGATGGGGCCGATCTGGTGATTGCGCCATCCGCCGCCACCGATCTTGAAGCCGCCTTTAAATGGCATATCGCCATCCAGCATAACGCCATGGTCAATGGCATCCCCTGGATTCGTATCAACCGCGCCGAACTGCCCTTTTACGCCACCAAATTTGTGGCGGATGCTGAAGGCAAGCGCAAATTCTACACCGATGATGCCAGCCAGTGGATTTCGCTGGTCGAGATTGATTACACACAGACCGACCGTGTCCGCGAGGAATGGACGTTTTTGAAAGATCGACGCCCCCGCATGTACCGGCAAATCGTGGAATAATGGACGGCCAGATAACTCTATGCGGTCCACGATTGTCGCAACGGCAGCCAGCGGCTAAAAAACACTGACCGATTAACGGTGCTCATCTTTCCATACTAAGATCGGCATATTTATCACCACTCCAAGTTGCTCGATAGCTATCTCCTCATCTTCCAGGGCAGCTTCTATTTCAGGTACACTGTTGAGTTGGCGGGGGGAGGTGTCCTCTTGCCATGTAATGAGATTAAGCCTTCTCAGGGGTGTGTAGTCTTCATCACCGGGAACACTCGCAAAAACGTCGGGTTGAAAGCCGAGTGGCCCGCCACCTGAAACACCATTCGTAAAAACATAAACATCGTCCAGTAATTCTTCTGATATTTCGGCCAGACTGGAAACGGTGATAACTTCAGGCCCCATCATGTCGGTCAAAAGTTCAGAAATATCAGCATCTGAAGTTTCGGTGTGAATAAAGAACACGTCTTCCCCATCAAAAATGCCTCGCACCAGAGGGACAAGATCATCACTGGAGTACTCTGTAGCCATATCATCCATACCCATTCCGGGCATGGATTGAGTTGGTGTAGCAGTGGCATCTTGTTGGGCTTGTGAGATAGATTGCCCTGTCAGAACAAGCAACAGGGCTATAGAAAACAGTCCGGCTAATACCAATAGTTTACGCACGACCTACCTCCGCATTGTCTGGTTATTAAGGAAATAGCAAATTGATAAAAGTATCCGTTTCAATGGAGGTGATAATGTTAAAAAGACCCACCCCAACCAGCAGTATACCTGTAAGGGTCTTAATGCGTGGCGAAGCCTTTTTTAAGCGATAGATCATCGCCTCCTGAGAGGTTGCCACAAGTACCGATACCAGCAGCATCAAACTCCCCATCGTCATCGAAAAAATACCGAATGCCAAAAGCGCAGAAACCAAACCGCCGCTGCTGAGGGCAAAAATTACCAATCCTGCTAAAATTGGGCCTGTACATCCCATACCGGCGGCGTTATATCCTAACCCATAGAAGTACAGGCTACGGGTCGGATTTTTGTTTTCCAGATGTGGACGAGTGCGCCAAGCCAGGTGATCAGCCAGGAGGGGTTTAAGATTAACACCTCGAAATTGGGCTATTCCTAAGAAAATAAGCACTATCCCCACCAAGCTGCGAAATGCACGAGTGAAGATCGCTTGATCGCCTGTGATAGACAATCCTTGAGCCAGCCCTGTTCCCACGACGCCAATAATGACTCCCAGAATGAGATTGAAACTGATAACCCCAGATGCCGCAGCGAGACTTAGTTTTGCTTTACCGGTGTTCTCTGCTTCAGCATAATAAAGCGAGAAATAACCCGGCAGGAGCGGAAAGGCACACGGCGAGAAGAAACTCGCCACACCCGCAATAATCGACAATGCGAGTAAATTATAAGCACTTAAATCAGGCATTACCGTGGTGGCAAAAACACGAAAAATGATATAGCCGCCTGCCGTAATGACCCCAAACAGCGTTAGTATACCCGTGTAAAGCATCCAGCCATCTGTCTGATTAGCCCTGGTTGTCAGTGAGTGTCTCATCATCCACCTGCCTTGCGGTATAGCCCAGATTGTTAAGTTCGGTAAGGATGTGCTCATTGAAGTCAGCCGTAGGCGCTTCGACGTCAATGTGGATGAGTTGTGTGCGATGATCGGCTTGTATCTTGACCACTTCTGGCAGTCTAGCAATGGAGAACTTAACGGTTTGCGCACAACCCGCGCAATGCATCGTCCTTTCGCCGTCAATAATCCATGTTTGTCTGGTAACCATAGGGATATCCTCACTTCTAATCATCAGTATTTGCTTCAATGATCTGGCAAATCGTTGTGGCCGAAATATGCGGTTGAAAATCCTGACTGGCTTGATTGAGATGAACGAGGTCATCACGTAGCATTTCTAATTCTTGAATACGACTATCAATCTCGACAATCTTCGTTGCGATCAGGTCCTGTACATAAGCACATGGCAGTGTGCCATCCTCTCGAAATGCTAAAATTTCGGCGATGTTATTCAGGGAGAAATCGAGCTGTCTTGCCCGACCGACAAACAGGAGACGCTTGACATCATCCTCCGTGTAGACTCGATACCCGTTTTCAGCACGATTGGCTCTGGGGAGTATACCAATACGTTCATAGTGGCGAATGGTCTCTGGCGAAACGCCAGCAATCTGGCTCAATTGTTTGATCTGGTACATAAACCACCTCTTCAAAAGACTGGTAGTTTAAGTCTAAACCCTGTAACAGTTACAATGTCAAGGACCAATATCACCGGCCATCGCGCCCAACGGGGCATCCGTTTTATTCATGCGGCCTACGACAAAAAATGGGGTAAGAAGCAGTCTCCTCCTTCTCATCCCATTATTACGTGGTTTAGCGACTACGTATTGCTAGCAGCAGCCACAGCCACAGCCGCAATCATCGCCACATTCCTCCGGGCAGCAATCACCCGGATTGTTCAGATAGATGACCATTGCAGTTTCTCCTTTCAGAGTAAGGTTCACCTGTGAAGACGAAGCAACCGCAAAAATGATGCAATTTGACCCTGAATCC
This sequence comes from Chloroflexota bacterium, assembly GCA_022616515.1. Classification (GTDB taxonomy): domain Bacteria; phylum Chloroflexota; class Anaerolineae; order Aggregatilineales; family J027; genus JAKEEQ01. Next base: position 13 of record JAKEEQ010000338.1, on the reverse strand, counting down.
GTTTCGGTGTATG
>JAKEEQ010000030.1 GCA_022616515.1 Chloroflexota bacterium | reverse complement strand
GAAAAATGGGACAACCTGACGGTGACCGAAACGACGGGCGATATGCAAGCCATCAATCTCGGCCAGTTCAAGTGCCGCAGCGATGAAGTGCCCGTGCCGCTAACCCCCGCGCATGGGTCACACACGACCAATCCCTTCCCGCTCTTCTCATGGACGGCCATCAGCAATGCCAACAACTACCGTATCTTCGTCTTTGATGACAAGGTGGTTGCCAGCCGCACAGTAGACATCCGCGAGAATTCTGGCGGACCGACGAGCATGACGCTGAGTGTTCCCTTGCCGGACAAGCGGCTGTTCTGGCGAGTGCGTGGACGGCAAAATCGCCTGTGGAGCCTGTGGAGTGTCCGCTTCACACTGTTCAAGGACCCGGCACCGCCGTTGATTGCGCCGACACCCGTCCCGACCATTAATTTAGGTGGAGATGAGTCGGCACCACAATTACCACCAACGCCAATAAGTTTGCCGACCTTCCCACCACCTCCCAATTCTCGTTAATCTCAACGATGCCCCCGGTTTCGCGCCGGGGGTCTTTTTTGTGATACAATGCCACCTGAGATTCGGGTCATCAAAATTCCCTGTGATTATGAAAAAACTACTATTACTTGGATTGTTATTGATTTTTGCGGCTGCCTGTGAACCATTAGCGCCCTCCCAACAGCAGCAGGCCATCATTATCGTCACCAACACGCCGACGTCAGAATTTCCGCCGACCGCCACGCCTAACTTTGTGACATCGCTGCCGCAGCGGCCCACACCAACCAACACAATAGCCCCGGTCGTGCTGCCAAGCCCAACCATTGAACCCTGTGACGAGCCAAATGGACGCATCATCAGTAATGTGTTTTTCAGTACACTCGAAGGGGCAGAAGTGCCGTATCGGGTGTATGTGCCGCCCTGTTTCTTCCAGACCCTGCGCCGCTATCCCTACGTGATTCTGCTGCATGGCTCAGGCTATACATTTGAACAATGGACAGATGACCTGAATCTGCAAGAGGTGATGGACGAAATGATCACCGGCCCGGCCAATCCCCTGCCACCGATGGTCGTGGTGATGCCGGAAGGCGGCACATTGATGCAAAACAACTTTTTTGAGATTGGGCGCTCATTCGAGGATTTGATTCTGAGTGAATTGATACCAGAATTGGAACGTCAATTCTGCGTGTGGGAAACCGCTGATGGCCGGGCCATTGGCGGGATTTCGCGCGGCGGATTCTGGGCGTTCAGCATTGCCTTTCGCAACCCGGATGAGTTCAGCGCGGTAGGCGGGCACAGTCCGGCCTTTTATGAGGGCAATGCTCCGATTACCCACAATCCTCTGGCACTTGCCGATACCATCACCCCGCAACTTCTGCTGCGCATCTACCTCGACAACGCGCGGGAAGATATCGGCGGCGACTCGGTGCTGCAACTATCCAATATCCTGCGCGAAAACGGCGTACCCCACACCTACGATGTCAGCCCTACGGGCGGTCATGATAACGATTACTGGGGCGAACATCTGCCGGATTATCTGGCCTTCTATGGTAAAGAATGGTCACCTAACCCGGCAACCTACCCAAGCTGCTTTGAGTGATCCTTAATCCCATACCGGGGGTTTTTCGCGGTAGGGGTCCTTAGCCGTTCGCTCCGGTGATAGGGTTTGCTGGTAACGTTCCACCAGTAGCTCAATCGCATCCGCCAGATGTTCATCCGCGATGTGATGATCGCCCCGCGATACGCGAATCTTGTGCGCCTCAATTAACACCTCGGTGTGCGTTGCGCCAACGGGCGGCTCAAATTTGTAACAGGCACATTCGAGTAGCTGGCCCAGCGGGTCGCGAAAATAGATCGAATCCATAAATCCCCGGTCAATCGGGCCAGTATGGTCGATGCCGCGCTCGTCCAGCCGTTTGCCCACCTGCGTATAAGTGGCGCGTGACACCATAAAGGCCAGATGATGCAAATTACCGATTCCTTCGGGATTGCGGGTGGGGTCTGGTCGGCGATTTTCATTGGTGAAGACGGTAATTAAGCGACCATCACCGGGATCGAAATACAGGTGGTTTTCTTCGGGCACATCAAGGTTGGGCTGCTCGAAGACAAGCGGCATACCCATCACCCCTTCCCAGAAATCAACACTCGTCTGGCGGTCTGCACCAATCATCGTGATGTGATGCACGCCCTGTGTCTGAATTTTCCTCATTATGATTACTCCTTGATTTCCGGCACGATGGCGACACGCCGACCGGCATCCGCCCTGTCTAGAACAGTCCGAGGCGAATCGAGCCGCGTCTCCAACCCTACGCTATATTATTACGCAAAATATGAAATTCATCATCCTGCCGACAGGAAATCGAATAACAGCACATATAAAATGCTGGCAACGGTCGTAGCAATCGCCACCGTCGGCATTCCTTCTTTTAACCAAAGCTGCGCTGTAATCCGATAATCAGTGCGTTCGCTGATGGAAATCACGACGATATTCGCCGTCGAACCAATCGGCGTGGCATTACCGCCCAGACCCACCCCCAGAGCAATCGCCCACCAGATAGGTTGAATGTCGATCCCCTGCTGTCCTAATTGCAGCACAATCGGGATAACGGCAATCGTAATCGGCACATTATCGATCAGTGCCGATAACACCACCATACTCCACAGCACCAGCAAACCCATCAGTACGGGCGACAGATCACGCAGACCAACCAGACTTTCGGCGATGATTTCCATTACCCCCGCCGCCTCCAGCCCGCCGACCATGATAAACAGCGCCGTGAAAAACAGCAGGACATCCCACTCCACCTCACGCAGTGCAGCATTCACATCTTTTTGCGTCCATGCGAAGGCAACCCCGGCTCCGGTCACGGCGGCAAAAGCGGGCGTAATGTTCAGCACACTCTCCAGAAAAAAAGCGACCACAACACCCGCCATTACAATCAAGATGCGCCGTGCAGCGATGGGATCGGTCAGGGCTTCGTCAGCGTTCAGATGGGCCAATGCTTCCTTGCCTGTCGGTGGGCTTTCCGCCAGTTGGCGGCGAAACAGATACCGCAAGCTGAGATAAGTGGCAATCCATATCACCAATACCATCGGCCCCATGTGAATCAAAAAGTCAAGAAAGGTTAGCTCACTGGCGGCTCCAATTAGGATGTTGGGTGGATCACCGACCAGCGTCGCCATGCCGCCCGTGTTGGAGAAGATGGCCTGTGAAATGAGCAGAGGTATGGGGCTAACCCCCATCAGCTCGGAAATCAGCACCACGACCGGGGCCATCAAAATCACCGTCGTGACATTATCCAGAAACATGGACAGCACCGATGTCGTGATACCCAGCATCAAGAGCAGCCGCCCGACGCTGCCGCCGCTGTTTTTGGCGACCCGAATGGCGATGTAGGAAAAAAAGCCGGTATGTTGAAGCTGCGACACCAGCATCATCATGCCCAGCAGCAACCCCAGCGTCTCGAATTCCACCGTCTCAAAGGCGTGCTCTTCCCCATAAAAGCCCATGCTGCGCCCCAGAGCCACCATCAGTGAAGCCCCGAGACCCGACACAACGACCCGGTGCCACCTTTCCAGAAACAGGCCAATCAGGGTGATACCAAAAATCAGCAGCGCAATCGCTTCATCCATGTCTGTCGAGCCAATCTTTGAGGAACATGCCGCCCACCTGGGCATGCGAAACTAAGCCGACCAGTTTATCATGCTCGTCAACGACGGGAACATCCCCGCTGCGATGCTTATACATGATGACTATCGGGGCCATCAAATGGTCGGTTTCGCGTACATAGAAGCGGTGCTGCATGAGGTCGCGCACGAGAGCGTCCAGCGCGACATGCTCTTTACCGGATTCCAATGCGCCGTAATCGTGAATAAAATCCGCCTGTTCGATCATCTCAACGAAAGGTGGAATAAACTGCCGCAGAATATCATCCATCGAAAGGACGCCAACCAGCACACGCTCATCATCAACCACTGGCAGCAGCCCAACCAGATGGTCGGCCACCAGTTGTGCTGCATCGCGCAGGGTGGCATCCTGATGAATACTGATGACCACTGTTTTCATAAAATCTTTCACGTTCATAGCATAATATCTCTGTAGCCCGTTACCCGGATTACCAGTATAGTTTGCCGGGGTTCCACTGACAATGTCGCTTTGCACCCTTTCCGGGGACAAATGTGATATGTTGTAGGTTGGCGGTCACTTTGCACAAACGACTCTTTCGTAACATTTAATCATTTATAGGGTTCTAATGGATAACCAATGTGGATTTTTGTAATATCGGCATTATGCAATTATGCCGTGACGTGGAGCGAGTCAATCACTATACTAATCCCATGTCATCAGAGGAGAGACGGTATATTATGACTACCAAAGATATTTCCAACATCCATGTTCTGGACGACTACTCGGCACTGCCAGCCCAACCAGCCTTCGCTCCCGGCAGCGAAAAGCTGGTACGTCTTGGCAACATCGCTGTGGTAAGAGCCGGTTGGGGCCATGCGATAGATAATCAATCACTCATCGATTTCTATGTGCGCCGGGGCTTTGATGCGCAGGAAGTTGAGGATACGATTAGCGGCACAGGCTTTGAACAGGGCTACTACTTTCCCTTCGAGCAGGACCTGTTTTCCGATAAAACCCAGCAGTGGCATGTTCAATATGCTGCCATGCTTGCCGAGTGTGTACTCAAAGCACGGGGCTGGGACAGCATCGATGTGCTCATTATCGGCAGTTCAACGACCCATGTTAATGCTGTCGGGCAGACCGCAAATCTGTTGCGAGAGCGCGGCATCGCGGTAGGGGAATCCCGCATGTACATTCATGCCTGTAACAGTGCACTGGCAGGTATCACCGACCTGTGCCGTCAGGAGCAGTATCATGGTGTTCGGGCAGTTGTTGTTGGGTTGGACACATTGTCCGGCAATATCGTTGATACGGACACCATTACCACGTTCCGCGTGTTTGCAAACGGCGGTGGAGCCATTGCCTTCATTCCCGGCAAAGAGATTCAGCACATTCACGGTCGGACCATTGCCGAATACGATACTGAAGGCGTGATTGTGGGTCCGCAGGCATGCCCGGTAGTTACCCTGCCTGACCGCCAGCCGCATCTGCCCTGGTATGAATTGGTTGGCGAAGAAACAGATGAGAAGTTCGTCACGTCGAAGAAGGGCGTTTTCATGGAAATTCCGCCCAGCCCCGATGGCAAGCTGTACATGAACGGCATGTCCACCCTCAGCTATTTCGCGAAACGAGTCGTCCCACTGGCAATTGATGTCATTGGCACTTACGAACGCGAATACAGGGACCAGTATGGCGAACTGGGTGTTCCCTTCGGTCACCAGCCCAGTTTTCCCGTTGTTAAATTCATCAACAACGACCTCATGCGCTTTGATCTGGAAGCACGGGGCGTTGATCCAAAGGTGGCGCGTCGCCTCGCCAAACGCGGCTCCAATGAGGAAATCGCGCAGGAAATTGGCGTTGATAACTACAACCCGCTTCAAATTCCATGGATTATGAACCGCACCGGCTTCAACAACATCAGCGCCGGGACATCGCTGGTAGCGATGGTGACCATGATCGAGGACGGCTTGATGAAGCCAAAAGGTGTGCTGCCGGTGTTTGGGTACGGCATTGGTTCGGTGATTCAGGCCGATATTTGGAAGTTTGATGCGTAGCCATCTCGGATAGATAGCGATTATGCAACGGGCGGGCCAACTGCGGTCCGCCTGTTTTGTTTTCTGCACACGATTCAAGTAACGTCCCGGTTAAAATTGGGCACCAAGCAGGCGTGACAGACAGCATTAGGTGTTATGCCTGAAAGAATTCGATCATGACCGGGACGAGTACGTTGGGGTCAAAACTGTGGGTTTGACCGTCGAGCGTTTGGCGGCTGGCATTTGGCAGGACTTTCGCCAGAGCGTCAGCGGCATTATGGAACCATGTGTCGCTCGCACCACCATCGGCAACCAGCACCGGCACAGTAACGTTACTCCAGCGATCAGTGGGCAGCGGTTTGCCCTGCATGACACTGCCGACAAAAGCCGCGTCGTAGGCAATGGTAGGTGCCACACCTATCATGCCAGACCATGTTGCTTGATCCTGCTTCATGCCAGCAATGTATTCGTCTGGAATGCCCACAGCATACGTCAAAAAGTATTCGACGGCTTCGTCGTGCTTACCTTCAGTGCCGAGTTTCATGAGATGTTCTGCGTAGTCGGGAGGCACGGGCTGGCGGCTGTCGTCGACAATAAACGGCGGCTCGTATACGGCGGCCTTGACAATACCCGGCGTGACTGCGGCGGCGTCTAATGTCACGGCAGACCCGGATGAAAAACCTAGCACCATCGCTTCGCCACCCGCTTCCTCGACCAGTGCCTGCACGTCTTCAATCTCTCGTTCCTTCACAAAGGGCAGTGTGTCACCACTTTCACCACGGCCTCGCCGGTCGTAGTTGTATACGGTGAAGTGTTTGCCGAGCATTTCAGCCACTTGTGGTAGCGTCGCGTCAAAAGCACGATAGGCTATCGCACCGTTGACCATAATGACCGCTGGCCCGGACCCAACCCTGTCGAAAGCAATGATCGTGCCGTCTTTAGACGTTACTTTACTCATGATCGTTTTACCAGCTCATAGGTGAGGATTACACATCCGGAAGGGGTCACTTTTGAATCCACCAGCTTTAGCCGCTTCAGGTCATCGCCATCCTTGAAGAGTCGCTTGCCACTGCCCGCCACCACCGGATGGACCCACAGCCGGAGCGTATCCAGCAGATCGCTTTGCAGCAGAGATCGAACGAGGGTAGGACTACCGACGGTACCAATGTCCTTGCCGGGTTGCTGCTTCAATCTGGTTATCGCTTCCGCGAGGTTAGCCTTAATCAGGCTGATCCTGTCCCACTGCCCCCATTCAACCTTATCCAGCGTTGTTGAGACAACGACCTTGGGTGTGCTATTGATGTGACTGGCAAACGGCTCATCCATAGAAGTGGGCCAGTAGTGAAGCCATTCTTCGTAGGTCACGCGACCGAGCAGAATGGTATCAACCCCCGCCACCTCAGCGGTTATGGTCGCCAACATGTCGTCGTCAAATTCGAACTGCCATTGATCAGGTGATTCTGCTACGCCATCCAGTGAAACGAATAAACTTGCTACGACGTTTCTCATGTGAGGACTCCTTTTGTCGTGAATTGAACATTTGCATGTTACTCTGACAAAAGGTGGTCTGTCTTGTACAGAAACGACAGTTGCTCAGGACGGTTGTTGTCCATAATTTGAGTGGGTGTCAAGCCGATGAAATGTTTCATTGAACGTGTCAGATGCGGCTGGTCGAAGTAGCCCGCCTCGAAAACCGTGTCGAGGATTGATGCGCCTTGCTGTAACAGAACGGCTGCGGTGCGGGCCTGCTCGATGCGCTGCATGGTGCGATGTGTCAATCCGGTTGCCTGCACAAACCGCCGTTGTATGGTTCGTAAGGAGAGGTCTGGCATATACCTGTTCAGCACATCGTTGATGATGGGTTCCTGGACAAGGACTTCGTCCCTTATAAGGCGATTGATAAATGTCTCGGCATTTTCGTAATCGGGATACTGCCACGCCGAACCTTTCAGGTAGAAGGAATGATCTGCGGCAGGTGGCAGAGTCGCATCACTGTCAACAAGCTCAGAAACCGGAAGATGGGGCATGAAGACACCCGGTTTCAAGACAATTCCGAAGGACTCCGACTCTTCGGGAACCGGAGCTATAGTTGCCTTTGTTTCTGGTCCCCGCACAGTAAATATAGTTTTTCCCTCGTATGTCCAGAAAACGAGATCAAGACGGCTGAAAGCAATGGAGATAAACGTATCAACACGCCCGCTCTGGGCACGCCAGATGCGTTCAACAAATGGCGAATCGGATTCTCGTTCCTCAATGTTCAGTTTCATGGATATACCGGGCACCAGATACGGGATAATCCGTTGTATCTAAGCACATATGTTCTGTTCTGTCAAGGATTGCCTGCGTGTTTCACCGCTCCACAACACACACTAAGCAATTTCTAATGAATCTCCTGTCTCAAAACACATAGGTCTCCCGTCTTTATTTATAGGTACTATTCATCATGGGATGAGTACGCCGATTGATATGGCTTATCGGTAGAGGAGAATGAATGATGTATCGCTCAAATGCCTTGCAAAAGACTCCAGATTCACGTATGCCAGATGGATTGATGCGCTTCAGTATGACCCTGCTGCGGATCAGTCTGGGCGTAGTGTTTCTCTGGTTTGGTGGGTTGAAGTTCTTCCCGGAGGTCAGCCCAGCACAGGAACTGGCAACACGTACCATTGAAGTCCTGACGTTGGATATTGTCGGGCCAATGGTGTCACTCCCCGGACTTGCTTTGTGGGAGTGTCTAATCGGGCTTGGCTTGATTTCGAATCGCTATGTGCGCTGGACATTGACGCTGCTGGTACTGCAAATGTTAGGCACGTTTACGCCGTTGGTATTGTTCCCGGAGGAAACATGGGTGCAGTTCCCAATTGTGCCCACGATGGAGGGACAATATATCCTCAAAAACATCGTGCTCATCAGCGCCGGGTTGGTGATTGGTGCTGTTGCTCTGGGCAGTTGGCAAGAAACTCATTAACCGAGTTTGCGATACTGTGCCGGAGGAATGCCGATCTCGCGCTTGAAAGCCTTGCGAAAGGCCACTTCCGACTCGTAACCAAGCAACTCCGCAATGATTTCCATTCGGACTTCGTTTTTCAGCAGGCGAGTCGCCCTTAGCATACGCCAGCGGGTGAGGTATGTCATCGGCGGCTCGCCCACCAGTTCGGTGAAACGAGCCGAGAAGGCCGAACGCGAAAGTGCTACTTCCTCTGCTAATTCCTTGACCGTCCATTTACGGGCGGGTGACTCATGAATCAGGCCAAGTGCCGTGCTGATAGGCTGATCGCGCAGCGCTCCGACCCACCCAACGGACCCTTCAGCCTGTTGGTCGATCCAGAGCCGGATAACTTGAATGAAGAGCAATTCCGTCAAGCGCCTCAGCATGACTTCTGCGCCCGGCTGCTGTGAAGCCGATTCACGGGCAATCAAACGCACAATATCAGCGAAACCTTGCTCCATGCGTGCCCCGGAAACATGGATGAGTCTGGGTAGACGATGCAGCAGTGGAAAATCATTGGGATACTCGAAATGAAAAGCGCCACACAGCAGGAGCGGCTTCAGCCCCTCCCGTTCACCGAAGACGACATGGTGTCCACGCTGTGGGTTGTAGTCCAGATGGACAAGGCGAGTCAGGGGTGAGGTGGGGTTGTCATATAGCGAGTGCGGGTGACCCGTCGGGAACAACACGACATCACCGTCCTCAACCCGTATTGGTTCAGCCTCGCCTTCAACATGCAGGTAAGCGCTGCCATAGTTAAGGACGTGGAACATGCTGTCTCTGGAGGCTGCAAAATCATAGCGCCACGGTGGCTCAAGCTCCCGCCGTGACGATAGCCATCCTTTCAATTCAAGTGTATTGAGCACATCGGTCAGGACATCCACAGGCGGCTCCAATTTAGACGATTAGACATAAATTCAGGACATTGTGTCATAGATTGTCTCCGTGAACAACCCTATAATCCAACTATGTAGAACAAATGTACAAAGTAGAACACATGAAAAAGGAGAGACATGGATCAGAACTACACCGCAACATTTATGGTAGATCGGACTCCAGAAGAAGTCTTTGCGGCCATCAATAATGTGCGTGGATGGTGGTCGGAAAACATTCAAGGTGACACTGATGAACTCGGTTCCGTATTCTATTATGAGTTCAGGGATATTCACCGTGGCACATTTAACATAACTGAGTTCGTGCCCGGCAAGAAAGTCGTGTGGCACGTGCTTCAGAATTACTTCAACTTCGTCAAAGATACAACCGAATGGACCGGTACCGACATTGTCTTTGAAATTACCGCGAAGAGCGACAAGACAGAGGTTCGCTTCACGCACGTGGGCCTGAAACCTTCTGAAGAGTGCTTCGATGTGTGTTCAGATGCATGGGGCATATATATCAAAGGCAGCCTGCGCAGCCTGATTACAACTGGTGTAGGCCAGCCCAACCAAAACGAGGACATTGCACAAAAACATGGCATCGAAAACGCCTAGCAACAGGCGATAGACCGCTGCTAGGCGCTTCGCAATGGTAGCATTGCCAGAAGCATGTACTGCTTTTTCCGAAAGCGTCGAGCGGAATACCAGCAGTCATGCCTACAGTCTAATTGAACAGGTAGTGGGAACGCTTTGACTGATATGGTGGCTTAGCTGGCGTCCGCCATCTATGGCGTCCCTACGGGAGTCGTTGCTAATCGTAGGGACAGCATACATGCTGTCCTAGATGCTGTCATCAGTCCATATGTCACCACTACCATCGAAAATGGAGAGAAACATGACAAACTACACGACCAGTTTCCTGGTAGACCAAACACCCGAAGAAGTCTTCGCTGCCATCAATAATGTGCGTGGATGGTGGACCGGAGAAATTGAAGGCAGTACGGACAAACTCGGTGATGAGTTTACGTATCGCTACGAAGAACTCCACTATTCCAAACAGAGGATAACAGAGTTCATTCCCGGCAAAAAAGTCGTCTGGCTTGTTACAGACGCTTCACTCAATTTTGTTGAAGACAAGACCGAGTGGATAGGCACAGAAATTACGTTTGAAATCGCCAGAATGGGCGACAAAACAGAAGTCCGCTTCACTCATCTGGGTTTAGTTCCTGAATATGAGTGTTTCGATAGCTGTTCAAACGCATGGGGCTTTTACATTAACGGCAGCTTACGGAACTTGATCACTACTGGGAAGGGGCAGCAGCCTAACTTCGTCGATAAGGTCTAGCGGACACAGCAGTGCCGTGTCCCTACGATTTGGCTTGATGATGCGCTAAACGGGGGCGGCTTGTTTGGGAATACCCTGTGACCATATACACGAAGTCGGAAGTTTCCTAAACAGTGCTCTACGTGAAATTTATGTCGATAATTGAGCCTTTGTGACCCCTCACTAACCCTCCCCAAGCATGGCTGGCGGAGGGACACTTTTAAGATAATAAGGGCGCGAAGTGAAGCTGGATAGGAATAAGGTCAAATTCAAGACGATTGAGCCGG
>JAKEEQ010000337.1 GCA_022616515.1 Chloroflexota bacterium | reverse complement strand
TATGCTTGTACACATAAAGGGCATCCTCAGCTTGAATGTTCGTAGTACAACTATTCTCCCTGATTTTGCCCTTTTTGTCTTAACTTGATGCCTATGACCCTCGGAGAATATTGATGTCTTTTACCGTCGTGATACGCACACTGGTCCTGATTACACTGCTGCTGGCGGTCGTCACTCCCATCGCCGCACAGGATGACTCGCAGAATAACCATCCCCTGCTGGATTTGCTGGCCTATGTCCCGGATACCGAAACCGCACGCGCTTTCATTTATTATGCCGATTTTCACACGTCCGCCGAGACCGTCCTCGGTGAACCACAGGAGTCCACCCGGCAGGCGTGGGAAGCGCTGGGCTATCCAGACGATTTGTGGATAGGCTGGCTGCCATTCACGCTGCCATCGTGGGGCAGCACACTCATGGTGATGATGGAGGATGGTGGTCAATCGACCGGATTTGAAGTTACAACCATTGACCGCACGCTGTACTTCGGACAGCCTCCCGCACAGGCCAATATTTTGCAGGGTGATTTCGACACGGAAGCCATTGTTGCCGCGTATACTGCCGAATCGCATGAAGTTCAAGAGCGTGATGATGTAACGCTACTGTGCAGTGTTGATGGCTGTGAAGACGGCCTGACAACCGATCTCGAACGCCACAATCTCGCCAATCCATTTGGCGGGCAGTTGGGGCGGCGCGAACCCATCGCTCTACTGGATGGTCTCATCCTGAATTCGCCGGACATCAACGTGGTTGAGGCAATGCTAGCCACTGGCGCGGGAGAAGAATCATCCCTTGCCGAGTCACCTGACTATCAGGCGGCGGTGGCCGTTGCGACACAGATGGGCGCACTCCGTCAGGCAGTATTGCTGTCCCCGGAGCATCCTTCTTTCTGGGATGTTGATCAAGTGATCCCATTAAACGTACCCGCCGAAGAACGTCAAATCCTGCAAGATAGAGTGACACTTCTGCCGCCCTACAATTTGATCATGATGGCCGACACAGCCACCGTTGACGCGGATACTCAGGCCGGTCGTGTATTGCTGGTTTATGACAGCGAAGCCGACGCTAACCTTGCCATCGAGGTCCTGCAAACCAATCTTTCCCCGAACGGAGTGACATCCATGAACGAGAAAGAGGCTTTGCACACCATCATGACCGAACGCGGCGAAATGGGGTTTGAGGTCATCGCGGATGAGGCAACCGGGCGCTATATAGCCGTGTTATCGCTGCAAGGCCCGCTCGTCCAGCTACCGGAACCGGATGAGACCGCGCCAACCTTCGCTGGAATGCAGTTCCGCCTGTTCTTGATGATGCTGAACCAGCGCGACACCCTCTGGCTAATTTATGACAGGGAGATCGAATGAGCGACATCAAACGAGTGGGTATTCTGCACCCCGGTGCGATGGGGATTTCAGTGGCGGCTACCATCAAAAACAGCGGCTTTGATGTGTATTGGGTATCCGAGGGACGCAGCAATGAGAGCCACCAACGCGCCGCCGAACATGATTTAAAGGATGCCGGGTCGCTGGCGACGCTGTGCGCCACCTGTCAGGCCATTGTCAGCGTGTGCCCGCCGCATGCCGCCGAAGAGGTTGCACAGTCGGTGGTCGATCATGATTTCAGTGGGGTGTATATCGACGCCAACGCCATTTCCCCGCAAAAAACATCTCGCATTGATGACCTATTATCGGCAGCAGGCGTGAATTTTGTCGATGGCGGCATCATCGGCGGCCCGGCATGGCAGCCCGGTCGCACATGGTTATCCCTCAGCGGTCCACAGGCCAATCTTGCGGCATCACTGTTCGCAGCGGGACCACTAGAGGTCGATGTAATCGGCGACGACATCGGCAAAGCCTCCGCCCTGAAGATGGTCTACGCCGCCAACACCAAAGGCAGCACGGCCCTGCTGTGTGCGGTATTGGGCGCAGCGGAAGCACTTGGTGTGCGCGGCGAATTGGAGCGGCAGTGGTCACGTTATGATGAAAACGAACCGGAACAATCGCAACAGCGGCTGCGCCGTGTGACGGCGAAAGCATGGCGTTTCGCGGGCGAGATGGAGGAGATTGCCGAGACGTTTGGCCTTGCCGGACTGCCGGAAGGCTTTCATAAGGCAGCCCATGAGGTGTATGCACGGTTGGCGGACTTCAAGGATGCGCCCGAGCTGCCATCACTGGAGGATGTGCTGGCCGCGCTGACCGCACGGCGTGAGTGATGGTTATGAGTGAACAGGTGTTAGCGCAGGCAGCACAGAAGCGTCTATGGGCCATGTTGATCTATTCATCCAGCCACTGATGCACCAGCGACACCAGATTCAGACCCTGAGCGGCCCTCTCACGCAGACGGGCCGCCGCCACCACTGGCAGCCACGGCGCAAGCTCCGACCATGAACCGCCGCGCAGCCGAAAATATTCATGGAGATAGGTGCGGCGAAACCAGCGCCGCGGCCCCCAATTCAATAGTTTTGGAACAAAGCCCGTCTCATCAGTCTGGTGCTCGGTCATGATGATATAACTCCGTGCCACGTCGCCCAGCGGATGACCGCTCACGGCGTCAATCCAGTCGATAACCACGAAATCCTCACCATTCAGCAGAATATTTTCCATATGAAAATCGCCATGACAGATGGTGCTGCCATCTGGAAGCTGCTCCAACTGTTCAAGCAGGCGATTCTTTGTGGCATCATCAAGGCCCTGTCCTTCTTCAATGCCCCGCCGCAGCCGTGATTTTTGCGAGGGCAGTGTATCATTTTGCTGCTGGTGGATACTGGCATGTAGACGCGCCATCTCCCGCGCAAAGTAACGCAGACGCCAGAGTTGAGCCTCTAATGCCCGGATGGCTTGCTGCCCGTCCGCCCGTTCATACACCAGCCCGACTCGCTCCTCAAATTGGATCATATCGACCACCGCCGGAGCTTTGAGGCCAGCCGCTTCGACCAGACGGGCAATCCGCTCTTCGTACTGCGCCGTTTCCAGCCCGTATTCGGGGCGAAAAAGTTTGATGACGTGCGTGTCATCCCAGCCATAAATCTCGGCGGTAGCTCCCTGTGAAAGCAGCGGTCCGATTTGTTCACCGGGTTGGGGTGGTCGGGGCATCGTTTCTCATCTTTCGTGGCAGAATCTCAACGCGCCTATCATATATGCGGTAAACTGTTCTTTCAATAACGCGCCGAGGAGCAACTGAGCATGGAAATGGCAGAATTCATTGCGGTACTGCCCAAAGCCGAGATGCACGTACATATCGAAGGCACGATCCCCTGGGCGGTCACACGGGCACATTCCAATGGCGACCTGCCCGATGTGCCGGACTGGATTCACGACGATTTTCGCTTCATCGACTTCCGGGATTTCGGGACCGTTATTTACCGCAGTCTTCAACCTGTGCTGACATCGCCGCAGCGTTATACTGACATTGCCGCCGCCTATTTCCAGAGTCTTGTTGAACAAAACGTACGTTATGTGGAGGTATCACTCAGCACAAGCGGAACCATCAACCGGGGCCTGAATATCGGTGAAGTTGTGGATGCCATTTATGCCGCCGTTCCCCCGGAATTGATGGTGCGGGTCATCGCAGGCATCAACCGCATGTCCGACGTTCCCCTCAACTCGCATGAGGCGCAAATCATACTGAAAACGCCGGGGATCGCGGGGCTGGATTTGCATGGCGATGAGCGGATTAAAGGCCCCGAATCCTTCGCCGATATTTTTCAGGCCGCCGGGGAGCAGGGGTATTTGCTGCGGGCACACGCTGGTGAATTGACCGACCCGGACGTTATTCGCGCTTCGATTGATGTGCTGAATTTATCGCGGATTGAACATGGCACGCTGGCGCAGGGTGATGATGCACTCATTGAGAAATTTATTGAAGAGGACATTACGCTGGATATGTGCCCGACCTCCAACGTCAAGCTGTGCGTTGTTGACAGTCTGGCGGCGCATCCCATCGGGGAGTTTTTGCGGCGCGGGGTGCGGGTCACATGCAGTACCGATGACCCGCCGCTGTTCAACATCTCATTGAGCGATGAACTGCGTTTGCTGGTAGAACATCAACAGTTCACACCGCGTGAACTGGCCCAATTGCAAATCAATGCCTTTGAAGCCGCCATTTTGCCGGAGGAGACGCGCCGCGAATTGATCGCTGAGGTGGAGGGATGTCTGGCGGAGATGGAGACACAACAATGACCCTCAAGAAAATACGGTTTTTTGCGCTGGCTTGTATCGCCTTATTCGGGATTTCTGGCACGGCGCAAAGTATTCAGAATAAACCAGCCTATCATGTTGTGTTTACACTGGCTCCCAGAGATCAAGAATTATTGCATTACGGTTATGCACAGGATTTTGGCATTCTCAATCCTGAAACTGGAGGAGTCGTGGTACTAGAAGTCGGGTTCATTTCCAGCCCAAATCTTTTCCAAGTCGCGCCTGATGGACGGATTGTTTATTGGAATGCGGAGTTTGACACTACCGAAGTTGTAGACCCGCGTTCCGGCGAAAGTGTCTGGCTGGAATCGATGATAGATAAGGCTCATTTTGACCTTGCAACAGGCGGTGACACGGTTGTTTTTGAGGGATCGGATTATGCGAGTCTTTATCTCACAGATTTGAGAGGCGAATCCGCAGCCCTCATAGTTGATGACATTTATGTTTATGGACCTTTCCTTGTATCTCCTGATGGTGAACGAGTCGCTTTTCGAGGTGAAGCAATAAATAACCCCGGTCAAGTTGGACTTTTCATCGTCAACACCGATGGCACTGACCTCAGCCGGTTCAATAGTAACCCCGACGAGTTCTTACATCGGTGGCAACCAAATGGGGAAGCGGTTGTTATGGCTCGAAATCGCTCCTTATATCTGATAGATGTCGAAACCGGCAAAGAAATCTTTCTCGTCGCTGATGGTAGCGGTGTGAGATTCATGAATGATGAGGTAATGGTCTATAGAAGTCTCCGAGGTAATGAAGAAGCAGTTTATACAATCAATGTAACCAATCTTGAACGTAGAATTCTATTTACTGGTCCACGTTCATGGGGTTTGTTCCCTTCACCGGATGGTAAGCAAATCGTGTATTCATTAACTCGAGAGGACGATCCCTGGCTGGCAACAATCTGCATCTACGACATTCAGGACGATTCAACTCAATGCTTTGATGATCTTAATATGACTGTTTATGGTATTGCTCACTGGCTACCCGTTAATTGATTCTGTCTGATAATCCGAATATTAACTTGATCAGGAGCGGCGTTGTCATCAAAAGAACTCCTGCACCTAAGAGATACTCCATGTGCCAAACGAGGTCAATGGCGGGGCCGTATCGCAAATCGGTAACGCCGGAGTCTGCTGAAGTCAGATTCTGAATATCGGAGCCATCCACCCGCATCTTGAAAATCTGGTCTCGTATCGTTGAGTAGATGTCACACAGGCAGTTGTACAAAATCCATTTCCCATCCGGCGAGAAATGGGGATTTGTTTCTTGATCATTAAACGTCTTTGTAATAAAGCGTACATTTGAACCATCAGGATTCATCCACATAATATCATCTGGCCCTTCTCTATCAGATGAAAAGATGATTCCTTTCCCGTCGGGTGACCAATCAGGATATGAGTCCCTACTTAGATTGTTTGTCAGATTTTGCAGATCCGTCCCATCGGGGCGCATGCGATATATTTCCTGATTGCCATCCCGGTCTGACACAAAAGCAATCCACTGTCCATCCGGTGACCAGGCAGGTGACCCGTCGGTCCCGGGCGAGTTGGTCAAATTTTGAACCTCCGACCCATCTGGACGAATGCGAAATATGTCCCAATTTTCATCATGAAAGGATATGTAAGTTATCCACTGCCCATCTGGCGACCATACCGGTGTCAGATCATTGCGCTCATAATCAGTGATTGGAACAACGTTCGAACCATTCCAGTGCATGAGGTAGATTTCTGCATCCCGATCACGGTTTGAGGAAAAAACAAATTGCTGCTGTTGCTCAGACCAATCAGGACCATGATCGTTACGCGGATGATTTGTTATGTTGCGGATGCTCTTGTGATACGGATGCATGAGGAAAATATCTTGATTGGCCTCTTGAACCTTTTCAATCACTATCCACCATATGGATGGCGGTTCTTGTCGTGACTGCCACATGAAACCAGTCACGACCATAAGCATCGTGCCCAAAATCGTGATGGTCCTGCGCATGAAATAACTCCGGCTTAAGTTGGTTCGGTATACCTAATCTTAGCGCAGAAAGGCCACCTATCTCGATGAGAATCCACCCCGTTGCTCTTCCCCGATGATGACGAGGCGGGGCAGCGATTCATTGACCGTCACGAACAGTGCATCACCATTCACCCAGCCGTTGACTTCCGGCACATAATAAAAGGCCGTTCGCCCTTCCGTGCCAGACACCCCGCCGATGCCAATCTCGCCGCTGATATTTTGCAGCACCGGGGCATCTGCTGACGGCTCCGCTTTCACCTGAATCGCGGAAGGGACAACATGCCCGGTTGCAGGCTGCCACGCGGGGCGGCTGTCAGTGGGGATGCCGAAAACCAGAAGTGTTTGAAAGACGGGCATAATCACCGTTGAACCGTCAAAATAGGGGCGTTCAGTATTGTATTCGAGATTGATCCGCTCCTGCTCAAAGCCCAGCGCAGGAGCGGCAAATCCAGTTGAAACAGGTGTCGATACAACGCCATCGCCGCTGGCAAGCCACAGACTAACCGGAACGACTGCGCTATCATAACCGTAGCGCGGTGTGTACAAATGCAGCGGGTAGGCCGCTGCTGCGCCGGTGGTCAGCGGCACAGCAATCACACTGCGGTCATAGAGCACCACAAACAACATGGACCCCGCATCATCCACCGCGATAATTTCCGGGTCGAGGTTGTCCAATCGGGCCGCCAGCGTGATATTCTCCGGGTCACGCAAATCCCAGACGCGCAGAGCCGTGTTTGTGTATGTCAGCAGTGCATCACCATCCGCCACAAAGCGGCTGTAATACGCAGCAAAATTTGTGTCACTCAAAATTTCCTGTGTCGAGATACGCCACGTTTGCCATGTCTGCGGATATTCCCACACGTCCTGACTGTAGGCGGCGTTTCGCCCGATGAGCAGCGTGTCGCCATCCGGGAAATGATGGACAGCCCCGATGTTATTCAGGGTGGCGTGAAATTCACCTGTTGAGAGCGACCATACATTGAGGATATTGGAGTCGGTGCTGAAGGCATAAACCCAATCGCCCGTGAAGTCGCCATACAACAAACGCTGCTGCTCTTCAACCACCACTAAGCGACCCTCTTCCATATCCCACACCTGAAAGCCCGTACCTGCCACCGCCAGATAACACCCGTCATCACTGAAATTAAGCTGCGTGACACCGTCCACGAAATTTTCAAACGTATGGACAAGTTTAAACTCGTCAAAGGTATCCCAGACCAATACACGACGATTCACAGGGTATAGATCATCATACTGATACTGGCTGCCATCCGAGGCGACCAACCAGCGCCCATCCGGGCTGAGTTTAAGGTGGCGTACTTCATCCCACAGGCCGGATAAGGTCGTTACCGGCTCCATTATTGCCATGTTAAATACATTGATTACGCCACCCTGCGAGTAATACAGACGATTGTCCTGCACGATATAGGGTGCATCGTAAGCAGTATCTACTACCGTGAGGTCTTGTCCGTCCCTCCACACCCCCAGATGATAATCATTGTCGCTGCCACCTGTGACCAAATGAATCACGATCATGTCGCCGCTTGCGACAACTTCACGGATACGCGCCACGAAAACCCCCTCACCGAAATCGACACTGCCAACCGCTTCCAGTGTCCATAAATCCCACAGCGTAAGTTCACTGCCATTGCCTGTCGCCAGATAATCTCCGTTCGCGGCAAATGG
>JAKEEQ010000336.1 GCA_022616515.1 Chloroflexota bacterium | reverse complement strand
TCATTTACTCAAACGCATCTTGTACACACGCTTTAGCATTGATGTTCAGTCTTTTCAATGGGATGCTGACGTTGCTTTTTAATTTCACATAGAGCGTATAATATCATCTTATTTTGATTTTTCTATCCACACTGACAGTGCGGCTTGTCTATCGGATACTTTCCTGGTTGCCGTTATGGCAAGTCTATCTGGTATGTTGAGTGCGTTAACAACCCATGCTGTTTCTTGGGAGTTACGTCAACCATACATTGGCCTAGCTGCAGGAAGTTCCGTCAGTTTCTTGACAATTTTGTTCGTAGCTTTTCTTCTAATCCCGAAGCGTAAAAGAAAATTGCCACAGCGTTCAGGTTGAGGCGGGGTTAGTCCTCAAATTTTGACGGGTTCGCGCAGGGCGGGCAGTGTCACGTAAAATGAGGTTCCGACCCCGATTTCACTCTTGAGCCAGACCCGGCCCTTATGATGGTCAATGATGGCCTTGACCAGACTCAAGCCGATACCCGATCCGCCGACGGTTTCGGTCTGGGTCGATTTGACGCGGAAGAAACGGTCAAACACCTGATTCTGAACCTCGCGTGGAATACCATGTCCGGTATCTTCGACCTCAACGATAACCGCGTCTTCAAGATTATGCGCACGCAGCCAGATCGAGCCACCGGCTGGTGTATATTTCAAGGCGTTATCCAGCAAATTCGAGACGACCTGCTCAAGCTGGCTGGCATCGGCAAGCACATCATGTAGCCCGTCTTCAATGTCGGCCTCAAACGCTATGCGGCGCGAGTGAGCTTGATCTTCAATGCTGTGGGCACAACTTTCGAGCAGTTTACGCAGATCGGTTGGAGACATCGGCGGTGCGCCACTTTGCACCTTTTCGAGGTCGAGAATGCCCTTAATAATCCGCTCCATGCGCGTCAGTTGTTTCCAGATAGCCTGCACATAATGGGTCATATCTTTATCAAAAACGGGCGCTCCGTCTTCCTCCAGCAGTTCCATATAGGTCATGATAGAAAAGAGCGGATTCTTGAGGTCATGGCTGGTCATGCGCACCATCTGGCTTTTCAGGCGGTCAATTTCCTTCAGCCTGGTGACATTGTTCAATACTGCCACCCAACCCTCAATCGGAGCCACCAGCCGCGCAATATGGCACAGATAAAATTGTTCCTTTATTTCGACTTCATAGACATGCGAGTTGCTGCGGTGGATGTCGCGCAGCAACTGGCGTGGATTGGGCAGCAGTTGCGGCTGAATGGTAGTGAGCAGCGGCTTGTTTTGCAATTCAGCCTGTGGGACTCCTAGCAACCCGGCAGCGGCAGGATTCGCGAAAAGTATCGACAAATTGCGGTCAATAGCAATCACTGGATTTTCGGTGCTGGTCAGGAAGGCTTCAAGCTGCTGTTTGGCGGATGTCACCTCATCTTTAAGGGCACGTTCCTGTTCAAACAGAAAACTGTTGCTGATGGCGACTGCTGCTTGCGGTGCAATCAGGCTCATGAGCTGCATATCATCGTCGGAGAATGGCTCATTCGTCCAGCCATTGATAACCAGCAGAACGCCTACCACCTCTTCCCGGAATATCAAAGGCACGCCGATCACCGCGCCAAAACTGTCCAGAGCCAGCGGCATGTCAGGAATGCCCTTCCATTCGCGGCGATAGTTGGGGATCAGGCGGCTCTGTCCGATTTCGGCAACCATCCCGGCAAAACCTTCCCCCAGTGGCAGTGAATATCCCAGAAACGCTTTGGGGATGGTGTCTACTGCTTCCAGAACAAGTTCATTACTGCGCTTGAGGTAAATCGCGCTGCCATCGGCCTCGAATAACTCAGCGGCCTGTTTGGCTATGTTGTTCAACACATCACCCTGTGGGACTTCGCTGGTCATGGCAAGTCCAACATCGCGCATCACTTCAAGCTGGCGCGTCCGGCCCAGCAGTGGCGTCATAATATCACGCTGCAAAAAGGCATAGCCGATTAAGAAGGCGGAGAAGGCGGTGATGATTTCCGAAACGGCAAAAACCCGAAGCTGGCTCAGCAGCAGGGCGCTCAATTGACCGATGGCAAAAAATGTCAGGCCGTTGGCGAGGATGTTGCTGTTAATTTTGCGTATATTTTGCCGCGTAATCCACAGGGTCGCCAGAATAATGACGAGATACAGATAGGTGTCAATCGTTGAGAATTGATAGTTGAGCAAGCCCGATTCGGTAAGTTGGAAATTATTCTGAACTCCAAATAAGCTGCTGATAATGAGGCGAAACATGATGATGAAAAATATGGCAACAAACACGGTCGCCCGTGTACTGGCGCTGTAAATCTCGCTCAGACGTGCTGCCAGCAGGTAGGTCGCAATCGCCGCGCCGCCGAAACCCAATTCGATCATCCAGAATGCCTGTTCGAAGGTGCGGGCAAAGGACGACCCGAACAGCCAAACAATCACCGTGACAATTTGGAAACTGAAATACAGGTAAACATCCTGCCGTGCATTATTCCACAACAACAGCAGCACAGAACTGGATGATAAAATTAGCAGCAGTCCACTCAGAAAGAGCGCGACAATTACAAACGAAGCCATTTTTTCTTAGATCTGTTTTTCGAAGCGGTAGCCTACACGATGCTCGGTCTGGATATAGGTTGGATTGGCCTGGTCTGGTTCGATCTTGCGGCGCAACTGGCTGATATACACGCGCGGGTAGTAAATATCTTCCACGTATTCCTGCCCCCATACCTGTTCCAGGAGATCACGCTGTGGCACAACTTTCCCGGCGTTATCCACCAGCACCATCAACAGCTTGAATTCGGTCGGCGTCAAATGCACGCGCTCGTTGTTCACATGGACGTGGCGGCGCTGGAAATCGATGGAGAGATAGCCGTCGTCATAGGTCGTGGTGCTGTCACTGGCCGACATGCTGGCCCGGCGCATCACGGCATTAATTCGCGCCACGAATTCATTGCCGCGCACCGGCTTCATCAGGTATTCATCGGCCCCGGCGTTTAACCCCTCGACAATATCATCTTCCTCAATAGCCTGCGCACTGAGCATGATAATGGGTGTGTCTGATACCTCGCGGATGCGCTGACACACCGTCAGACCGTCCATTTCGGGAATCACAATGTCGAGGATAACCAGATCGGGATGTTCGCTGTGAAAGTTGCGCAGGCCATCCAGCCCATTCGCCGCCGTCACCACTTCATAGCCCTCGCGCGACAATCGCCGTCCCAGTGAATCGCGGATAGCTTCTTCATCATCAACGATGAGAATTTTCATGGGCAAGTTCCTTTAAGCCTGTGAGTTTTGTCTAGTTTAACAGTTCCTTTAATCACCGACAATTTTAACCATTTCACGCCAAATTGAAATTAATGTTAGAATTAAGGACAACACATGACCTGGGATGGAACTTGGGAGGTCATCAGATGACGACCAGTGTAAGATCTGCTGAGAATGAGATTGAGATCGCCGAAAATCACTGGCGCATGTTCGACTTCTACTCCCTCAGTCCGGAGTTTGAAGTAGTCCGCGCTGGTGGCCTATTGAGGTACACCGCAAAATACGGCGAGGCACATGGCCTGCCCGGAACGCGCATGTCTGCACAGTATGTCAGGGCGGTTGTAGCCGGATTTGACCCCAAAGCACAGTTATGGCGATTGGGTCTGCATGTCTCGGAGAAGCCCGGTCAGCAGCCGGTCTGGATTGAATTAACCTATTGGGAGCCAGCGCAATCAACCGAGGCGTCTGAGGCGGCTCCGCGAGTCGGGCGTGTGCTGGCCGAATATCTGGGCAGCCCGCTCAAACTGTTTGGCGTCAAAAAGCCAGCCACCGAACACAAGACAGGTCCACTTGTCCCCCACAAACGCGAGGAAATCCCCGTAAATTCGGCACAGGCAATGGCCCGCCAGCTTCAGCTTCCAGTGCAGGTGCCGGGTATGTGGCTGGACATGGGGCGCAACGGGGCACATCTTCGACTCGACAAAAACCTGACACAGGGCAAACCCGGTGAAATCGCCCCTGCCTATCAAAATGTCGAAGTTGACGTGGAAAAGGGCATGGTCAAGATGCTCCCGCCAACGGGCCTGTTGGGTGCGTTTTTCACCACACCCGGACGCCAGATTAAATTTGATGAAATCCGCAATGTCGAATACCGGCATACGCAGATGGATGTGGCGCAGGTGAAAGAAAGCGACAGCGATAACATGCTGACCGAGATTCGTAACAAGCATCACGCCTGGGAAGTGCTGTTGACCATGCCCGGTGAATCGCTGCTCATCGTGCGCACCACCCATGTCACTGAAGGCGACATCCAAAGCCGCCGGGTGACCGATGTCGGGGGATCAAAATTCGACACCAACTTCGAGCTTGGCGTTGATTACTATCGCAAATATGAGGAAGATCAGCGCCAGATGGAGGAAGCTGGACATTTTGCCCGGTCAGCGGCACTGCTCTTTGCGTCGAGTATCGGTGTAAAAGTTGTTCAGACAGAAATTGGTACGGATTTAATTTAGTCTATCAGAACATTACTAAAGCCATTAGACAGCGGTGCCTTTTCGCAGGTGAGAGGGTACCGCTTTTGCGTTACAATAGGCTCTGAGTGTAAAATTAGCAGCGGAGCGAACATGCGACTGTTTTTCATTGTTTGCCTTATTCTAATCACCGTTATCTCTTTCGATACACCTCCGGTCGTCCGGGCTGGAAATATTACCGTCAACGTCACGTGTACACTGGTAGATGCCATCATTGCCGCCAATACCGATGCACCATCCGGGGGTTGTCCGGCGGGAAGTGGTGCCGATGTCATCACGCTGGATGTTAATGTATTGGTCGCTACTCCCTATCAGGACGATTTGGGATTACCCGTAATAACGTCGGACATCACGATACAATCCGGTATTGGCGATATGATTTCTGGTAACAATACTAATATGCATCTTTTTGTAGTGAACACCCCGAATTCACGCTTGGCCCTTGTGGGATTGACTATTCAGGATTTTCGCGATTTATCGGAAGAAATAGAAGAGGGCATAACTACTCCAGCAGGTGGTAGCGTCATTGTAATAAGCAATTCATCAGCGGAAGTTTATGTAGTCAACAGCATTATCAAGAACAATTCTTCCGTTGGCATCATGCATACCTTCGGGTTTGGAGAAGATGTCTATGGCGGAGCAATCTATAATGAAGGATACCTTGAAATCTACAATAGTCTGTTGCAAAATAATACTGCGACTGCGATTAATGGTGTGATCAACCCCAAATGGGCGGCAGGTGGGGCAATCTATAACGTTGGTACATTAGTCATTCAATCCTCCACGTTTGACTCCAATCATACTGAAGCAAGCCATCCGGACTTAGCGATGGCACCGGGTGGGGCAATATTTCTTGAGTCACCAGACGCTATAATCCGTAACTCAACATTCTCAAATAACAGCGTGACCACCTCAGGTGATTCGGTAGAATTTCCCGTTGGAGGAGCAATAGCTGGAGCTGGTGGTGGACCGACCATAATAGAGAATACCTTGTTCAGTGGAAATACCGCACTGGAATCCGAATCAAATCAAGGGAGGGGTGGTGCGCTCTGGATTTCTAATGCCAGTGGAACATTAAGTGTAACGAATTCCACGTTCTACCAAAATTCTGCTGATATAGGCGGAGCAATAGTTACGGAGCAGAATGTTTCTACCATAAGTGCGGTCATCACATTTAACACGTTACTGGATAACACATCAGTATTGGGTGCTGATGCTGTATTTGTGTGGGATACAGAAAATGTTGTTTTCACGGGAAATGTCATCACATCCTCCAACCCGCTTGAGGATTGTGCAGGTCTGACCACCGCCAACGGCTCCAATAATCTCAATCTCGCAGGAGATACAAGCTGCGATGTGATTTCATCCGGCAATATCATCCCCGGTACACATTTTTCCACAACCTTGACCGATGAGGGATTGAGCGTACCGCAATTCCTGCCGCTGCTCAATGTGAGCGGCAATCCTGCCGTCAACGCAGTCCCCGGTTGTGGTTTAACAGAAGATCAGCGTGGTCTGCCCCGCGACGCGAATTGCGATGTCGGGTCATACGAACTTCAAGAGCCGCCAGTTCCGACCGACACACCTGTGCCACCGACCGATACACCTATCCCGCCGACGGACACGCCTATGTCACCAACCGATACACCAATTCCGCCGACGGATACCTCAGTACCGCCGACGGACACTACCGTGCCATCCACCGATACGCCGATTCCACCTACTGACACGCCTGTGCCACCCACTGACACGCCTGTGCCACCGACGGACACGCCTGTTCCGCCAACCGATACGCCCGGATCAGTAAACTTGCTTGCATCAGCAACCTGTGTAGATGAGAATCTTGCCGTAACTATCTCTGCCGGCGATGGACCTTTCAATATCACCGCCAGCGCGGGGGTCAATACACCTGTCAACGGCGTGGGAGTTGGCACCACGACGATTAACGGCCCGGAGAAATGGGACAATTTAACGGTGACAGAAACTGGCGGCAATGGCGAGAGCATCAATCTCGGTCAATTCAAATGCCGCACGGATGAGCGCCCGGTGCCAGTCTCACCTGCCCATCGTTCCCATACGACGAATCTATTCCCGACATTCTCATGGACAGGCATCACCAGCGCCAACAACTATCGCATTTTCGTGTTCGATGATCCCGTTGTCGCCAATCGTACGGTGGACATCCGCCAGAATTCAGGCGGACCGACCATGATGGTTTTGAGTACGCCGCTGCCGGATGGGCGTTTGTTCTGGCGGGTGCGTGGGCGGCAAAATCGGATTTGGAGTTTGTCGAGTGTCCGGTTCACGTTGTTCAAGGACCCGGCTGCGCCATTATCCGCGCTGACTCCTGTGCCAACCATTGACTTGAATGCTGCGCCGACACTCTCGCCTCAGCCAACGGTTGCGCCGACGTTCCCTGCACCACCAAACTCACGGTAGCGGAAAGCAACATTCACCGTCATCCCGAAGGGGAGTCTCCGGTTGGACTCCCCTTTTGCGCATTATTTAACACACGCTCAATACAATTTTGTTGGATATGACAGAGTAAGACATCCCACCCGTCAATCCGTCCATTGTGAGGGGAGACAAGGCGAACACTCATGTGCATCTCACGAAATTATGTTTGAATAACCGTAAATGTAGACCACTTATGCTGAGGATTTGAATGAAACGCACCCACATTATCCTGTCCGGGCTGTTGGTACTGGCACTGGTAGCCGGGCTGGCATCCCTTTTCGCTAATGACTTTAACCTGACCAATGCTCAGGGCGACGACTTCACTTATGCTGGCGAGACAGACGCCCCGGACTTTCCGGGCGACCTCGACTGGCTGAATGTATCCGAGCCGCTGACCATGGACGAGTTGGAGGGCAAAATCGTCCTGCTGGATTTCTGGACATACGGCTGCATTAACTGTATGCACACCATCCCGGATTTTCAACGCCTTGAAGCAGAATTTGGCGATGATCTGGTGGTGATCGGCGTCCACAGCGCCAAATTCGCTACCGAAGGCGAAACCGATAACATCCGTGAGGTTGTGCAGCGCTATGGCGTTACACACCCGGTTGTCAACGACAATGATTTCGCCATCTGGCGCACCTATGGCGTGCGGGCATGGCCTACCCAGGTCTTGATTGACCCCAACGGCAAAGTCGTCGGCGGGCGCTCCGGTGAGGGCGTCTATGAACTGTTCCAGCCAATACTCGATACAATGGTCGCGGAATACGCTGCGGCTGGCTTGATTGACAGTACGCGCCTTGCCAAACTCGCGCCGGAAGTTACCGAGCGGGAACAAGTGATGCTCAACTATCCCGGCAAGGTGTTTGCCGATGTGGAAGGCAATCGTTTGATTGTCAGCGATTCGTCCAATCACCGCATTGTGGTGAGCAGTCTCGATACGTTCGACAACATTCAGGTGATCGGCACGGGACAGCCCGGCTTTGTTGATGGTGCTGCTGATGTGGCCCAATTTAACATGCCGCAGGGGCTGGCATTGAGTGGCGATACACTGTTTGTGGCGGATACCGCCAACCATGCCATTCGCGCCGTTGATTTAACTACAGGCGAAGTGACGACCGCCGCCGGGACGGGCGAGCAAGCCAACACCTATCCACCGGTGGGCGGTACGGCTCCCGATGTCGCGCTGTCATCGCCCTGGGACCTCGTTTTCTATGACGGGGCGCTGTATATCGCGATGGCGGGTCCGCACCAATTGTGGAAACTTGATCTGGCAACCAATGACATCGGCCCCTATGCCGGAAACGCCCGCGAGGACATTATTGACGGACCGCTGGCAGATGCGCAGTTGGCCCAGCCGAGCGGTATCGCCACCAATGGCGAGGTACTGTATTTCGCCGACTCCGAAGTGAGCGCCATTCGCAGTGCCGACCTTGACCCCAACGGCGACGTGGAAACCATCGTCGGGACCGGACTCTTTGAGTTTGGCGATGTGGACGGTCAGGGTGATGAGGTTCGTTTGCAACATGCGCTCGGCGTCACAGTTAGCCCGGATGGCCTGCTGTATGTGGCGGATACCTATAACAGCAAGATCAAGCTGATTGACCCGGTGGAGCGTACCAGCGTCACCTTTGCCGGAACGGGTGATGAAACGCTGGTCGATGGCGAAGTGACCGAAGCAGCTTTCTTTGAGCCGGGTGGATTACACTATGCTGACGGCAAAATTTACGTGGCAGATACCAACAATCATGCCATTCGCATTATCGACCTCGATACGAATACAGTCTCGACGGTGGAATATGCCGACCCGATGGTTCTGGTAGTTGAGCGCTCGGTCCCGGCAGATGATGATGTCGCTAGCAACGAATCCGGGTTGGATGACGATGCTGTTACTTTTACCGATGCCAACGAAAACGTCATCACCTTCCCAATGACAACGGTGCAGGCCGGTGAGGGTGATATTGTCTTCGACATCCAGATACCGGAAGGCTACAAACTCAACGATGCCGCGCCGTTCACCGTCTTCAATCCCGAAGATGAGCATGTGACGGTTGATGAAGATTTTCTGGTCTATCAGGAAGTGCTGCCCGAACTGCCCGTGCGTATCCCGGCAACCTTCAGTACCGGCCAGACCGAATTTTCAACCGATGTGACCATCTACTGGTGTGAAGGGGTCAATTATACGCTGTGCTTTGTGGAAAACGTGACCTTTACCGTGCCGGTGCTGGTCGCGGATACCGCTAGTGAAACCGACCTGACGTTAACCCATGTTCTGGTCCCGCCGGAGCTTAATTAAGTCACACGAATGACATGTTGACGCCTGCCACGCCGTGGTGGGCGTTTTTTGTTGTGAAACTGCGGGCATGTTAAACTAAAGACAACGCGCTGGTTAAAGAAAGAACCCACGATGGAAATCTCACATCCCGTCACACCTGCCGATGAAATCCTGGACTTTTTACTCTCGGCTCCAACTCCGGAGCAAGTGATTGAACTGCGTCCATCCGAAGCCATGCAAACCCGTCTGCGGTATTTACTGGATGGCAATCGTAACGAAACACTCAATGATACCGAGCGTCAGGAACTCGATGAGTATTTGCAATTAGAGCACTTTGTACGTCGTTTGAAGGTCCGCGCTCATGAAAAATTGAAAGAAAGTTGATGACCTATATTCCCACTGCATTACGCGAACTTGTGGTTGAACGGGAACGAATCGCAACCTGCGCTTTAGATTGACATTTCGACGCCTGCCACAATGTGGTGGGCGTTTTTAGTTGGGAGCATCCGTATAAAGTGAGCATAGTCGGTGTACACATAAGATGATACGCACCACAGACTCGATTTGAGCGATTTTGTCACACTCTCTATAATGAGAGCATCGTTTCAACTTCAATAGAAAGCTGGTGACCCAATGCAAGAAGTAAGCGACAGCGTAGTTCTCATAACTATTATTGGCCTAATTTCAGGTGCATCTGCTGCCTTTTTCAATCAATTATTTTCCTTTTTTGACCGCCGTCATCAACGCTATCTGTACAGGCTCGAAATTGCAGAGAAGAAACGTCGAGAAGAAAAAGAATTTCTTATCTCAATATCTTCACAAATCGTAGAAGCAATCAGCGACATGTCACATTCAATTGCAACGGGTTCAACACACCATTACAACAAATCTAGGGCACAAGTCCTAGGATTTATTAATCTCGTTCAGGATAAAGAGATAGAGCAAATGTTTGCTGAAAAGAACATTTATGAGTTAGAAGGTCATGCTCAAATTCATGAAATATTCTACAAAGTTATAGAGCGCTTGGGTCACAAAATCCGTGCCCTCTAATTCAGGACAAATCTACTCAACACCGGGTCAAGCTTCCATCTATATCCCGGTGTATTTCAGCACGCGCTTTATCGGACCCTTAGGGCGTATCGTGAGACATTTTAATCGCCCTTTTGAATTATTTTTTCCAGCTTTTCCAGCAATTCCTTTGCCTGTTCGTTTGTGAGCAATATCTGTCCGTACAGATTCTTATCACGGTCATTAATTGAAATAGAAACTACGTCAGCATCCTCTCTATCGAGCCTTATGTAACCATGATCATAAGTAATTAGCTCACCACTCATCAATCAATACTCCTCTCGTTATGATCCACATAATTTCGCTTATTGGTCGGCCCCGTCTACCCCGGGTCTTATTTTCAACGCCTTCACCAACTTCTCAAAAGACGCCTCGAAGGCATCATGATCCTTCCAGTTCGTGAAATCCGCCGCCAGCCTGCTCTTAATTTCGGTTACCATGTAATCGTTGTCTGCCCCTTTGAAAATATATCCATCTACATCCAACGGCAGCAGTAACGGCTCAAACTCTCCATTGGCTTTCTCGTGATCCTCTTCTTTTTGCAGCATGGTCTCGAATTCGCGCTTGACCCACCGACTCTTGAAGGAGTGCTCCGAGCAGATGAGAATCACTTTATCATGGAGACGGATAGCTTGATTAATGCTGTCGTAGACTTTATCACCAATTTTCATGTCCTTGTCATCTAGCCAGCACCGTACACCTTCCCCCTGAAGACGATCAAAGATGCGCTTTGCAAATTCTTTATCGGAATGGCTGTAACTAATAAACACGGAGTACATCTGTATTGCCCCTCTAAACAATGGCATTATATGTTCAATATACTCATCAGAAAAGCCTACGCCTTGCAAAAAGCTATCCGGGATTTTGCCTTGCGATTCCGTCAGCGTATGAAAATCTACATAACTCGGCCCTAGATGAATAACTTCATCCAGCCCTTTCACCTCCGACAAGTCCACCCCATTAAATACCGTTCGCTGGAGTCTAGCACGACTCAGGACAGCACCTCTCAGGTTGGCACCTCTGAAGTCGGTACTACTCAGGTCGGCACGACTCAAGTCTGCATCTCTCAAGTCCGCACCTCTTAAGCTTGCATTAACCAAGTTAGCACGGCTCAGGATGACGCTGCTCAGGTAGGAATGGCTCAGGTCGGCACGGCTCAGATTAGCATTATCCAAGTCGGCATCAGTCAGGACAGCAACTTTCAGGTTGGCATCGTTCAGGTCGACACCTCTCAGGTAAGAACCCATTAGGTGAGCACCTCTCAAATCGGCATTGACCAAGTTGGCATTCTGCAATGACTTATCTCTGACCCAATCCTTCTTCCACATCTCACCAACCGCCCTCAGCGCCTCTTCGTTCGCTCCCTTACGCATCTGCCTAATCAACCGCTGCAATTCATCATATTCAGGATGCTCTGGATTCCGTCTTTTAAAGCCTTCAAACTGATCTCCCATACTCCGTCACCTTAACACATTAACTTTCACGCTGCTCACTTATCATCAAGTCCCAATTTCCGCTCTGAATCGGAGGCGCGGTGCACCTTCAGCGCCTTCACCAGCCTTTCAAACGCCGCCTCAAACGCATCATGATCTTTCCAGTTCGTGAAGTCCGCTGCCAGTCTGCTCTTGATTTCCGTCACCATGTAATCATTTTCTGCCTCTTTGAAGACATACCCGTCAACATCCAATGGCAACAATAATGGCTCAAACTCTCCATTTGCTTTCTCGTGGTCTTCTTCCTTTTGCAGCATGGTCTCGAATTCGCGCTTGACCCAGCGGCTTTTGAGGGAGTGCTCCGAACAGATGAGAATCACTTTGTCATGCAGGCGAATGGCTTGATTGATGCTGTCGTAGACTTTATCACCAATTTCCATATCCTCATCATCTATCCAACAACGAATACCCTCACCCTGTAATCTTTTATGAAGACGTTTAGCGAATTCTTGATCAGCATGACTGTAGCTTATGAATGCCTTATAGTATTGAATTGGTTCATCAAACAAGGAAGGCAGAAATTCTATATATGTATCCGAGAAGCCGACGCCTTGTAGGAACTTCAGTGGCAACTGCCCTCGTACATATGATAGAGTCTGGTAGTCGACAATGCTTGGCCCGTAATGTCTAACTTCATCAAGCCCTATTACGTCCGATAAGTCCACATTTCCTAATACAGTTTGATGAAAGATTCCCTCGCTTACCTTAGCACCACCGAGGTCGGCACTGCTGAGGTTAACGCCGCGCATGTTGGCCCTACGCATGTCGGCCCTGCGCAGGTCTGCATTACTCAGGTTGGCTCGGTACAGATCGACATCGTTCAGATGGGCTTCACGCAGATTAGCATAACCCACGATGGCATCGTTCAGGTGTGCACCCATCAAATCGGCTCCCCACAGATTGGCACGGAACAGGTTGGCTACGAGCAGATTGGCCCCACTCAGGCGGCAATAGCCCAGGCGGGCATGGTGCAGCATAGCATTGGTCAAGTTGGCACCTCGCAAATCGGCTCTCCACATGTTAGCTTCCCGCAAAGAACCATCGAATAACCATCCTTTCTCTCGTAGCTCATCCACAGCCGCTAACGCTTCCTCATTTGTCCCCTCGCGTACCTGCGTAATCAATCGCTGTAATTCAGGATAATCGGGATGCTCTGGTTGCCATCGTTCCAACTCGTTCATTAAACATACTCTCCACAGGGGTTATGTTTATAGTTTACACTCAATGCAAATATAGCGAAAATTTGCTGAACCTCTCGCCGCTGGCGAACCTGCTATAATATCCACATACCGCACCGTCAAGATTCTGGTATTCGCCATGCGCCTTCATTTCCCACAGGCTCGCCTCTCCCGCTACATTCAGTGCTTCTGGCAGGTTGATTTACAAATCCCCTACCGCCGCGAACATATCCTGCCCTCCTGCACGGTCGAACTCATCATCAATTTCGGGTCAGGCTTTCGCGTGTATGACCATGACGACCCTCAAAAATTTGACCTCAACCGCCGCATGTGGCTGGTCGGCCTGCAAACCGAGCATATCATCAACGAACCAATCGCCGAAACCAACATGATCGGCATCCGCTTCAAACCAGAGGGCGTCTATTCGTTCTTTGGCATCCCCGCCAGCGAATTTCAAAACCGGATTGTCGAACTCGATGCGGTGTGGGTCAGTGAGGCGGAACTATGGCGCGAGGCGCTGTATCATGCCCCGACGATTGACGCGAAATTCGAGACGCTGGAGCAACTGTTGTGCCGGAAATTGACGGACAACAACGGGCAGTTAGATGTGGTGCAGTTCGCGCTGCGGTCACTGGCAGCCGATAAGGGGATGCTGTCCATCAAGGCGCTGAGTGACGACATCGGCATCAGCCAGAAACACCTCGCCAGCCAGTTCAAAAAATATGTCGGCGTCTCACCCAAGACGATGGCGCGGCTGTATCGCTTTCAGCATGTGCTGCATACCATCGACCCGACCCGTCCCATTGATTGGGCACAGATTGCCTATGAATTCAATTACTACGACCAGTCGCACTTCAATAAGGAATTCGCCGCCTTCACCGGATTCTCCCCGACGCAGTACATGGCGAATCGCCGCGCCGTGTATGGTGACAGCCTGTGCAAAGGCGATGGCGTCCACTTCGTGCCAGCAGGTTAAATTTTTACAAGACATTTGTTCTATTGCTGCCTAGACTGTAACAAACGCTTTATGTGAAAACCCCCTCTGTCGCTGGCGCGACATCCCAAACATGGGGGAGACTTGGCTCGAACCTGTCGTCATCGGGCGCTGAAACATGTTCCCTCCCCCAATTCTCCCCATTTATGGGGAGATGTCCGAAGGACAGAGGGGATGGGAGGGTTAGGGAGGGGTCATAGAGCACATCAAACAACTTCAACCTAAGGAGCACATCAAATGTCTGCACTAAACTGGTTTGAAATCCCGGTCACCGATATTGAGCGGGCTGCCGCCTTCTACAACAAAGTCCTCGATACCCAACTGCACGTTCAAGACCTGACCGAGCAAATGGGCAGTATGATTGGCATGTTCCCGTCGCGTGATGGCGTGACCGGGGCGCTGGTCCAGAATGCGCAGTATGGCTATACACCGTCATCGGAAGGCACAATGGTTTATTTGATTGTGGATGGCGATCTGAGCAAAGCATTGGAGCGGGTTGAGCCAGTCGGGGGCAAGGTGGTGCTGCCCAAGACGCCTTTGGGAGCCGATACCGGAGCCGGTTTCTGTGGCTGGATTATTGACACCGAAGGCAACCGCGTGGGGTTATTCTCGAACGAGTAAAGCATATTGGCGGGAGGACAGTTTTCCAAAAGCCGTCGGTAGCACTAGAAATCCCGGTGTTTTTGACAGCGGACAGCCACATCGGGCTGTCCCTGCCAACGGTTTGCCTTAGCCGGAGTGGTTACGTAGGGGCGTTCCGACGTGGACGCCCGCCTTCCATCACCACGACTCGTCCACATCTACAAAAAAAGTGTCCCTCTCATTTCTAATGTACAGATTTTCCCTCAAAGTATTTATGGCAAAAACCAGCAGGCTTTCTCATGTACTTATGACCGAAAATGGCGTATGATTGGAGTCAGGTGAAGAGTCTTGAAAACCCTCATTGAAACACGCTGTACTTGATTGTTATTCTCAAATATTCCTCACCTCCACCACATAATAACAAAGAAAGTTTGTGACCGATGAACCTCGAGCCTGTTTCACGAAAGCAATTAAATGACATAGAAATTCGCGTCCGAGAACTTGTGAAACTCATGCGTAAGGCAAAACTGCATGACGAACCCGTAACCCAGCTTCTCGCCGAGTTTGAACAAACCCTCGCTGATGCGCGACGCAAGCGGTTTGAAGAGGAAAATTCAGAATATCAGGGGTATTGAGTCGTGAAACTCTACTAATTTCCCAGCATTTCCTTCACCTGTTCAGCAATCTCCAGATAACCGGGCAGCGATTTTCTCCATAAAGTGGCGATGTTGATGCGCAAATCGTGCAGAAGAGGAGTCCGGTAATTCCCTTCTGCATCCGGCATGATTTCAGCATATCGATTGGCATCCAATAAACGATAAAAATCTGCCGACTGCCGCACAGGATCAATAATCCAGTATTCTTTAACCCGCGCCTGCTCGTACTCGCTAAACTTCTCTCCGCGATCACGGGCAATACTCTCCGGTGAAACGATCTCAATACAGATGTCAGCGGGTCCTATCATGCCCATGTCACTAAAATCGCCAGGATTGTCATTCAATATCACCTGCACATCGGGTTCACGAATGGCACTGCGAATGCACATAACGAAGGGAGACAGTCGAGCTTTGCCAATGGGACGTAACTCGAAGTACATGTTTAACAGTACTCTAAAATGGACGGACACCTGCTCGTGACGGTCAGAAACGGGCGTCAGTTTGATGACTACTCCATCGATCCATTCATGAAAATGTTCGGCATATGAGGTTAAATAATCCTGTTCGGAGACATCTGTGGCGACGACAAGCCCCGCTGGAAGGTGGGCAGGAATTTTGAGCGTGATTTCAGACATGGAGCATGTTCCTGTAAAAGTTGCTCATGGTATCTCTATTGTATCGTAAAACGTGGATGGGCTTAAGCGGACACGGCACTGCCGTGTCCCTACGACTCTGATATGCAATGGCGATTCCCCTTTAAATGAGCGGCTCCGTAGCGGCGCTCCGGCGTGAGCGCTCGCTTGACCAATGCCAAGACTGGGTGCGTGTTTCGGGAAAATGCTATAATGGGTGCGGAAGTACTTATTTGAGATGGTAACCATGTCTGAACAAACCCCGATAACATTACCTGCTGGTCCTATCGTGGCAACCGATGTATCCGAGACGGACTATCTTGCAACATATGCGTCAGATTTTCACGAATGGGTGAATGGGGTGGTCATTAAAATGAGTCCTGCATCACGGCGGCACGATTTATTGACCACCTATATAAGAGGTCTGTTGGATACCTACTTCTCATTTAATCCCATTGGCAAAGCAGTTAGCGCACCGTTTGTGATGCGTCTCGAAGAGTCTATCCGCGAACCGGATGTGCAAGTTGTTTTGAATGACAATCCCGGTGATTTTAGTGACACGGACATGATTGGACCCGCCGACATCTGCATTGAGATCGTTTCACCGGAGAGTATTGCCCGCGATCATGGCGAGAAATATCGCGAGTATGAGCAAGCTGGCGTCAAAGAATACTGGATTATTGACCCCATCCACCGGGAAGCACGCTTTTTGCGCCTCGAAAATAACCTCTACTTGTCGATCACTGTTGATGATGACTACGCAACCCCGCTTTTGCCCGACCTGAAAATCCATGTTCCCACGCTCTGGCAAGACTCCCTGCCCGATCCGGTGATGGTTGTGGAGATGGTCAAGGCGATGGTTGGGAAATAGCATCCGATTTTCATGACATCGATAACTCACCGTCGAAAGGCTGTATACGGACGGAACAACGCATATCCAGTGGTTTCTTTTATCTCTTTACTATTCTTCATCAAGTCCATGATTTCTGGTGCTTTCTCCTAATGGATAAGTGAAAAAGAAAACGCCTGAAGTATAATGTAGGGTATGGGAAAAAGACAATTTCAACTAACGAACGAAGAGAGTAAGGCGTTTGAGCAAG
>JAKEEQ010000335.1 GCA_022616515.1 Chloroflexota bacterium | reverse complement strand
GCGGGAAGCTCGGTTGGGGCCTCGGCGGGCGGTGGTGCGCTGCCATCGCTGCCGGACGGATCAACCACTGGCGGCAGTGAAACCGGCGGTGGTGCGGATATCACCGAACCATCTTCACCCGATGAGTCGGATGTCACCGGAATGACCGGATCTTTGAACAGGGTGAAGCGGACGCTCCACAAGCTCCAGATACGATTCTGGCGACCACGGACACGCCAGAACAGGCGAGCATTGGGCAGCGCCGTGCTAAGTGTCATGCTGGTCGGACCACCACTGTTCTGGCGAATGTCAACGGTACGATTCGCAGGAACCTTCTCATCATAGACAAATACCCGGTAGTTGTTCGCATCGGTAATGGATGTCCACGAGAAAGTCGGGAACGCATTTGTTGTGTGGCTGAGGTGCACGGGCGTTATGGGCGACGGACGTTCAGTCGAGCGGCACTTGAACTGCCCCAGATTGAGCGACTGTGTGTCGCCGCCCGTTTCAGTAACGGTCAGGTTATCCCATTTCTCCGGCCCTTGAATGGTTGTCGTGCCGGTACTGACGCCGTTGACTGGTGTATTGACACCAGCGCTGGCGGTAATGTTAAACGGACCGTCACCAGCGGTAATGTTCACCGCGAGGTCCTCGTTCACGCAATTAGCTGTGGCGGCCAATGGCGTATTGCCGATAGGGGTACAGGCATAAACAAGAAGGTCATCCAGCCAGTAGCCCTGATCTTCAAAGCTGTCATCCGTACCCAGCATCCAGCGGAAACGCACATCCTGACCGTTCAGCGAACTCAAATCGTACTGCGTATTGACATAACTGTTTGAGTTAAACCCAAAGGCATTGCGTCCACCAAGTGGGTTACCAAACATGATCGGCAGTGTTCCGTCATAAGAGCGTCCGTCGTCAAACAGGCCGTCAATGTCGGTCCAGCTTGATCCGCCATTGGTACTGTATTCGATCACGAGACCGTCATACATCGTTCCCATAAAGTCATCGAAGCCCCACAGATGCCACATGTGCAGGTAGTACTCGGTCGCACCTGTCAAACTAACGTCAACATTGAGTTCGGCAGTACCCAGATATCCGAAGGGATCACCAAAACGGTCACCGTTGAAGTCGGCACCAAAGAGGCTATAAAGACCACTACGGGCGGCGTAGGGGAAGCCAAACGTCCCGGTCGGAACGATAATCGGTTCATTGTAGTACCATGTCTTCGATGGGGCAGGTACGTTATCCGTGAAGAGGAAGTCACTGACACCAGATTCAAAATCGTTGAAGTACAACGGTGTGGGGGCAGTCCCGGGTGTGTTGCACGCCACCGGAACTTCGGGGCTGAATCCGTCAAACCCTGGTTCGAGGTGCATTTCGGTGGCGAGAGCAGCCTCACCAACTTCGGTGCAGTCGCCTGCCGACAGGGTTTCTGAGGTACCCGGCAGGGAAGCACCGATCAGGCTGGTACAGGCTGCACTCAATGCCTGATTGAGCACACCGAAGTCGGCACCGCTGGTCAGCAAGTATTCCACCTCGTACCAGACGTTAGCAGTCAGAATGTAAGAGTCGGCAGCGGTGGGACCCAGTGCTGTGATCGTCTGACTATTGAAGGAACCACCGTCAACCATCAAAAAGGTAGCCTTATTGGCGACACCGCTATTGATATGAACACCACCACCATCAAATTCGGTAATCTCATAGTTAGGGCTGCGCGTGCGGTCTGGATCACCTAATGCAGGGGGATCACTCATATTGCGAATGACGAAACCCAGGTCTTCACCCAGCAACCAGCGATTGCCCGGACTATCCGGTGATACCGTGCCGGTAGTGCCATCTACTTGAATGCCATTCAGTTGGTCCACCATTTCACCAAAGATGTCGGACATGGCTTCGTTGATGGCCCCTGACTCATAGTAGTAGAGCAGGTTCGAGGTATGTTCGGTTACACCATGTGTCAATTCATGACCGACGATGTCATCCGCCGTGAAGTAACCACCATTGCCATAGGTCATCTGGACGCCATCCCAGAAGGCATTTGAATACAGAGGCGGTCCGGGAACCGGGTCAAAATCAACGTTGGAAATCAGGTTCATGCCTGCATCGTCAATGCTGTCACGCCCAAATAATTGGTCATAGTAGTCATGGACCTGAAATGCGAAGAAATGCGCAGAATTGGCACGAGTTGCGTTGGTCACACCGCCCTCGCAGCTATCGGCACCTTCCAGGGTCACTGTAGCAGGCTGTGTATCCGTACAAATGAGGGTACTTGCACCTACGCCCTGACGGTCAGGCGTACCGTTCGAGTTGTAGGTGGTGCCTGTCGCGTTGAAGTTGGGCAGCAGCGATCCGATAGTGGGGGCACCGGGATCAACATGGGCAACACTGTCATTGCTGCCGTTTTCGGCAATTTCCCGCGCAAAACGTTCAGCATCTTCGTCAGTCATGATGGTGTCAATCTGATTGAACGCCAGGCGAACGCCACCACGCCCACTATCAATGAGAACGAAGTAGTTATATGGCTGGCCCGGTGCCATTACGTCCATCTGATACACCAGTGTGATTGGCTCAACTCGCGGTGAAATCAACGATGAGTCGTAGTAATACAACTGTGGTGCGCTGACGGTGAAGGCCGACGCACTGAGGCCGCTGGCTCGTGCAGCATAGGCTGCTGCCGTTTGACTGGCGACAGCCCCGCTGATTGTGGGTGCGGTTGCCACATTGCTCAAATTCTGAGCAAATTCGCCGGAAATTGCATTGACATTACCTCGCGCTCCCACCGCGATTTTCATTTCACCGGCAAGGACTGGAATGCCGTTGTAGGTTTGCTGGAAGCGATAGTAGGTTGAACCGCTGCGTGATTGGGTTGTGCCAACCAGCCCTACCTGACTTCCTGCCGCCAGTCCGAATTGACCAGCATACGTGTTGGCTAATGCCATCGCTTCATTGGCATTAGCCGCCCGGCCACCATTCTGTCCGGCAAAGTTAATAAAGTTGAGTGCACCCGTCTGCTCATTAAATGCACGCAGACCGCTTCCACCCTGAGCGACACTTGACGTTGAATGCTGCGGCTCGGTGGCAGTGGTTGGGCTGAACATTGAACCCAGTACCGCAACCAACGCCAGCACCAGCACCAGCATCCTGATAAACTTATACATCTATCCTCCAGATATCATATTGATTTAGTTTAATTTGAGGTATTTTGGTCCATTTTTATGGACAACATCCAGTATATAAAGATTTTGCAGATTTGCGCTAGTCGGGAAATCAGGATTAAAAAGATGCAGAAAAGATAAGGAGTGCAGAGACAAAAATTCTTTAATCACGCATAAAAGGAAACTGCACGACAAACGTTGAGCCACTTCCCGGCTCGCTCTGGACTGAAACATGCCCGTGATTGAGTTCAACGATCTGTTTAACGATGGACAGTCCAAGCCCGGTCCCCTGCCCTTCCAATTTAGCGTTTTCGGCCCGGTAAAATCGGTCGAATATGTGTGGAATATCTTCTGCGTCGATGCCAATTCCCTCATCACGGACGTCGATACACACCTGCTGATCTCTCACCACCGTTGCAACGTGTACCACGCCACCGTCGGATGAATAGTTGATGGCGTTCGCGATAAGATTAACCATGACACGCTCGATGTGATCGGCATCTATCCGAACAGGCAGTGCGTCGCTGCACAGGCTGCTTGACAGCGTGAGTTGTTTGTCGCCCATTAAAAGTCGCTGCGCTTCAAGGACGTGCTTAATCACCTTATTCACGTCCGTGATTGACGAAGTTGGGGCCACAACCATGCGATCCAGCCGGGCGATAGTCAGCAGATCCGTCACCAGTTTATCCAGCCGCTCGACCTGAGTTGTGATGCTTGCGGTCCATCTTTCCATCTCGGTCGGCTGTTGTTTCATCAGGTAGAGCGTGTTGGACAGGATGGTAATCGGGTTGCGCAGATCATGGGCGGCATTGGCGATGAAGGCTTCTTTCAACTCGGCAAGCTGGCGTTCTTCTGTGACATCTCGTTGAAGTTCAACAAAGTTAATAATCTCATTTTCGCTGTCCAGCACCGGCACAAGAGTGATTAGCGCGTCATAGACACTGCCATCTTTGCGTTGATTTTTTAAGACTCCCGTCCATTGATCACCGCCGGAAGTGGTCTCCCACAACTCTTCATAGGTTTGGAGTGGTGTTTGACCACTTTGCAGCATATGTGATGGCTTGCCTTCGACCTCCGCAAACGAATAGCCCGTGAGCTTTTCCCACGCCGGATTCACGTAGACAATGGTACCATCGCGGTCGGTAGAGAGAATGGCATCGGCGATGTTGCTCAAGATGATTTCGCGCTGCACCTGCTCGGCCTGAAGCTTGAGTTCGGCGGTTTTGGTGCGCGTGATGTCTTGAACAGCCCCCGAATAGCGCACGATGGCGAGACCATCCCAAATCGGGCGAAAGTAATCGCGCAGCCAGCGCATCGTTCCATCTTTGGCAGTAATGCGATATTCATAGACATACGAATCGCCGCGCCGGAACTCGTCTTTCAGACCTTCAAACCTGACAATATCATCTTCGTTGACAAGGGTTGCCCATTTGCGTGGTAATGCATTGATCTCGCGGACGGTGTATCCCGTGATTTCCTCGAATGCCCCGAAGACCCAATCAATATCGGTGATGCCGTCTTCTTCAACGATGGCGGAATACACATAATCGGACATGATCTCAGAAATCAGACGATAGCGTTCTTCGCTCTGGCGTAATTGGCGGGTTTGCTCAGCGACACGCTCCTCCAAATGACTCACAAGCTGCACATTCTCCAGCGTCATCGCCAGATGATGTGAGACAGCCTCGGCTTTGCGGACATGATCTGGCGTAAAGAAATGGGGCACCGAATGATCCAGATGCAGGACTCCCAGGAGCTTTTGATTATGTTTCAAGGGAATACCGATCCAGCTTCGGATATATTCGATTTCGGGAAATTGAACCCACCCATCGACATTACGCACATCGTCATAGTGCACCAGTTTATCGACCGGAAATGCACGTCGCCCGCCATAAGTCAGCCGTAGCTTATTCGCCAGGGCGTCCAGATCAAATTCTTCGGGCAGTCCGCGCTGTGCCACAAACCGCAGGCCATCATTTTCGACGAAGGCAATCGATGCGCTTTCGTAAGGCACGAGTGTCATGAGCTTTTCAAGGAATAGATTCAGAATGGTATCGAGGTCAAGATTGCCTCCTATTGCCTGTGCAATATCGAGGAAAGCACCGAGTTCAACGTTGCGCTGTTGTAAATCCGTGGAAAACTGCTGCCGTAGAAGGCCGATAGAAATTATCTCACCAATCGTTTGCAGGCGATGTAAAAGTTCGTTGGTCCACCATTCATAATCCCGGCTCAGGCTGTCGAAGGTGAAACCACCAAGGACTCTATCCTCGGCTTGCAAGCGGATCGACATGAAGGATTGAATGCCCAGCCCTTCACAGAATTTCCGTTCATTGATGGCCTCTTTGGGAAGCTCGTTCACCAGATAACAGCAGAAGTCATTTTCAATGATTTGTGTAGTGTACCAGGGGAAATCGGTTTGAGGCCGGTCCGAACCGTGCTGTACAATACCCTCACGTCGCCATCGAGCCAGTGGCTTCAGGTGTTGATTCTCATCCAATATAAACATGGTGCTGCGGTCTGCCGCAAGATAGGTGGCAATCAGGGCCGTAATCTGGTTGAGGATGTCCTGCTGTGAGTCGGGCGTCCATACGAGCAGCAGCGTACTGACAAAGCTGACAATCTGCTCAAATCGCAGGCGTTCTTCGAGGTTTTGTTGAACAATGTTGATGTCGGTCACATCGTGTAGAACACCAATCATGCGGACCGGATTGCCTTCCTCATTAACTACCGCCACCGCATCGCCCCGCACATAACAGATACTTCCATCAGGCCGTACAATCCGAAAATGTCGTGGATTATAAGGAATCGCCACCGAACCATCTGTCAGTTGTTTTTCGGTGAGGCCGTTTTCAAAGGCCCACTGGATGTTGTCCTGCTGCATCTGACGATCTTCGGGATGCGTAAAATTGAGATAGTCGCTGCCTTTGCCTGTAAATTCCTCCGGCATAATTCCGTACATGCGGAATATATCGCCTGCCCATGTCGTCCGGTCATCATCCAGATACCACTCCCAGATGCCGATATGAGCTACATCAAAGGCTTGTTGAAGGCGGGCTTCGTTCTCCTGCATACTGGACAACGCATGCTTGAGCGAACTCACATCATGTGCGACGCCGTAAATGCGGTCGATTCGTCCGTCGGCGTCCTGCCGGGCCGTGCTGCTTACCCGGCAGTGAACATGAGAACCATCTTTTTTCTTGAGAAGTACTTCATAATCGGACAACTCGCCATGTTCGGTCAGCAGCGCTAAAATCCGTTCGCGGTCTGGTTCTCTGGCATAAACATCCAGTGCATTGATTTGGTCTAACTCTTCGCGTGTGTAGCCAAACAAATCAAGCCCGGCCTGATTAACATCAAGGAACCTGCCGGTGTGGTCGGTGACAAAAATGACGTCCGAGGACTGTTTGAGAAATGCCTGATAGCGAGACCCCTCCTCGCGTAAGCGAAGTTCGAAATCCAGTTGTCGTGTGACATCCCGGAAGGAGACGATAAATTGGTCTGGGGTTGTTTGGACATTGACGGAAATCCAGACTCGTGTGTCATCAGGCCGCCGGATTTGCATGACAACATTCTGCTGCGCTGCACCCGTGCGCATGGCCGCCCTTAATGGATGCGTATCTGGCGTAAATGGGGTGCCATCGGTCTGCGTAGCATCCCAATCAGAGCCGAGACGCAGCCAGCCGTCGAGCGCGGCACAGCCTCGGCCCAGGATACGCTCGGCACTCGCGTTACATAGCACCGGCTGCCCACTGGCATCATAGACAATAACGCCCTCACCCATCCCCATGAGGATCGATTGAGGGTCGGAGGGAAACGGCTCAAGAAGCGATGACAACAGGGCATCAACGGATAAGCCGCGCCGCTGTGCCAGAGCCTCCAGTTTGTTAATCATTACTCCGTTAATTTGTGTCATCGTTGTTTAAACACGCCTATTTAAGAGGTGATTGCTTCCATTATACAGGGTAAGGTCGCTGTATCAAATCAATTTATAGAAAGCATAACAGTTACTTTGCACAGGGGTTAATAATTAGTTTGGTGGAGTGTTACATTGATAAGGCTGCCGCCGCCGCGAGCGCGTGTTATAATCA
The DNA here is from genome assembly GCA_022616515.1 of Chloroflexota bacterium. Classification (GTDB taxonomy): domain Bacteria; phylum Chloroflexota; class Anaerolineae; order Aggregatilineales; family J027; genus JAKEEQ01. Next base: position 6,606 of record JAKEEQ010000335.1, on the reverse strand, counting down.
CGGCTGTGGGAAAGTGATTATGCTCAGAGGAAGCCGTGAATATGTCAGGAAATTATTGTATTGCTCAGGCCAATATCGCCCGTGCGCTGGCATCAATGGACGATGCGGTAATGGCGGATTTTGTCAATGCGCTCGATCCGGTTAACCGCCTTGCCGATGAGGCTGAGGGATTTATCTGGCGTTTACAGGATGCATCGGGAAATGCTACCAGCATTAACATTTTTGACGATCCCATGATGATCATCAACATGTCGGTCTGGGAAGATGCCGAATCGCTCTTTAGCTTCACCTACAAAAGCGATCATGTCGATGTGTTCCGACGGCGGGGCGAATGGTTCAGCAGCCTAGAGAAGCCGCATCTGGTGTTGTGGTGGACGCTGCGCGATAAGATGCCGGAGCCGCAGGACTGCCGCCTACGGCTGGAACATCTCATCGATCACGGCCCGACACCGTATGCCTTCACCTTCAAACAGCAGTTCACCGTTGAGGAAATGCTGGCTTACACATCGCAGATAGCCGGGACTGATTGACGGATTTTATGTGCAAAATGTGGATTGCATAGCGGAACATGAATATTTTCTCCCCTCTGTCGCTAGCGCGACATCTCCCCATAAATGGGGAGCAATGAGGAGGGAACTGATAGCGCCGCGAAGCCCGCCTAAACGTTCCCCATTCATGGCTGACGGAGGGACAGGTTTGCAAAAGCCGCTGATAACGGCACAATCTGCTGGCATTATCAGTGGCGGACGCCCAACGGGGCGTCCCTACGCACCCTTTCGCATAATGGGCGTTCCCGTTTAAACATAGGCTTCCATAGGGACACGGCACTGCCGTGTCCGCCCGCCTTCCCGCACAACGAATTCTCCCTATTTACGAAAAAGTGTCCCCCTCTCAACCATTCATGGGGGAAATGTCTGAAGGACAAAGGGGAAAGCGTGCCATCACCGTCACACCAGAAGGGTTTATTGCATATTTCACATTTCGCGTATTATGTGCGCATCTCCGGGACATTGCCGAAGGTGACCGTCACCGGCTGGCGCGGCGCGGCCCAGCGCACACCATTGGTAATCACCTGCTGAATCTCGACCTGATGGTAAATGGGATAAGTTTCATGACCGGGGCGGAAATAGAACACTTTGCCCATGCCCCGGTGATAACAGCACGCGCTGCGGAAAACCTCACCACCCTCGAACCAGCTCACCATCACCAGCGAATCCGGTTCGGGGATGTCGAAGTGCTCGCCGTACATTTCGGCCTGTGGAATCTCGATAAACTCGCCAAGTCCAGCCGCGATGGGATGGGATGGATTGACGATCCACAACCGTTCTTTTTCGCCAATATCGCGCCATTTCAGGTTACAGGTGGTTCCCATCAGCCGCCTGAAAATCTTCGAAACATGCCCGGAGTGCAGGACGATTAAGCCCATCCCGCGCAGTACCCGTTCCTGCACCCGCTCCACGATAGCATCATCAACTTCATTGTGGGCGGTATGCCCCCACCAGATCAATACATCGGTTTCACTGAGGGCTGCTTCGGTCAGGCCGTGTTCGGGTTCATCTAGCGTGGCGGTTTTGACATCAAAGCCCGCTTCTCGCAAAAATTTGGCAATCACTTGATGTATCCCATCGGGGTAGATGGCCTGTACAGCAGGCTTATTCTTTTCGTGGCGAAATTCATTCCATACCAGCACGCGAATACTCATTAACTACCTCTTTTGCTGCTTTGAATACTATGACCGGACTCGCATGATTCTATCAAATCGAAGACCATTTGCAGTGTCTTGATGTTGTCCTGAACGGTGGTAGCGGGGCGATAACCGTTGTTCAGGCCCTCTTGCAACTCGTAGGCCAGATAAGCCTGCGGGTTGTATTCAAGGGGTGAGGGGAGCCGCTCTTCAAGGTCTGTGTAGGCAAACCATATGCCATCGCTCCCGCTGCGTTTTTGCACGGTGATAACATCATTCACCAGTGTTAACACCCCTTTTTCACAGTCAAAACGCCAATCGCCGTTGAAGCTGGAAACGTGACCGTTGCTGACCCACGAGGCTGAATATGACACGCGAATATCCTGTGGAAAATTCAAGATGGCAAAGGCCGACATTTTGCCCTTGAGTTCATTCCACGACGTGCTCCAACTCTGCCCGTAGATCGTATCCGGCTCCGGGCCTAACAGAAAGCGTAGCAAATCAAAATGGTGGACGGTCATATCATTGAGCAGTGGATAGGGCATTTCAGCACGAAAGCCGGTAAACTTAACGCCGCGATAGTGGGAGATGGTGATGGCATCAATTGAACCGAGTTCGCCGCTATCGAGGATGGCCTTGATGGTCTGAAATTCGGGCTTATAACGGTAGTTCTGGGCAATCATATACAGCAGGCCGCTTTGATTCGCCATGTCCACCTGCCGCTGCGCATCGGCCATGTTTTCGGCCAGCGGCTTCTCCGCCAGCAGCCCCAGCTTGTGGTCGATACAGGTTTGCAGCGTCTCAATCCGGTACTGCGGCGGGATGACGGCAATCACCGCATCGGCCTCTACCGTTACCAGTGCCGCTTCCAGCGTGGGAAAAATCAGCCGTTCGTCCAGCAGGTACTTTTTCGCCTGAGCTTGCGCGACGGCTGCATCGACCTCGACAAATCCCGCAAACGTTACAAAATCGAATGGCATGAGGCGTTCCAGCCATGCATTGCCCATGCCGCCAATACCCATTTGGATGACCCGCATATCTTCCTCCAACCATCAACGCATAGAATGAGGGATTGGCTGGTTATTCCAATCCCTCGCAAAAGTTATGTCAGACGAAATCAATTATTAGGATGCGTGTAATTTACCGGAGCGCCCCTACGGAGCCGTTCGTAGGGGCCGACCGATGTGTCGGCCCGCTTGTGACACTCCCGCCAACCGTTTTCAGGCGAGACCAGGAGGTATCATCTCTCCCGCAATATTCTACACCTCAAAAGCCCATTCGCCACTGCGCATAACCGGCTCAAGTGACCCGTCCGGACGAACACCGTCAATATCAATCTCATCCGAGCCGACCATAAAGTCAACATGAATAAGGCTGTCATTGCCGCCGCGCCGCACAAATTCTGGATCGGCCATGTCATCACCGCCGCGCATCGTTTCCCGGTAGGCACGGCCCAATGCGACATGGCTGGACGCATTCTCGTCGTACAGCGTGTTGAAGAAGGTAATGCCCGATTGGCTGATAGGTGAACTGTGCGGTACTAATGCCACTTCACCCAGCCGCGATGCGCCTTCATCGGTTTGCAACAGCCGCTGTAAGTTCTCCTGCCCGACCTTTGCGCTGGCCTCAACCACCCGTCCATCGCGGAAGGTCAGCGAAAAGCCGTCTACTAAAACCCCGCTGTGGTTAAGCGGGCGCGTTGAAGAGACGACGCCGTCAGCCCGTGACCTGTCCGGCAGCGTGTAAACTTCTTCGGTGGGGAGGTTAGCCACGTATTCAATTCCGGCGCGGTTATGGCTGCGGGCGGCTTTCCAGATATGATCGGCGGGCAAGCCGAGTGTGAAATCCGTGCCCGGACCCTTATACTTAAGCGCGGTATAGTGCCGGTCATTGAGATACGATTTGCGGGCGTTCAGATTGGCGATGTGGTCTTCCCATGCCGCTACCGGATCGCCATTGGATACTCGCGTAATGTCGAAGATGACGTTCCAGAGTTTGTTGACAGCTTCATCCGTTGACAGGTTCGGGAAGACCTTGCGTGCCCAGTCCGGAGTCGGCGGGCACACCACACACCAGTTGGTCAAATTACCGAGGTCCTGAATTGGCTTATAGGCCAGTGCGGTTGCTTTTTGCACTGTCTGAATCAGATCAGGGTCAATGCCGTCCAGCAAATCGGGGTCGGTCGTTTTGATGCTTAACAGAGCATCGCCGCGCTTGCGATGGGTCATGGCATTGTCATAAAACCATTCAGGTACAATTTCAAAGGAATCACGCGGGGCTTCCTCAAAGCGAATGCGTCGCTCCTGATCATCGCGCCAATTGACATCCACATATTCCGCCCCGGCGCGATATGCGGCACGGGTCACGGCATGCACAAAGTTCGCCGTTTCCAGCGGTGCCCAGATCAGCAACTGTTGGCCTGGCTGGACGTTTAAGCCAACTTCGACGGTTATTTTTGCCAGCCGTTGTAACTTTTCTTCAAAACTCATTGGGGGCTATTCCTTATAAAACTCAATGTTCGCATGAGAGTAACACAAAGTCAGTGCATCGGGTACGGTGATTACGTTAAAATGTTCATCATAAACGAAATGCTCCCTCTTTTGACGAACGAAGAGGGAGCATTGCAGGTTGGGAAGTGGGACTTATGCCCATACATCAATACGCAGACGCGGGTACTACGTTTTATATTGGCGATTTTTCTATCGGAGTTTATATGTTAAGCACACTCATCGGGACATGGCAGGGCGAGGGCACGGCAATTTATCCCACCATCGACACTACGCGCTATCGCGAAATCCTTATCTTTCGCGACTTTGAAGGCAAACCCATCATTCAGGTTGAGCAGAAGATATGGCGCATTCATGACGATGGCAGCGAAAGCCTGCTGCACTGGGAATCGGGCTTTATCCGCGAATTGGAAGATGGTTACGAATGGATCAATGCTCAGAGCAATGGGCGGACGGAGGTCCTCAAAGGCAGGGTTCAGATCATTGGCGATAATCTTGAGTTGAATTTTGGCAGTATCGGATTCATGAACGACCCACGAATGGTGCAGTCCGGGCGCACCGTTACCGTTAACGGAAATTCATTGACCTACAAATTGTCGATGGCAACGCAAGTGACCGCCGAGTATCAGACACATCTGGAAGCTGCACTATCGCGAAGGGCATAACTCAGCTTCTCACCTCTCGAAGGCCGCTAACCAATGAGTTGAAGTTCTGAATCAGGATTGCCATAATCATATAGACAATTTCGGCAGAGAGGTGTGTGGAGATTGCGATGCAAGGGGAAAGTCCGCACGTCATCAGGCTAATTATCCTGGCTGTCTTGTTGCTGAATACACTACTGTTGATCAACGATCTTGATAGCTTTGGTATATGGGCAGATGAAGGCTACCAGATTGTAACTTCTGGTTATACATTGCCTGAGATCACCCGTGAAGCAGCCGGAGATGTCCATCCGCCCCTCAGCTATTATGTTTTACATGTCTGGCGGCAGTTAACGGGTGATTCCTTCTTTGCGATGCGTTATCTGTCTGTCCTGTTTATACTACTGGCTACCGCTACAGTCTACCGCATCGGGCAGGACCTATTTAACACCACAACGGGCCTGTTGGCTGAGCTGTTTTTTACCACTCACGATTTGGTGCTGGTGCGGGGTCGTGAGATTCGTCTCTATCCACAGGCGATCTTCCTGGTAGCCTTAGTTATCTGGTGCTACTGGCAATTTTATCAGCATCCTTCGCGCGGGCGGGGTATTGCTTTTGTGCTGTCGAGCGCGACCCTCATCTATACTCATTACTGGTTACTGGGGTGGTTTTCTGCTGATTGGTCTGGCATTGCATGTACTCTTGACGTGCTGCCTGCGCTGGCAACATCTGAAATCGTTTGGTTATGCATACACAGGAATCACTGTACTCTATGCCCCGTGGCTGCCGGTATTATACGCCCGCGCCTACTCAACCGTACCGGTCTCGGCATTGCCTGAAACAGCGGAAGGACTCCGCGCACTGGCACAGAATTTGCTTGGTCAGCCGCAAGGACTATGGCTGATTCTTATTCTGCTCGGTATGGTTGGGTATGATCCGCCGCGTCACCGTCTATCACCTACCCCACAAACGACTGTATTGGCTCTAGCTGGGGTAGTACCTCTGATGATCACTGTACTGTTAACATGGCTCAGTGAGGAGTCAGTGCTGTCCCTTCGTTCGCTATCGATCATCACACCAGCATTGGCACTGCTGGCGGGCTGGACGGTGGCCCGGCTGCCCCGGCTGATTATGCTGCCACTCGTTGGAATTTTAATGGTTAACAGCCTGAGTACATCCAGTGCATGGTTTCCGATTCGTTATGAATGGCCCGAAGCGACAAAATATCTGGCTGAACGTTCCACACCGCAAGACGTGGTACTGATTGAAGCTTACGGCGAAGCCTATCCTTTGCAGGTTCACTTTAGACAGACTGGTATGCATTATTGGGCAAGCGAATTGGACCGTTTCGACCACCCCCGGCAGTTTCAAGATTATCTTAAAGATAAGCTGAGTTATCAGAAGAGCGTGTGGGTGGCTAAACAGGACGCAATTTACTACGACATTCGCCGGGACTTGACGGCATTGGGATTTATCAACACAGCCAGTATGCCTTTTCCAACGTGATTCTCATCGCTGGAGTTCTGGCGTTTTGACAGGCCGCCTCCCAATGGACCGCTTGCTGTCTATGACAATGAAATGGCGCTGGTAGCGGTAATGCCCTACCAGACAACCGATCATCTGACGGTTCAATTATTGTGGGTACCGCGAGAATCGTTGGGTGCCAATTACACCGTACGCTCTATGTGAAATAGGGTTGACAAAAAAGAACTGTCTCCCAAGATGGGAAGTCAGCAAACCAACCAACTTAGGAGGACAGTTCAATGACAAGTAT
>JAKEEQ010000334.1 GCA_022616515.1 Chloroflexota bacterium | reverse complement strand
TGAAATCGGTGGCAAGAACAAGCCTAGCAGTACAATTCCCACCACGACGGCGCTAATCATGCTGAGTCGAAAGGCAACGCCGTTGCGTCGTTTGGGTAGATCGTCCTTGCGGACAATCATCGTAATGGTGTCGTGTTTCCTGGCACCGGCTGCACTCGGCGCAGCCACTACCTCATGTTTTTCTGATGTTTCAGTCATATTGCCTCATCCAACATGAAGGGGGTATGTTATACCCGCATACCCCCTACAATTATTCTTCTATCAGTTGTTAATTAGTTGGCAAGCCGGTCACAGGCCGGGCATGACCCATCGGGACGGATCATGGCATAGCCACCCATTGGATCACCACCGGGCGACCCCTGGAAATTGAAGTTCCAGATGATAATCAGAGCGACACGGTAATCGCTGCGACCAATACTTACTGCTTCGTCAAGCCATTGAGCGTGTTCGCCAAGGCTGACATCGCTGGCCCATGAGAAGTGACCGGGCAGGCCACCAAAGCCTTCCGGTGACAGGTAACCCAACTCGGTGAAACAAACTGGCTTACGGATTAGGCCATAGTAGGTGTTTATCATGCCCCGGAAGTAGCGCGTGTAGTAACTGCCACGCGGGTCGCCGCTGGTCCAGTAGGGGCTGACGATGCCTTCATTGTAGTGGGCACCGAGGCAGTCCATATAGGATGCTGCGCCAGCATCACGCATTCCGGCAAGATAACGGTCGTCATTCCACACTGCCGCGGAACCAAATGCCCCTTCAGCACCCGTTGGAGCCAGCGCCCCACTGATGACAATCGTCGATGGATTTTGCGCTTTGATGGCATTGTAGGAAGTAGCGAGTAACTGGGTATATGCGCGGGGGTCAATATGACCATTGGCCCATTCGCGATCAAGATTCTGTTCATTCCAGACTTCAATCGCATCTGCGCCCAGCGCGGCTGCCCCTGCCACATAATTCGCGTAATTGTTGTAATAATCTTGACCGCCCAGCACATCACCGGCGTGTCCAACAATCCCCAGCAAGATGCGGAAACCCTGACCGTGCGCGTCATTAATCATCCCGCTCAGTCCATTGGGATCGGCCCCGCGACTATAGCGAATCTGGACTTTCACCCAGCTCCCGCCCGCATATGACAGCCGGTTCAGGTCACTGAAACCTGCCACATGCGCCCCGAAGGAGAATACGCCCAGATTGGCGGTGCTGTAACCGGGAGGGGCACTTGGCGACGAACTGCTTGAAGATGGTGCAGATGGGCTGCCAGATGTAACCGGCAGACTGTTGACATTGCCATTGATGCGGACCAGCGTGTAGTACAACCAGCCTTCCCGGCCATTGGCTGTACCCTGAAACCATGTATTGCTGCTGTTGCGCCCCGTGAAAAACACCGGAACGCCCGCGTCAAGGGTCGTGATGATGCTGTAGCCGGTGCTTGGCCCGGTGCGGAAATTGACCCGACTGGTGGTCGCACCTCCAATAGATCCGCCGGGTGCTTCCGTAACCGGAATAGTGGCGGCGACATCGCCCACTACTGGCAGGCTGCCAACACCGTTCGGTATGAGAACCAGCGTGTAATACAGCCAGCCCTGCTGACCATTGGCAATGGCCTGTACCCATGTTCCTGATTGGTTACGGCCCAACGGTTCAATTGGCGTGTTTGGAGCCAGCGTGGTAATCCGGCTGAAACCAAGTCCGGGTCCGGTGCGGAAGTTGACATTGGCTGCGGTGCGGCTGCCTTGCGCTGAGACTACGGGTGCTTCACCGACCGGAGCAGGTGTATCACCTGCCGCGACGATCACCGGCAAACTTTCGACGTCGAAGCCAGCCGGGAACACAAGATATTGGGAGAGTACCCAGCCGGTCATGCCCCCACCGACCGGAGTGCCATAAACCCAGATACCGCCGTTACCAAGCTGGTTTTCGCGGCCTTCAATGCGCAAGACCGTATTTAGATCATAATTGCCAATAGTCCGTGATGTGTAACCGGGAAACTCCCGGATGCGCAGCCCGCTGGCCGCAACGGTGGCCTCGACTGGCCCCTGTGCCTTAACGGGTTCTGGCGTGTTGATAAGGTGAGAATGGGCCACCGGGATTATCAAAATGATAAACAATAAAACGGTTAGCCACCGGAATTTCTTCATGAGTGCTCCCCTATAATCAATTTTTGTGCTCACGAAATTTCATGGCGAGTCTAGCATGAGGAGTGTTCTGTGGCAACGTTCATAGGGAAAACGACGGTTTTGTTGTGAGGAAAGTAGTGCCTCAGCCGGGGCACACCCTTAATTATTCCTTATTGGATGAGAGACCATGCAGGTCCACTTTCAACTACTCCGGCAAGATACACAAACCGAATGACGCCGTTGGGAATGGATATAAAGGTAGCGTCAAACATAGAGTACACCGGGTGCGGACTCCACTGCCACTGCATGGGATAAGATTGTGACGGTCCAGTTGCCCAGCCCAATCCCTGAACGTTTGCATTGTTATGCCATACGCCACTAAATGGTCCTTCTGGCTTGAACAATGCCTCCGGCGGGTTTTCTTCAATGACGACGGTGGACCCGGTGAAGGAATTCCAGAAGCCGTGCATTTCTGACTCGCCTAACACAAATACCGTATTCGTGTCTCCACGCCAGATCATCAGCCCGTTTTCAAATTCCTGATAACTGGCCTCGCTGGTTTCTGGCGGAAAAGTAGAAATAAGACTCGACGTGAAGAACATCGGGAATGTTTGAAAAGATATGATTCCTGAATCAAAGGTGTCGATATTGCCAACCGAATCGACTGTCTCAAGGCGGAAGCGGATACTACCCTGCCGGAAAAACAGCGGAATCGTGTACTGGATTTGACCCTCTGCCTCCAACCCGGCAATGATCGCCCCGGCAACCTGCGCTGCCGGGGTCCAATAGGGCTGTGAAGTCTTGATGATATAGTGCATCGCCTGTAAGGTCACCTGCGTTGCATCATCAATATCCCAGCTAATGGTAACGGGTTGTGAGCGGTCAATTGGCTGTGGGCTGATGGTGAACATACCGAACCTTGACCCGTCCTGATTCGGCACTCTCCCATCGCGTGAGCCGCCATCCGGGGGAGAGCCATCCGACGAAGCACCACCGTCTGGTTGACCGTCGCTGTCTGTGGGCGTTGGTGTGGGGGTACTGCCATCACTCCTGGTCGGGGGAACTGGTGGCGGGGCGGCGGGAATAGTTATTTCCCGGCTGTCGTAAACTGTATCATCCCGCACATCGACAACCTGTATCCGAACCTGAATGGTGTCGTTATCAACGACGTAGTATGGGCGCACCCGGCCATTTCCTGCCGAGGCCACCCATAACGACAGACGTGGCAGTTCAATTGGTTGAATTTGACCATTGGGCAGAATCTGGTCAAATTCGATATTCGTGTGCGGCAAACGGTTATCCACCTGCCATGCCAGTTCAGCATTGATGCGGAATTCGTCATAGGGCGACGTATCAATCACTTCAAAAATGGCGATGGCTGGCTGTTCATCCCCGACCGTGAAATCAATGTGGGTGAATCGCTCATCGACAACCGTCCCGCTGGCGTTCAGCACCCTCAAGCGATAGGTAATCGGGCCGAAATTCAGCGGATGGATGAGCGGCACGCTGCGGATTTCCTCAGCACGCAGGGGAATATCCTCATGCAGCGCCAGCCAATCGTTTACCGCATACGCATGCAGGGCAAGTTCATAATCCTCGCTGAAATTGATGACCTCCCAGCGCAGGGTGGCGGTCAGACTGCGTTGTTCCGCCTCGTTGACCGTCACAATCACATCCTCCGTTGCCTCAAACGTCAGGATGGCGGGTGGTCTCTCCTGAGCGTGAGCGGGCAGGCCCAACAAACTCAGGATAATGATGATAAAAACCAGACTGTTTCGCATAGAAATCTTTCTCCTTTCATCAGTAAGACGGGCGACTTTAAGAAACGTTACAAGATGGGGCATTTCAAAAAGACAGATTTCTTATCGAAGGTCAGGAAAGTTGGGCGATTGCATATCAAAGCTTTATGGACAGACAACGTTGAGTACATAGTCGTTGTCCCAACCCGCCATTTTACGCTTGGCAGCAATCCCCGCCGCGACCGAGGTTTCTTGTTTGAGCAAATTTAAGGCTAAATGGCGCAGGACGGCCATGTTGCTTGGCGCATGATCTTTGCGAATGCGGGATTCATCTTCACGAAAGGCAATATCCAGCACCCAATGTCAACCATTCTCAATGTGCCAGTGATCACGGATAGCCACCATGAAATCGTTAGCAGTGGCGTGCCAACTACTGATGAAATAGCGGGTTGTGGTGTGTATGTTGTCGGCGGTGACACGCACCGTCACTAACTTAATCAAGCTGTGCAAGTTTGCCCACAGCTTGCCACGTCGCACATACTGACGATATGCTGGCTCAGTTACCACCCAGAGTTGGCGACATGCCTGTCGGTCATGCCCTGCATTTTCGCGTTGGACGGTCCCATAAATGACCGTTGGGTAACCGTCCGCCTCAAACCCCTCAAATAACATCACCAGATCTTCATACACCGTGCCCTGGTTCTGTTTCACGGCTAAAATGTACGCCGCCTCAGCCTCGACAAGCTGTTGGGCAATGGCCGTTTGTGTGTTGAGGGCATCCAGCGTCACGACACAACCACTGATGCCCAGTTGGGCTAATAAGGCCGGGATCGCCGTGATTTCATTGGATTTCTCATCAACCTTCTTTTGCCCTAAGACCAGCCGGTTCTCACTCGCCCAGGCACTCACCATCCAGATCCCCGCGCGACCTTTGCGCCGCTCTTGACTACGCCGTAACTTCTTGCCATCCATGGCGACTCATTGGCCCTGTTTCGGCTGGCATAAAGCCGCTGTCCATTGGATAAAACACGCTTGAAAGGCTTCCTCATCCAGCCAGCGAAAAACGCGCCAAACGTATCATGGGACGGAATGCCATTCGTCAAGTCCAGAAATCTACTTAACCACGCCTGTTTTGCCTTCCCATCGCGTTCAATATCGACCCAGCCATCGACCCCACTAATGACCCCGAAAATGGCAATCGTCACGATGTTGATCAGCGGATGTGTGATATTCTGACCGCTTCGGGGGTCTTCCATATCCGCAAAGTAGGTTATGATGCTTGTTTCGGGCAGCTTGGTTGCCTCTTTTTTGGCATCCATTATCCTCCATTGAGATACAATATGCGATTGCCCTGGACACATTATGAGACTGTAATATTGAGGTAAGATGACCGTAATTTTATACGTGCATGATCCATTATTTCAGAAGTGGTGTCGACACCGAAGAGTTTACGAAGCCTTGTTATAATGATATATACGCGGCGGCGTGTCAGATTCATTTTACATACAACCTAACTGGATTCAATGCCTCATGCCAAATAACGTAAGACGTCAATATCCTGAGTGCTCAGACGATTTACAGGACGTGCCCGATATGCCAGATCAATCTGGTGGTATGCGGTCCAGCTCAAAGATATATTATCCGTTTTCTATTTTTAGTAGTCGTCGTAGTGTAAAGCAAACCTGTTCAAAACTTTTTACAAAGAATATGCAAACCCGCATGGTTAAGCAAATTTAAACTAGAATAAACCTGTTCAAAACCTGTTGATAACCTGTCAATAAATATTCAAGTTATCAACAGAGCTGTTCAAAACGTCGGCGTTAGAGACAACACCTTCCCCAAACCTGTTCAAAACTTTTCAACAACCTGTTGATAACTCTACTTTTGCCTTGCAACAAGCGGAAAATGCATGTTGAAAACTTGTACGCGCTCACCCTTCCAACTTTTATTAACCTGTGCATATAATGACGCAAACGGTAAATTGGAACGAAGGTTCAATGGTAAGTTTTCATCATACACAACCTGGCGTCGCGGGCCATTTCGACGTGGACAGCGGCATTTTGCGTATCGCCTATTCGGGAAATGTCACACCGGAAATTACAGGCAGCATCTACACATGGGGCTGGAAACTCTCTGAAGGGGTCGGAGTCGAAAATATTCACGGTATGATCACCGACTTTCGGGCGGTAGTAAAATTTGCGCCGCAAAGTCTGGGAGCAGCCGTCAAAGAGAGTCGTCGCATCAATAAGGCTTTCGACCTGAGTCGCTTGCCGGTTGCCCTTATTGTGAGAAACCTGTATCAGGAGCACATGGTTAAAATATCGACAGACCTCAGCGGCAATTCCGAACGGAGGAAGATCGTCTATTCGGATGATGAGGCTCTAGCGTTCATCGAAAACTGGCATGCATCTCACAGCGCAGGCATTTCTGGATAATCTTCCTGCTCCCTGAAATGATTTTCCAGCGTCTCCATTATGGCTAACACGACATCTTCTCGCCACATCCGGGCGGCAATCTGAACGCCAACTGGCAGCCCAGCACTGTCCTGTTCAATGTCACGAGCCACCCGCTCAATGAGGTCAAGGCCAGGTTTACGATCTGTCTCTTCCCCGGCTTTGACCTTTGATAATGCTACCACCCCGGCAGGCATCCCCGTCACATTGAACAGCACTGGATAACTGGCCGCAATTGTGACATTCAGCGAATGATGGCCCATCCGCGTAACGGCATTGTAGGCGTCGCCATGCTTGAAGGCAGGCAAAGCATAGGGCGGACACAGCAGCGCATCCAACTCCAGAGCATCCATCGTCTCATTAAATCGTTTGCGATAGGCATCTCGGCGCTCATGCAATTCAAATAATTTCGAGACTGATTGCCTGCCCACAATATCCACATTGAAGGCGAAATTCTTCTGCCCGGCGAGGCGCAGCAGCCATACGAACACCTTTTTGAGCAGGGCCGGAATCGACAATGTCATGATCTGGCTCTGCATTCGCCAATCCACCCGGCTGTCCTTCAGCAGTTGCCGGACGGTATCATAATTCCCGGCGGTTACCGTACTCTCGTAAATCCGCAGCGCCTCTCCCATGTCCGGTGGCGTGAAAGGCACAACGCTTGCACCTTTAACCTTCAGCACATCGGCTGCCTCATTCACAATCCGCCGCAGTGCTGGCGATGGCGAGATGATTCCATTCTCCGTGAACACACCGATGCGCAGTTTGGAAACATCAACATCATCCGGCGACTGGTAAGGAACGGGCGGCAGTAACGGGTCTAGCTCTACCCGGCGCTCACCTGCCAGCACCCTATAAGCCAGCTTTACATCTTTGACATACCGCCCAATTGGCCCGTAAGTCACCAGCAGGGAGTCATATCCGCTCAATGCTTCTTGATGCCCCTCGCCGCTCAAACGATGGTCCGTCGCTTTGAGAGAATGCACCCCACATGAAACCGGCGGCACGCGCACACTGCCTGCCAGATCACTCCCCAAGCCAAGCGCTGATCCACCCGCTGCCACCAGTGCCGCTTCCCCACCGGTGCTGCCCATCGGTGAGCGGTCCAGATTGTGCGGGTTATTGGTGCGTCCATAACGCGGATTATCGCATTCGAGATAAAGCGCCAACTGCGGGATATTCGTCTTGCCCAGAATAATCGCGCCCGCTTCCTGAAGCTGCTGTACCATCACTGCATCTTGTTGGGGGAAAACGGGGTCCGTTGTCAGGCCGAGCGTGGTCGCTATGCCCTTGACAGCATAAGGCTCCTTCACTGTACATGGCACGCCATGCAGAGGTCCCAGCGGCTCCCCACGTTCGCGGGCAACATCAGCTTCGTCTGCCGCTTGTCGTGCTTCATCAAAACGCGACGCCACCAGCGCATTGATGATCGGGTTGACCTTCTCGATGCGTTCAATATAGGCGTCAACCGCCTGCCGCGCTTTAACCGTGCCCTCGGCGATAGCCGCCGCCAAGTTTGCCGCACCGAGGGCGATAATGTCTTCGTTGGTCATCAAAATGTACTTTCACAAAATTTATGCCGGAGATAATTGTAACGTGCTAAACTGATATTGAAACGGTCAATGGAGAGTTTGCCATGCCAGACAATAGTATTATTCCCTATTTTGGACGTTATTTGCGACTTCACGGACTGCATCTCGTTGAAGAAAAAGTCACGAGCGAGGTAGTGCTGCGAGTGCGGGTTGCTGCGACGCGCTATATCACATCCGTGCTGCCTATTGACCTTGAAAACCGTTGGATAAACAATCCGGCACAGGGGGTTGAGGAAGCCCGCGACCTGATGATGCCGCGTCTGGATGCGCTGAGAAATGTCGGGGACGAGGCGTGGGAAGCCTTGAACCTCATCGGACAGGACCCACGCTGGGATACTTTTCGCCAGCAGCGCCAGCTTGGTCAGAATTCACTGCCGGGTGTCAATCTTCCGGCGGTTCCCCGTTCATTGTTTCCCATACCTATCTCTCCCCTGACGCGCCGCCTTGACAATCTCACCCGATTTTTACATGCGGTGCACACCGGAATCATGATTGCCGATTCCGCGGCGAAACTGTGGTACGACTGGCGTCTTGGTCAGGAAAATGTCAGGATAATGCAAGCCAGACGTCTGCTGCTGGAAGATGCGCTGGGCGCTGCCGGGGTCAGCCAGGAGTATGCCCTGAAGCAAGCCCTCGATCCCACAAATGTTGAACGTTATTTAACCGCAGGCGGCGATGACCCGGCCTATGATATCCTATTTTCAGATGACGATTGACCTACGTAAGGGCCTTGATTGTCTGACGCACGTCGTTATCCTCGATTCCTGGTGGAATAATAAGAGGTATGTTTGAGAAGAGGATGCTTATGGTTTACCTGACAGACTACTCACCCAAAGCACTGGTTACTGCTATCGAGAATAACGCCGTCGGCTTTTATATCAATCAGGCCAACGCCGCCCACACTCATCTCGATGAGACCGACTCCATGATTCGCATCATGAGTGACATCCCCTTTCCCATTGGTAACGCTATTACCCGCGCCCGCTTTGCTGGTATGCCGGAAGAAATTCAAGAGGCCGTGGAAAACGCCCTCAATCCCTTTAAAGCCCATAACATTCCGATGGCATGGATCATCGATTCGGCCAGTGCGCCCACCAACCTCGGTTCTTATCTTGAGGAGGCGGGCCTGTATCGCGCCCCGCGTGTTCCGGGCATGGCTGCTCCCATTGAATCGTTAACCGCACCTGCGCCGATTGACCCGGCAGTGACGGTAGAGCGCGTCACCGATGAGGCAACCATGCAGTTGTGGGTGGATGTCTTCGAGGAGGTTTTTGGCATTCCGACATGGGCCGCCGATTTCTGGCTCAATACCCTGGTAGATTTAGGGCTGACCGGCGATCTTCCCCTGCGCCATTATGTCGCACTTCTTGATGGTCAGGTGGTGGGGTCATCCTCGCTGCTGCTGTGGGATGGTGTAGCGGGAATTTACAACGTCGCCACCCTCCACGATGTCCGCGAGCGCGGTATCGGCACAGCATCCACCATCATTCCACTGCGCGATGCCTATGCAGAAGACTACCGGGTTGGCGTCCTGCAATCCTCCCAGATGGCAATGAGCCTCTACCGAAAGCTTGGTTTCAAAGAATACTGCCGTTTTGGGGCTTATGTATGGATGGGCACTCGTCCCGAAGAGCACTAAAAAAGCCCCGCGCTTGACGGTTCGCGGGATGACACTTTTTGCATGGAACTGCAACACCAACCGCGCTTCCCAACGGTTTGGGATACTCGACGCAGCGGACGGGATGTATCCCGTCCCTACGATTACCGGCGAGTCCCGTAGGGACGCCATATATGGCGTCCGTTACCTGATGGTTACGGCTGCTGGCAATTGGGTGGCGGGCCGCTTTTTCTCTCAACACATGACAAGGGCCTCATCTGAGTTTACTGTTTTTCCAGCAGATCATAGTGCAGATAAAAATTCGCTTCCAGTTGAATGCCGCTAATATTCGGTTGCGCTGCCACAATCAGCACATCTTGCCACAGGGGCACGAGCGATGCATCCTCTTCAATAAGTGTCTGCACCTGCTGGTAATTCTCATTTTGAGCTTCTACATCATCAAGCAGCACCGCCTCGTCGAGCAGTTCGTCAATCTCATCCGACTCGTAGTTGTTGCGCACCGCCAGCAGGCCATCACTGTGCAGCAGCGGATAGAGATAAGCATGGGGGTGAGCCACAGCGGGCGTCCACGGGAACAACGCTGCCTGATAATCGCCTGCCGTTAATGCCTCTATAAATACCGGCAGTTCGATAAGTGTGTTGCCGCCGAGTGTCAAGGTCCGGATAGGCCGTGCATCGCGCAGAATAGAGGCGATGGGGCTAACCCGCAAATCACCATAACCCGGCTGTGAGGAGCTTATGGCGAAGGTGGCCCGATTGAAACGTGCTTCACGATACCCTGCATCCAGCATATTTTGTACGGCAGTAGCCGGGTCTGGCTCAATATTCCACAGCAGGTTATAGGCTCCTTCCACCATCTCAGGCACGAGGCTGTAAGCCGCTGTCAGGTATCCACCAAAATCCTCGGTAACAATCTGGTCCCGGTCAATGGTCAACAGGACACTTTCCCGCACCACCGGATCATCCACATAATCAAACCGCTTGTTGAAAACCAGATACCACATACGGATACTCGGCGTTGTCACAAGCTGGACATCTTCGTTGTCTTCAACCAGTTCATCCGCATCTGGCAAGCTGATCGAGCGCCACGCCATATCAATGGCCCCTGTTTGCATCGCCACGCGCAAATCTTCACTTGTATTGAAATGGCGCAAAATCACAGTATCAGTTTTTGCCAGTTCCCCAAAAGCGTAATCTGGATTCGCCCGTAGCTCAATTTCGTCGCCGGGATTAAAATTCGCCAGCGTCATCACCCCGTTGCCGGTCAACGAGGTCGGGAATTGCACAACATCATCTGCCGGGAAATCGCTCTCCGGCACGGCAAAAAACAGCGGCAGCGATACCAGCCCTTCAAAATAGGGGATGGGGCGGTTCGTGGTCATCACCAGTTCATCATCTTCACTGACCTCAACTGATAGCCCGATGTCTTCCAGCATGACCGCCCCGGCATAATCCAGATTGAGCACACGATTAATGCTACCCGCAAAATCCTGTGCAGTAATTGGTGTGCCATCGGCAAAAGCCGCATCATCGCGGATAGTAAAGGTGTGTGTCAGTCCATCCTCACTGACGGTATGACTCTCCGCCAGTGCCAGTTCATAGGTATTTGTGCCCGGTACTTGCCGGGTCAGTCCCACATACAGATGCCGCAAAATCTCCCACGATAGGAAATCATTCGATTGGGCGGGGTCGAGGGTGTCCGGCATGTCGGTCGTGCCGATGATAATGACACTATCCTGTGCCTGTGCCGGGTGTTGTGTTATTGGGAAGACGGCGGCCATCAACATGACCAGCACCACCGGCAGTATGTTTCGCAAATTCATAAAAGCTCCACAAAGAATTACTGTACAAACTCGCATATCAGATACTCATTATGAAACAGAATGGATTAATTTTGAGGGGCCAAATTCCCGTTTCTGAGTAAGCTTTAATCTGGATCAAGGGTGCATAACAATCTTGCCCGGTGCGACCCTACGAAAATCGACGACTCTCTTAGGGACACCATGATGCGGTTTAACATTTAAATCCGGGTTATTATGGGACGCGGTGTACCGCGCCCCTCCTGGACTTTGGCAGTTTAAGCAGCCCATGCAGAGCAAACAAGGGCGATGATGGTATAAAAATGAAAGAAAAAGCGCCCCAATAGAGCTAAGATCGAGCCGAAGCAAGGACGGCGTTGTTCAAAGCGCGTAACAGGACCTCTTTTTCTGCCCAATCACGCGGGGATGGGGTGCAAAGGGGGAGAAATTCGTGCTGGCCCCACAGGGCGGAGCGGTAGGCACGCCACAAGGTATTGAGGGACCAGCGGGGAGCGCCAGGCCACCAGCGGGTCGGGACAGCGGGTGCGCCACACAAGCCCCAGGTGCGGTAGCCCGCCAGCAGCAACAGGGCATAGACCCAGGCAGTCCATTGAACGGACAGGACGGCACTATGGGGGTTAAAACACTGCTTGTTGCCCAGACCGAAATTGGATTTGAGTTCGCGATGACACACTTCGAGTTCCCAGCGCTGCCAGGCCCAGAACAGCAAGGTGTCAATGGGCAGGGGCAGCACCCACTCGCCATCGTCATCCGGCACGGCATTGACCAAAAAGGGCAGCGGTTGGCGACGGTAAGCACGCCCCTGTTTGTCGGTGCGCTTTTTGCCACGCACGATGATCAGCAGCAGCGGACGCTGCGGGGCACCCCGGCGCAGGACAGGTTCACTGACTTTGTACTGCAAGTGGCGGGTGCGTCCGCGCACCTCAATGTCGAGTTTACGCCAGCCGGAACGTGCTTGCCAGCGCTGTTGGGGGGTGTCCACCCGCTCGCCATACAAGCGTTTACGTCCACGACCCGTTTGCTGCAACGGTGGCAGACTATACAAGACGCGGTTTTTAGCACTACGCGCTAGTAGCGTGACGCCTTGCGGCAGGTGCTGCCACAGCGCCAGCGTGTCATAATGACCATCGCCCACCATCAACACCCGCTGACTGGCCCGCCCACACCGGCTCAGTTGGGTCCGCAGCCAGCTCAGAAATGCCACCGCCGCTTGCCATTCCTTGTGGGGTTCATGCGCTTTCGGCTCGGATTTCTCCGTGAAACAGAGCAGCCAGCGCACGGGCACCGCTCGACTGAAACCCTGCGCGGCAGGCACCAGCCAACTGCCATTGAACCAGCGCTGGGCGGCATGCATGCCCACCATGAACGCTGGCGTGCGCCGGTTGCGTAACCAGCCCGACCCTTCCAGTTTACGACTGCTGCGCGGCGTCTGCGTCGCATCCCCGCCTACCACATATAGCTCGTCCTCACTCACATGGCGCAGCGTTTGTTCAAACAGGATTTCACTGGCTTGGTCATACCTGAACCGCCCCGCACTCAACACCCGGTACCACGCGCTCCAATCTTGCTCCGTCATGCCCAGCGCCATCAGTAACTGCGTGATCGTGTGCCGCGCAAAGACAAATATCTCGGCTAAGATCAGCGCCACCACCCGCTGATACACCCGTTCCTGCTTGAAGATGCCCCGATGAGCGGCCAGCAGTTCAAATAAATGCTTGAGAAGTTCGTTATTTTGAGGGATAGTTGTTATGGGAAGTCCTTTTCGTCTTGCTGGTTTTTGCTTACTCAGCTTTTAACGAAAAGGCTTCCTTTTTGCAAATATAGCTAAACTCCAGTATGGGACGCGGTGTACCGCGCCCCTCCGTAAGACACCACACCGGAGGGGTCGGGTATACCCGACCCCGGTTTGACTCCCGCGGATTCCGGCTATTTTATGCCGTACTGTTCTCACCCTACTACCAATCTGAACAAAAGCACGGGTGAAATCCGCTTTCCTTTATGGCATCATAACGAAAAAAGGAGCACTCTAATGGCCTACTATCTCGTTCGTGCCACACCCACTGGCAATTTATCGGAACTGCGTCAGCAGCTTAATGAGCAGGAAATTGTCGTCATGCAGCCCTTCGGACGTGCCCTCCATCACTCCCTGACCAATGCCCGTCTCCAACCCGACGGAAGCTGGATATGGGAAGAAGAGGATTACTGCCGCCCGCCGCTGGCAATGGAGCGGGAGGCGGTGCTGGACGACTATTTTGAAGACATTACCGTCGAAACCGTCAATAGAGATGAGGGCTGGGCACGCATCAACGACCTGCCTTCAGCCTGGGATATGACATAGGCGTCGCACACAAAACCTGAAATTAATTAACCTTGTAAATTAATTCCCGCTCAGTTGATCGCGTTTTTCAAGCGCAGTCGAATTAATTTATTAACTTGATTAATTAATTCCCTTCAGGTTTGCTATTGCCTTTAACTGAGCCTATCCCGCGCCACCTGATCCAGCCCATCAGCGACTGCCGGTGATTGGTCGCGGTCTTCCAGCACCCACTGCACACGGCGATTGGAGGCCGCATCGTCAATTGAACGCCAGCTATCGGCATGTTTGACCGGGGAGCCGCTGGCGGTTTTCCAGCCGCGCCGCTTCCAGCCATCGATCCACTGCGTCATGCCCTTGTACACATAATCACCGGGGCAGAAAATCTGTAATTCGGCATCTTTGGGGACCGTCTTGAAAATCTGAAAGGCTGTTATCAATTCAAGCGCGTTGGATGATGATATTTTAGGTACTTTGCCGCTGTAATCGGCAGCCGTCTCGCCATCCCACACGCGAATCGCCCAACCACCCGGACCATTACTTTGGGGCACTGCCACCCGGATGAACACGACGAGTTTATCATCGCTCAATTCAACCTTTTCGGCACCGGGTCGTGCTTCAGTCGCAAGCTGGTCTACCCGCTCATTGAACTCATCCCCGGCATGACCTCTCACCCAGTGCCATTTAATTTTGTGGCGCTGGGTAGCTTCATGCAGCCGCTGCCATAAATCCTGATTTTTGACCGGGCTGCCTGTGCTGGTCTTCCAGCTCTTTTTAGCCCAACCATGAATCCAGCTTGTGATGCCATTCTTGACATACTGACTGTCAACATGCAAATCTATGTCATGCGGTTTGCGGAGCGAATCAAGGGCCTCGATCACCGCCGTGAGTTCCATGCGATTGTTGGTCGTATCCTCTTCTCCGCCGGAGAGTTCTTTTTCGTGACCGCTGTCATCAATCAATATTGCGCCCCAGCCGCCCGGTCCGGGGTTTGGATTGGCTCCGCCGTCGGTGTAAATCGTGATATGTGGCATTGTCTCTAACCTGTGAACAAATGTTTAATCAGGTCTTAGTTTAAGGGGAGTGGTATGCTACAATCAACGCTAAATGTGAATTGTGTTGTAGACCATGATAGTTTACCCCTCCGGTCCTGGCGGACCACCTCCCCGCAAACGGGGATGCCACGAGGTGCTTGTAGAGATTTGAATGCGAAATCGAATCATCAACATGGCAGCAGCCGTTGCCCTCGTTTGCGGGGGCGACACAGAGGGTGTGGTTTCTTATTTCACATTTAGCGTAATCAACACTTGAAATTAGTTTTTGTTTCGCAGGAGCCTACATGAGCAAGGTGACGGTTCGCCCCGTTAAAACCAAAGAGGACAAAAAAGAGTATTTCAACTATCCTTGGAAGCTGTACAAGGATAATAAATACTGGGTCCCACCCCTGAAGTCCATTCGAAAGCACGAATTGGATACTGAAAAAGGCGCAGCGTGGGAATATATGGACGGCGAGTTCTTCGTCGCCGAATGTGATGGCAAGACAGTGGGCATCATCGCGGCCTTCATCAATCACCGCCACAACGCAACCTGGAACGAGAACATCGGCTGGTTCGGTGACATTCACTTTATCAACGATCAGGCAGTGGCAGCGGCGCTCCTATCCACCGCCGAAGAATGGTTAAGGGCGAAAGGGGTCGATGCCATACAGGGGCCAGTCACCTTCACCTTCCATTCGGTGATGGGAATGCGCATTGACGCCTTTGGCGCACAGCCGGTACTCCTGATGCCCTACAATCCCGAATACTTTTCCCGGTTGGTCGAAGCGGCGGGTTACGCAAAAGAGATGGATGTCTACAACTGGCGGCTGGATTACGATGTGTTGAACGCCACTGACAACCCCATGCGCGTTCGCACCAGTCGCGTGGTCGAGAAAAACAACAAACGTCGTGGAATCGAGGTCAGGCGTGGCAATCCTAAAGACAAGAACAAAGATTTTCAGATCATTCAGGAACTGTATAACACCGCGTGGAAGGATAACTGGGGATTTGTGCCCCTCACCGACCGTGAACTCGAAGAAATGGTCAATGATCTAAAAGACTTTTACGAACCGAGCATGACCTTTTTTGCCTATGTAAATGGTGAGCCAGCCGGGTATTTATTGGGTGTGCCGGACCTGAACCAGCCCATCATGAAGGCTTATCCTAAGCCCGGCGAACCGGAGATTTTCACCCTCCTTAAAGTCTTGTGGCATTGGAAAATCCGTCCTGTTATTGACAGTGTGCGCGTTCCGCTGCTGGGCGTCAAAGAAGAGTATCGCAAAATTGGCGTTGAGGGTGCTCTGTTTGCGGCTGCTACAGATAGAGCACTTGAAATCGGGCTGGATCACTTCGACGGCGGGTGGGTCCTTGAGACCAATGACGACGCGAACATGTTATGTGAAGGTTTTAACGCTTACATCGAAAGTCGCTATCGAATTTACAAGAAGAATCTCTAAGGCTATGGCATATCAAGCACCCGAACATATCCAGCAAATCCTGAATAATCTGCCGAACAGTCCGGGCGTCTACCAGATGATCGATAAGAACGGCAAGATTATCTACATCGGCAAAGCCAAAGTCCTGCGCCATCGTGTGCGCTCCTATTTCCAGCCTGCCAATATAGAGCGCAAGGTGGAACGCATCCGGCGCAATGTGGCGGACATTGAGATCATTGTGCTCGAAAACGAGTTAATGGCCCTCACCGTCGAGGCGCAGCTTATTCGCACCCATAAGCCGCGTTACAATGTTGTCTGGAAAGACGACAAACGCTATCCGTATATTCTGGTGCACACCAGCGACGATTTTCCTAAAGTCGAAATGACCCGCCAGCACGACCGCTTCGACAACAATCGTTACTTTGGTCCCTATTCCAGCGGTTGGGCCGTGCGCAACACCCTTGATGCCATGCGCAAGGCGTTTCCCTATTTGACCTGTGACCGCGACATTGACGGCAATGATGAACGGGCGTGCCTGTATTACGACATCAAACTGTGCGGTGGGCCGTGCATCGGGGCGCAGTCTAAGGAAGAATATCGCGAGAATATCAACAACCTCATGAGCGTGCTCGAAGGCAAATCGAAGCCCATTCTGGATATGATGAATGAGCAGATGGAAGACGCCGCTGCCAATCTCGATTTTGAACGCGCCGCGATGTTACGCGATAGGATTCGCGCCATTGAACGTGCCACCCGCTTGCATTATCAGGTTGCCCAAATCGGGGCCGATCAGGATGTTATCAATATCGCCCAGCAAGAGGGGGATGCCCTCATCCAGCTTTTTATCGTGCGCTCTGGTAATCTCATTTCCAGCGAGTCCTTCCCGCTGATGAATACTGAGGACGAAACCCCCGCCGAGATGATTGCCAGTTTCATTACCCAATTTTATGAGGGGGCCTACGAGATTCCCCCTGAGATTCTAGTCCCGATGGATTTGCCAGAGCAAAACATCCTTGAGCAGTGGTTACAGGAACGTCGCGGTAAAAAGGTGGAATTGACCGCTCCGCAGCGTGGCGATAAGCGTCGTCTGGTCAAGCAGGCCGGGGATACTGCGCTCGAACAACTCAACATCTATCAGGCCCAGTGGGAACAGGATACCCACAAACAGGAGTCGGGCATTGCCCAGATTCAAACCGCCCTGCATCTGGAAAACCCGCTCAACCGCATCGAATGTTATGACATCAGCACTATGCACGGCACGGCTACCGTTGCCAGCCGCGTGGTATTTGTGCAGGGTGTACCAGCCAAAAACGAGTACCGTCGGTATAACATCAATACAATTGCTCACGAAGGCTCGGATGACTACCAGTCGATGCGTGAAGTCCTGACCCGCCGCTTCCGCCGCTATATTGAAGCGGTCGAGCGTGAAAATGCCGAGGATTATAATCCGGGCAAAAAAGACAAAGACGAAACATGGCGCTTGCTGCCCGACCTGTTGATTGTGGACGGTGGCAAAGGCCAGTTGGGCATTGCTGTTGAAGTGCTGGAAGGCTGTGGTCTGCTGGAACATGTGCCGGTGGTTGGCCTCGCCAAAAAACGTGAGGAGATCTTTGTGCCTGGTCAATCGCGCTCAATCTTGCTGGAACGCAACAGCGAGGGCCTCTATCTCATCCAGCGCATCCGCGACGAAGCCCACCGTTTTGCCATCAGTGGACATCGTGCTCGCCGTGCCAAAAAGGGTCTGGCGAGCCGTCTAGATTCCGTGCCGGGCATTGGTCCCGCCAAGCGCAAAGCCCTGCTGACCTTCTTCAACAACGACATTGACGCCATCATGAACGCCTCACTGGAGGATTTGATGAAGGTTCCGGGCATTAGCGAACGAATTGCTGAACAAATAAAGGCGTCTCTGGTCTAATGCCAATCACATCGCGACTCATGAGCCGGGCACCGAACCGGGCCGTTATTACACCTGCCTGGGCCACCGTCAACGATTGGCTGGAGTCGCTGGCTGCCCGCCCACTGGCAACCCCGCTGGTTGATTTTGGCGGCGATACTCGCTATCGTGTCGGCGTCAATACCCTGAACTGGTACTTGATGGATTTGCTGGGACTTCGCGGCGCGTGGCTCTATGAGGGCTGGAACGCCCGCGATGAACTCTGGCTGTTGATTAACCCGCTGCGCTATCGCCTGCTCGGTGAACAACCCAAACGCCCCTATGCCTATGACGTCCGCGATTATCTGCGGGCACACGAACCCGCTATCCTGAACCATCCCATCGAGGAACATCCTTTTTTCGCGTTGGCCCCGGTCGTCCTGCAAGACGAAATGGATGACCAGCAGGCCGAGGAACTTGCCGTAACCGCGCCATGGGGCCGTATTGCAGTGGTGGACAATCAAAACTA
The DNA here is from genome assembly GCA_022616515.1 of Chloroflexota bacterium. Lineage (GTDB taxonomy): Bacteria > Chloroflexota > Anaerolineae > Aggregatilineales > J027 > JAKEEQ01. Next base: position 6,581 of record JAKEEQ010000334.1, on the reverse strand, counting down.
CGTTGTCGGCATGGTCTGGTCGATGGGCCGCCACACCGGACGCCTCCCACCCATCTTCAATTTTGGCTTGCGAAAGGACATCTGATTGACACTCACCCGCCATCCCGTTAACGACAAAGCGGTCTGGAACGATCTCATTAAATCCTTTGCCACCGCCCATATCCTGCAATCGTGGGAGTGGGGAGCCTTCAAGCAGCGCACTACCGGCTGGACGCCCGAACGCTGGATCTATCGCGATGAAAATGATGTTGCGGTGGCGGCAGTGAGCCTGTTGACACGCACTGCTGGCCCTTTCAGCGTCATCTATGCACCAAAGGGTCCACTTTTTGCCGAATATGGGTCACCTCACACCATAGAAGTGATCGCTGATTTAGCCAAACTCGCCCGCCAGCGTCGTGCCATCTGGCTCAAAATCGACCCGGACATCATCGCCGGGCGCGGAATCCCCAAAGATGCCCCCCATACCGATGCAGATCGCCCTGACCGTCCAGATAACTTTGGTCACAAGTTAATAAATTATCTGAAAAACAACGACTGGCGTTTCAGCGATGACCAGCCGCAATTCAGAAATACCTTCTATCTGGACCTGACCGCCAGCGAAGACGACATTCTGACGGGTATGAACCAGTCCACCCGCCGCAAAATCCGACAGGCGGAAAATAAAGGCGTGACGGTTCGCCCTGCTCAAAACGAAACCGACCTGAAAAAACTCTATGATATTTACGACCTCACCAGCGAACGGCAGGATTTCATCATCCGCCCGGAGGATTACTATTTAGATCTGTGGTCATCTTTCCAGAAAGCCGAACTGGCTCACATCCTCATCGCAGAAGTCGAGGGGCAAATTGTCGGCGGCGTGGTGCTCTTTCATTTCGGGGAGCGCGTCTGGTATTTTTACGGCATGTCCACTAACCAATACCGCGACCACAATCCCAACCACGCCCTCCAGTGGGAGGCCATCCGCCGGGCAAAAGCGCAGGGCTACAAACTTTATGATTGGTGGGGTGCGCCCGATGAATTTCATGAAGGCGACCCTATGTGGGGTGTTTATCGCTTCAAGGATGGTTTTGGCGGAGAGGTTATCCGACACATCGGCGCATGGGATTATGTGCCCTTCTCGCCGTTGTATTTTGCCTATACACAAATCATTCCACGCATCATCAGCTTTATGAAGCGCCGAAATTAGCTTGAATTCACGAAACTTTTGCTGGTACCCTAGAGTATAGTAATGCAAAGTGTGAAATGTGGAAGAACCCCCTCTGTCGCTAGCACGATACGGCACTTCCCCCTTTGTCCTTCGGACATTTCCCCCATAATTGGGGGAAACTGTGGGACGCATGGCGACTCCGGTTCCCTCCCCAAATCTCCCCATTTAGGGGGAGATGTCGCGCTAGCGACAGAGGGGATGGGAGGGATAGGGAGGGGTCATATAGGTTCACATAGAGCGTGTAATGTAAGCATTGGTAAGGAAGAAATTGTATGCGTACTCCCGCCGGTACTGAATGTAAGTACTACTATCAGGATTTTCATCGTGGACGGAACATCCAGGAATGCCGTGTCCCCAACCATCCCAACTCAGCGCACTGGCGTCCCTCGGACTGTGCAAAATGCCCGGTCCCCGGCATCCTGCTAGCCAACGCCAGCCCCAACATGGAGCTGTCCATTAACATTAAGCAGACGTGGCTGGGTTTTGGTCGCAAAATTGAGGTAGACGCCTATTGTATCCGGCACGAAATCCCCATTGAAGACCCTTACGTAGGCTGCCTCAACTGCAACGAAGAACGTCCCGGACTCAAACTATTTCAAGATGCGTTGGGCGAAACGGATGAGGAATGATCAAGGCGATACTGTTCGATCTGGATAATACGCTCATCACAAATCCGGCTGCACGGTTTGTACGTAGCTACGTTCAGATATTGACCCCCTTCCTTCACCATCAATTTCCTCACATTGATCTGGAAATCATCCAGCACGGGCTTCGCGCTGCCATTCAATGCACCATTGCCGATCAGAATCCACTCACCTCAAACTGGCAGGTCTTCAGCAGTGAATTTACCGCGCGGACCGGCATTGAGGAAGCGGAACTGCGCCCGCAGCTTGAGTATTTTTATGCCGAACTCTATCCGCAGTTGCAGGAACTGGTGACGGCGATACCGGAGGCAGTATCTCTGGTAGATTGGCTTATCTCCGAAGGATATGCGGTCGCTATCACCACCAATCCACTGTTTGAAGCATCGCCGATCCATCAGCGCATGGGATGGGGTGGGCTAAATCTGGACAACGGCTTCGCCTATATCACCACCTTGCGCACAACCCACTTCACCAAGCCTAACCCGCAGTACTACGAAGAGGTGCTGGCCCGCATCGGTGTCGAGCCTGAAGAAGCCCTGATGGTCGGTGATGATTGGGGAAATGATATTCTGGCGGCAAAACTCTGTGGCATGAATACTTTCTGGATAGAACAGGATGAGCAAATGCACGCCCATCCTGCCGAAACGCCCGACATTTTTGCCGACGCGCAGGGCACTTTAGCTGATTTGCAGCGGCTTATCACAAAGGAAAACTGGCTGTCGAGCCTGACGCCCCATCCGCTGACCATTTCGCAGATTGCGCCCCGTATGCAGGGCAATCTGGCGGCGCTGCTGGGCATGGTTGATGAAGTGCCGGACCATTACTGGCACCAGCACCCCGACCCCGACGAATGGTCACCCTTTGAGATCGTCTATCATCTGCTCGACAGCGAACGCACTGTCCAGCGTCCCCGTCTGGAGCGTATCCTCAAGGACGACAATCCATTTCTGTCCGCTCCCCCGCCACCGCCCGGACCGGGCCAAATGGATCTGCCGGACCTGACCGGGCACGAAATCGCCATGTTGTTTGCCCGCGAGCGCCAGAGAACGCTGGATTTGCTGGGCAACATCGAAGCCTGGCAGTGGCAGCGTGAAGCGCGTCATAGTGTTCTTGGTCCCACCAACCTACTGGAAATGGCGGCTTTCACCACCCGCCACGATCACCTCCATATCACCCAACTTTGCCAGACATTGGGCAGGTGCGAGTGAGTTTTGGCATCAATTTTAGGTAAAAGCATCACGAAATACTTCTGTACATCGCCGCGTCTGTAACAACAATAGTTGAACCACGATGCGAGGAAGATGAACAGGTGTCAACGACCCCGCAACTTGTTGCGACGCATGTCATGCGCAGGTTGACCAGCCTCAGTCATCCCGCAAGGGATGACTACGTTAGGAGCGAATCCATAGGCACTCCGGGATGCCTCCCCAGTCCCGCGACACTGCGGTGCGTCATTAAACATGCTGTGGGTGTACGATGGTGTGGCGCACATCAAACCGCTCCATAACATTGGCGAGGGGACGTGTTTTATACACAACACCTGTACCGTATGGTGCAGAGACCGAAAGGTAGCTTTCGATGCAACGACGAGTATTCGTGGTAGACAAAAACGAGCAATCGCTCATGCCCTGCCGACCAGCACGGGCACGGATGCTGCTCAAAAAAGGGCGGGCAACGATATACAAACGAGAACCGTTTACGATTATGCTCCTTGACCGTGCAGGGGGCGAGACGCAGGCTGTCCAGGTCAAGATTGACCCTGGCTCAAAGACCAGTGGTATCGCTATGGTGGCGGACTTTAAGTGTGGTCCACGCTGTATCTGGGCGTCAGAAGTAAAGCATCGTGGACAGCAGGTACATCTTGCCCTGCTCAAACGCAGCCAACAGCGACAGTCCAGACGCAGCCGCAAGACCCGCTATCGCCAGCCCCGTTTTAATAACCGACGGTGCAAGCCGAGCTGGTTGCCCCCATCCCTGCAAAGTCCAGTAGACAACATTCTGACATGGGTTAAGCGGTTGAGACGATTAGCCCCTGTGACGCATCTGGCAATGGAATTGACAAAATTCGATACACAGAAAATGCAAAACCCTGAAATCTCAGGGGTTGAGTATCAGCAGGGCACGTTGCAGGGCTACGATGTGCGGGAGTATCTGCTTGAGAAGTGGGACCACCACTGTGCTTACTGCGGGATCACCGGTGTACCACTGGAAGTTGAGCATATCGTTCCGAAAGACAGAGGTGGCGGTAACCGTGTGAGTAATCTCACCATTGCCTGTGGGCCGTGTAATCGGGAAAAGGGCAACCGAACCGCCACTGAATTTGGCTATCCTCATATTCAGGCACAGGCCAAACAGCCACTCAGGGATGCCGCTGCGATAAATGCCACTCGCTGGGCGTTATACGAGCAGTTGAAGGCTACCGGATTACCACTTGAAGTCGGCACTGGCGCACGCACCAAATACAATCGCATTCAGCAGGGCTATCCCAAAACACACTGGCTGGATGCCGTTTGTGTGGGGGAAAGTGGCGAGCAGGTCTTTGTTCAGCCTGCCATGCAGCCCTTACACATTCAAGTTACCGGGCGCGGTTCCCGTCAGATGTGCCGGGTGGACAGATATGGCTTTCCGCGCACCGGGGCCAAACGCTTCAAGCGTGTACATGGCTTTCAGACAGGCGACATGGTGAAGGCGGTAGTCCCGACGGGTAAACATCGTGGGACACATATCGGGCGAGTGGCGGTTCGCGCGTCGGGCCGTTTCAACATCAAAACCGCCCATGAAACCGTTCAAGGCATTAGCTACCGCCATTGTCGATTGCTACACCCAAGTGATGGGTATACCTATCAATAGTAGAAAGGAGAAAGGCGCTCCTCCCCGTCGCAAGCGGCGGGGTTTCCGCGCTAAAATATGATGACACAGGTAAAAACCCGGATTTCGATGGACGCGACACGTTTCGAGCAGGGGTTGACCTATCAGGAGTTTGTCAACACCATGCGCCAGAACGACCGCCGCATCAAGCAAATGTACGAAAACTACAAGTTAACAGAAGACGATATCGCTCGTTTTAAAACACTTGCTGACGAACACGGCGGCAAACTTTACATCACCGCTCTCGTCGAAGACTGGTGCCCCGATGTGGTGCTGAACGTGCCGCTGGTGGCCCATTTGGCGGAGGCCATTGATGGCATCGAACTGCGGCTGTTTGACCGCCGGGATAACAACGATTTGCAGGAAGCTTTTGCCGCACAGAATATTTTAAGCATCCCGGTCATTTCTTTTTTCAACAGCGATTGGGAGGAGGTAGCGCGTTTCGTGGAGCGTTCGGCCATTGCCCGGTCGAAGGTCATTGTATGGACAGCAGAGAATTATCCCGAACTTGATGATCTGCGGCGCTCATCCAAGCCAGAAGACCGCGAAAAACTGGTCGCCATCTTCACCAAACGTTTCAGCCAGATGGTCAAGTGGTATCGTCAGGGGCTGTGGCGCGAGTCACTCAAGGAATTTGAGGCACAGTTGGCGGGCGGGAAATAATCCGCGCCTCATCTGTCTCTGATACAATAGGCCCATCGGTTAAACATTCACAACGTAAAACACGATGGCTAATACACTACCTGGCACATTTCGGCTGTCGCTGAATCTCCAGCGCGACTCAGACGTGCCACTCTATTATCAAATCTATCAGGAGTTTCGCCGCGCCATATTGGAGAGACAGCTTCTGTCTGGCATTCGCCTGCCATCCTCCCGTGATCTGGCCGACCTGCTGGATGTCTCCCGCAACACCGTTCTCAACGCCATTGACCAGCTTATCGCGGAAGGTTATCTGGAAACCCGCCCCGGTGCAGGCACTTATGTCGCCACCAATCTGCCGGAATCGCTGCTGATGGCCCGTGATGTCAAGACTGATCAACCAAAGTTGGAAGATTTGTCGGGCCGGGAACTTTCCAGTCGCGGCGAACATTTCCGGGAAGCCGCCACAAGGGCACTCATTGATGAAGAACCGCCGAATACGACCTTTGCCTTTGCGCTCGGCAAACCCGATATTTCCGCCTTTCCCTACGAACCATGGGCACAAATCGCCAGCCGTGTCTATCGCCATGTCCCCGTCCAGCCCTTTGCCGACACGCAAACTGCCGGGTATTATCCACTGCGCAAAGCCATTGCCGAACATCTGGGTATGTTTCGTAGCGTGAAATGTACCCCGGAGCAAATTCTGATAACCGCCGGTTCACAGGAAGCCATGTACATCGCACAGCAAATCCTGTTAAATCATGATGAACATTTCTGGATGGAAAATCCCGGCTACCCAATGGCCTGCATCGCCCTTGAAAGCGGCGGTGCACAAGCTGTCTATGTGGATGTAGACCAGAACGGCCTGAATGTTGAACATGGCACTCAATTGTGCCCCGATGCACGGCTGGCCTATGTCACTCCCAGCCATCAATTTCCGCTTGGATACACGATGAGCCTGCCCCGGCGGTTGGAGCTGCTCAATTGGGCCGAAGAAAACCACGCCTGGATAATCGAAGATGATTATGACAGCGAATATCGCTATGTCGGCTCACCTACTTCCTCGCTGCAAGGGTTGGATGTCAATCACCGTGTCATATATATTGGCACATTCAGCAAGGTTCTTTTCCCGTCCATTCGTCTGGGCTATATGGTGGTGCCCGAAGATATGATTGAAGCGTGCTTGATAGCGCGTATGATTATCACCCAGCAGTCGCCCCTTC
>JAKEEQ010000333.1 GCA_022616515.1 Chloroflexota bacterium | reverse complement strand
CGGATAGTTTTCAATTTCATAGGTGATGGCAACCTGACCCCCCAGCATATCGCCGACAATCACCAATGGATTCAATTGGGCACGGGCCGTATACAATGCCGCCGTCAAACCAGCCGGACCTGATCCTATGATTACAACCTTTTCTTTCTGCATGTCTTCCTATCTCGCTTATTTGACTTCCGATGATCCCAATTCACCCGCTTCTTCTGCCCTGAGGATGGCAATCAATGCCTCGAACTCCTCACGGCAATCATTACTATGTTTGATATGAGCTTCCATTTCAGGCGATAACACATCGCCACGCGCCTTACCAGCGGCAATCATTTCGGCCAGACAGTCCATTTCCATATTGAACTGCTCACAGTCTGCCTCGTTATCAAGAGTCGTAGAAAGACAATCTAGCAGTGATTTAATCTGTTCCTGGCGATATAAGTTGGACACTTCTGGAGTTTGATTGCTGAGCAGGCGGCGTAGAGCACGCATTATATTTTGCATCTCAGATTACTCATTCAAGGCTATTTGGGTTTGCATTGATTGGACGGAGGAAGATCAGCTAATCTTACCGCAGTTTCCAATTCATGTTTGATTTTATAGAAAAATTACAAAAGTGGGCAAGTCAGGAGACATGCTGCTGCCAGGAGTGTTTTTGCAGCAGTACATCGCTGAAAATCTCCACGAGTTGTTTGGCGATTTGATGCCAACTGTAGCCACTGGCCGCTTCCTGTGCTGCCAGACCCATATCGTGACGTCTGTGGGGGTCACACAGCAGCGTATAGATACGCTCGGCAAGGGCGGCTGGTTCGCGAGTTGGGACGTGAAAGCCCGTTATGCCATCTTTGATAAGGAAGGCCAACCCACCGACTTCAGATGCAATGACCGGCGTTCCACACGCCATTGCTTCAAGCGCCACCATACCAAAACTCTCGTAGTCAGAGGGCATTATCAGTGCTTCCGCCGCGTTATAATGATAGACCAGCTCATCCTGGCTTTTCGCGCCCACGAATCTAATCAGGTCACTGAGGCCAAGCTCGGCACATAACATTTGAAGATGTTTCATTTCCTCATTATCGGGGCTACTGGCATCAGGGTCGCCGCCGATGACATGAATGACCACATCCTTGATTGTCTCCGGGGTGGCATTCTTCAGGATTGCCAGTGCCTTAACAATCAGATCGACCCCCTTGAGAGGTTCGACCCTGCCAACCCAAATCAACAGTTTTTGCTGTGGAGCGATGCCGATGTGTTGTTTCGCTTTGTTCGCATCCATCGGCCTGAACTGCGTCAGGTTTACACCGGGAGGTAAAATCTCAATCCGGCGGCGGTCGGCCCGGTAGAGCATGAGCATCTGCACACGCTCGGCATGGGTGGCGGCGATGAGGCAGTCCGCCTCGTTCATCACCTGTGTCTCGACGGTTACGCGCTGATCCGATGGTGGCGGAATCAGCGTCTGGTTGGATTGATCCTCGCGCGTGTTTGCAATACGGCGTTTCATGTGACCCAGGGTATGGAACATTTGAACGATGGGGACCTGCCACGCTTCCCGGAGCGTCAAAGCAACTGCTCCACTAATCCAATAGTGGCTGTAGATGATGTCGTACTTCAAATGATGTTTTTCAGCGAATTTCAGGACATCGCGAGAAAATTGGGGCACATAGCGATAAATGTCGTCTGGCTCAAGATGTTTGGGTGGTCCGGCAGGCAGATAAATGACTCGCGCATTTTTGCTGATTGGCTCAATCTGGCCGATAGTGCACGGGTCATCTTCTCGCGTGAAAATATCAACCTTAATGCTTCTCGCACCAAGTGCTTCGGAAATGAGACGCACCATAACATTCATTCCACCCGTTTTGCGCCCTCCCAACGGTGCTAGAGGCGAGGTGTGAACGCTCAACAGCGCAATTCGTTTTAGCGCCGGTAATACCGATTTAATCTCACAGTTCGTGGAGATGCACTCGTCCATGCTCAGTGTGCTCTCAAATTAAAGATTTCTGTATCTTTACCACCCATGCGATATTTATATTCCTCGTTGCCGCGCAGTAAATCGAAACGCTCACGACCGCGTTTAATGGCATCTTCGATCAATCGCGCCAACAGGACAATACCGGGACTCAGGCCGCGGCCAGCGTCAAGGTCTAGCCCGGAGTTATAGACAAGGATTTCGTTGTCATAATCGAAATTCAAATAAGCTGCCGCAGGTTCATCCGAGATATTGAGGATAGATAATTGCAGCCAGCCACGCTCCTTGAACAGCCTGATAATGCGCCGGAAAAACTCTAGATTCTGCTCATCTTCCAGAAATTCCGCTTTTTCCCGCGCCGCCGAACGCATCAACCTGAGAAAGATTTCGGTTTCTCGATCTAGATCGTGTTCTGGCCCGACGATGTACCACTCCGCATCGCCAGCGCGGCGAATCTTGCGGCGCACCTCATGGCGTTGTTTTTTATCCAAACTGGCAAGATATTCCTCAAATGAGTCGGGTAACTCAATCACAGGACATACTTCTTGCTGCTCTACTTCTACATCGAACCCGTGATGATTCAAGAATTCGGGAAAGTACTCAAGTGTTGGAGAATTTTCTGGAATATTACAGAGATTGAGTTCGTGCCGATGATCTTTGAGGTAACGGGCGATAGTTTCATACACAGGCGGTGAGCAATCGCGATGGGCAATGAGGTCAAGATAGTCTGTCACATCCTCGCACCCGATGATCTTCACAATACCCTGAGAGTCAATAAACCAGGGAGCAATCCCGATGAGAACCCCCTCATGGGAGCGCACGGTAATGATAAATAACTGACCCGGCTGGTACACATCCCACCATGTGGATTGCCATTCCCAGGTCAAGAAGATCCGATTACTTTCGGATTCTGCAAGTAATTTATTCCATTCAGACTCTAGTTCGTCGAAAACACTGACGCTTTCATAAACCTTTAATTCCAACACAGTTGTCCCTTCACTCACATCTGTAAAGATAACACATTCGCCATAGAATTGATGTTAAAAATACTAATTTGAACAATTTAAACAATGAACTCGTGGCAACAACTAAGATATGTACGCTAAAATGAGCACACTATCTACAAAAATTAGGTAAAAAAAGTTCAGAATTCCTGTACATGCTTTAAAGGAACAGTATTATGGCTACTATTACTGAAGCCCAGAGCACTCTCGGGTCGAGGGAAACTGCGCCCGGCAGTGCTCTTCGAAAAGCCATCAAGGATAGCCGCATTCCGTGGCTATTTATTTTGCCCTCGGTTCTGGTTATGGCATTCGTCACCGTCTATCCACAAGCCTATCAGGTGTGGATGTCTGGAACAAACTATGACGAACGCCATTTCACGCCACAAAACTCACCAGATATTGTCGGCATTGATAACTTTGTGCAGATTTTGAGCAATGAAATCCCAATCTCAAATTATGACTTCTTCCGGATTTTTGCTTTCAATATTTTCTGGACATTTATCAATGTGTTTATCCACGTGACCATTGGGGTGGCGGTTGCCATGCTCTTGAATAGTCACGGATTGTTATTCAGACGTTTTTACCGGGCGCTTTTTGTACTTGCCTGGGCAACACCGCAGTATATTGCGGCACTGGTCTGGCGCAATGCCTTTAATCAGCGTTTTGGTGCAATAAATCTCGCGCTTGCGGAAATAAATCAAGAATTTGGAACTGGTTTCCCAACTGACACCCGCTGGCTCGTTACAGAAACACCCCCGATAGATATTCCGGGTATTGAATGGCCTCTCGATATATTTGAAATCCTGCCAATGGCATTTTATGCGCTTCTGCTGGCAAATATCTGGTTCGGCTGGCCTTTTATGATGATTGTTGCCACTGGTGCGCTGCAAAGTATTCCGAAGGAACTGTATGAGGCAGCGGATGTTGACGGCGCAAACCCCTGGCGGCAGTTCCGGGCAATTACGGTGCCACTGCTGCGACCCGCGATGGTTCCGGCGATTATGCTCGGTACCATCTGGACCTTTAACGCCTTCAATGTGATCTTCTTCATTACCGGAGGTGGCCCGTCACGGAAGACGGAAATTCTCGTCACCCAGTCGTATAACCTGCTCAATGAAACAGCGTTGAGTGGGCGCTATGGCATGGCAGCAGCCTTTTCGCTGGTGGTGTTCGCCATTCTCTTTGTGATCACCATAGTCAATAACTACATCACTGGCGCGACGGAGGCATACTATGAATCTTAGCAATGTGACGCAGCAAACAAAATTCAACAAATATCTACGATTAACCGTCCGGCAAATCATATTGCAGATCATACTCATCTTCATCGGGCTTACCACCATCTTTCCCATCCTATGGATTGTGACACTGGCAACAGATGAACGCGGCTTGCCCCAATATAGCGAACTAAACATCATTCCTAATCCAGATAGTGTGTCATTTAATGCCTTTAACGATCTGGTGTTCGAGCCTTTTGCAACACTGTCATCTGCCACCAACGAGATTTATTTCACTCGCCTGTTATCCAACAGTTTGTTTGTGGCGCTCGGCACGGCTATGTTATCGGTGGGGCTGGGGGCAAGTGCGGCGTATGCTTTCTCTCGCTTTAAATTCATTGGGCGACAGGCAGGTATGCTAGGTTTTATCGTACTGCTGATGATGCCTGCCACCGGGACCATCGTGCCTCTGATTGCGATATTCAGTTTACTGCGGATTCATGTTGTGTTTAGCGCACTGGCTCCAGCGATTTTTTATGGAGCACTTACGGCGCTGGTGGCATTTGGATTGCAGTCTGCTGTCAAGCCTCTATTCAGGCGACCGCTATTTGAAGATGGCAGTTTACGTTTTATTCCTTTTGTCATCACGTTGGTGATGGTCTTCGGTTTGATGTGGATAGGGTGGTTACTGCTGTTTTCTCAGAGCGACGCTTACAATGAAGCAATTCGCGATCCGCTGCGCAGTCCCGAAATAACAGGTCTCGAAGAAGAGATTTCAGACTTAAAAACAAATATTCCGAGGGGTGAGGATAATATCATCCGCCAGGAGCGACGCTTACAGGACACTGAAGGCCAAGTTGACCGTGCTCGTGAGGGTTTTGATCAGATCGAAGAGCAATTTCCGGGAGCATATGATCTCTTCAGTGAGGCAAGTCTCTTTGCCTCCAGTATCCATGGCGCGATAACCGGACATGATACGGTGGTAATAGGCGCGGTGTACGACACGGATGATATTCGTGCGATTGTGATTGCGGGGCTTGTGGCCGAAGTAGACCAACAAGCCTTGCGAGTTGAAGAGGCGGAAGCAGAACTTGCAGAAACCGAAGAACTTCTGGAATTAAAAGAGGCTGAGCTTGAAGCATTAAAACAGCCGTACATTGACGCACGAAACGAAGCCTACCTTCGATTGCTGCCATATACGGGACTGACCTATATTGTAGCACTAATTTTGACCGGGGGTGTCTGGTTTATTTACACCCGGCGTCTCCGGGGATACGGCGAACCCTGGTCAACTTTGCCTGTGGGCAGCCTTGCTCGGCGTGACCGAATAAGGTCAGCTACGCTAATACTCTGTCTGGTTATCACAGCGATTGTTGCCTACAGTTGGTTTGATGCCCGCTACGAAAGCCCAACTCAGGATGCGGGCCTCGAAAACGGTGGCCTACTGTATGACATCCGCCTTGCGTTCCGCAGTGAAGAAGAAATTCTCGAAGAGCTAGAGCCTTATCAAGAACGTGTCGAGTTAGAGGCAAGTCTTGACGCTCTACAAGATGAAGGACTGGAAGATTTCCGGGCAGATCGCACTGAAAATCTGACCAATCTGACGCTGCTCACCAATGAGTTGCAGCGAGTGGATGTCAGCCTTGACCCGCCAGACAATCTAACGCGACGTGAACAGATAAGGTGGAAAGATGAGCGCCGCGACGAAGTTCGTACCACAGGTTACGAGGAAATCATTGCCGTGGCGAATGGTTCCACGATCCTCACAGATGCCACGTTCATTGAAATAGGTGATGAGATTGTGGTGACGAGGGTTGATGCAGAATCACCGACCTATGAGGCTGGCCTGCGTGTTGGAGATCGCTTGCGTACAATCAACGGAGAAGAAGTGGCGATTGACGAATTGGATGCTGCGCTCAGCGATGCCACGACTCTGACCGTATTCCGTCGAGGTATGCGCGACATCCAACGGGATTCGGCGGATTACATCGGTACGACCAACCGTCTGAATCTACTCAATAATGAAAATTTCCGCAGTGAGCTGCTCGATCTGATGCGGGCACAGGCGGCGGATTACATGCGCCAGCTTGAGATCACCTCAGTGGAGAGCATTGACATCGCCGAAGACAACTTTATGGCGTTGATTACTAAACTTCCTGATGATGAGAAAGAGTTTGACCGTCTCGAAAAAGAATTCGCCGTACGGTCCAGCAACGATGGGAATGTGACCGAAACGATGAAGATTACATTGTTCGGACTGATGATCGCCTATAGCTCCGGTGCGCTTCCATTTGCCATCTGGAATCTGAAGGGCTACTTCGACACTATTCCAAAAGAATTGGAAGAAGCGGCACTGGTCGATGGTGCGACGCTTGTAAGCACCTTCATCCGCATTATCCTGCCTCTTTCATTGCCAGCCCTTGCCATTACGACACTGTTCGGATTTATGACGGGGTGGACGGAATTTATTCTGGCGGTGCAGTTCCTCACAGCGGGTGATGTTGAGCGCACAACACTGGCGATGGCCCTGCGGGGTATTGCCGGTGGTGGCACCACGCAAGCCGAACCCGATTACACGGAATTTGCTGCGATGTCTATTCTGATGGCTATCCCCGTGATCACACTCTTTTATGTGTTCCAACGCTGGATTGTCTCCGGTTTGACGGTGGGTGGTGTTAAAGGGTAAGTTAACCCTGTTCGTATTCACGAGGCGAGCTTACCATTGGCTCGCCTTTTTGATTCTTGCATATAATGAGAATAAGCAGAGAACAGGAAAGTCCAATGTTACTGAAGTTTTTCTATGATCCTGGTCTGGCGCAGGCGTCGTATCTCATCGGCTGTCAGGAAATCGGAGAAGCACTGATTATCGATCCAGCCCGCGACGTTACCCCCTATCTAGCTGCCGCCGAAGATGAAGGCTTGAAGATCACACAGGTGGCCGAGACCCATATCCATGCTGATTACTTGAGCGGAACTCGCGAATTGGCGGCTGCCACAGGCGCTGTGATGTATTTGAGTGACACAGGCGGTGATGACTGGAAGTACCAGTTTACCGACCCGAACACTGTGCTGCTCAAAGATGGGGATACGTGGCAGCTTGGCAATGTGAAGATTGAGGTTATAGCCACTCCCGGACATACGCCAGAACATGTCTGTCTACTTATGGCGAATACCGCAAATTCTGGTACGCCCGTTGGGATATTTACGGGCGACTGTTTGTTTGTGGGGGCAGTGGGCCGTCCCGATTTGCTGGAGACCGCAGCAGGAATCACGCACAGCGCAGGGCAACTTGCCAGACGACTCTTTGACAGCTTGCAGCATCTCAAAGACTTGCCCGACTATGTGCAAGTTTGGCCGGGACATGGAGCCGGGAGTGCCTGTGGAAAGTCGATGAGTTCGATGCCATTCAGCACCATAGGTTTCGAAAAACTGACCAATCCGGCGCTGCAATTTACAGACAAGGCAGTATTCGCGGACTGGTTGCTGATTGATCAACCGGAACCTCCCGCTTACTTCGGACATATGAAGAAAGTCAACAAAGAAGGCCCTACCCTGCTGCGAGATGTTGTGCCCCCCCAACCACTGGAATTTAGACAATTGGACGATATTCTGGATGCAGGGCATCTGGTAATTGATACCCGCAGCGGGCACGAATATGCTTACGGACATATCCCCGGTACACTCAATGCTCCATCCACCAGCCGCAAGTTCAATACATATGCCGGTTGGCTCATCAACTACAGTGAGCCATTTTACTTCATTGCCCACGAGGAACAACTTGATTATATTCTGCACGAATTGCGGGCTATTGGGGCAGACAGTCTGGCAGGCTACTGGACCGCCGATGTCTTCGAGTACGCTACAGTGATGGGCCAGATTGAATATGTCACCATGATCTCTGCATCTGAACTTGAAAAAGGTCTGGACATCTATTTTGTGCTCGATGTACGGTCTGCCACTGAATTTAAAGACGGACACATTCCCGGTGCATATCATGCCATGTACGGCTTGCTGGACGATCACCTTCAAAATTTGCCGGACGACTTGCCCATTGCGATTTACTGCCAGACAGGTATTCGCTCCATTGTCGCGGCAAGTATGTTGCTGAAGCACGGCATTACGAATGTTGTGCAAATGGAGGGTGGCTACGAGGCGTGGCAGGCACTCAATCGTAGTCTGGAACAAAACGCCACAACATAAAAGCGGCCAGGACCGTAAGTCCAGCCGAGACCATCATGGCGGCGGTGAAGCCAGCCGTCGCCTGAGCATAAATAACACCGCCCAATCCTGCTCCCACAAATCGCCCGACGGCATGTGCGCTCCATATCGACGTAATCATTAATGCACGGGCTTCCGGCAAGACCTCCGTGAATAGTGGAAATGAGGTTACAATCGCGCTCTCGACGCCGATATAGAGCACGAATATCATGGCGAGAGCAATCAGCAAATTGATGCCAATGAACGGTAACAAAAAATAACAAATAGAGGCTAAAATGGCGCTGTAGACCGTCAGGCGCTTCTTTCCGATGCGATCAGATAGGCCGATAACCGTCACTTCTCCGACGACTTCGGCCAACGCAATCACAATCGTGACCAGCCCCAACGTCGTCAATACGATTTCAAAGGAGGTTTCCATCCACGCCCCGTAGACGATCAACATGATTTCTGCACCGCTGGATAGGGCTATGGCATAAATAAGCGCAGCGACCGCAGCCGGATTTCTCCTGAGAATTCGCCACTTAGAAAAATCCAGCGATTGTCTTTTGACAGGGGCTTTGGTGGGTTTATCGCCGGGGAGGGTCAACCATATGCCTACAAAGGAGACTGCTGCCAGCACCGCAATACTCGCGAAAATTGCGCTCAACCCGGATAAATCCAATAAAATTCCGGCAAGCGGGGCACTGATTACGAGAGACAGCGACCAGCCCAACTCGACAATGCCAATTGCTGCTCCACGCCGGTTATAAGAAATGCGGTCACCGATGTAAGCATGGGCTGCCGTGCCGTAGATGATATTGGCAATGCCGAGGAAGACCATTACCATGTAAAATGCGGCGAAACGTGGAAAAATCGCTCCGGCAAGACCGCCAACTGCCAGCATTCCCACAGCCAGCAGCATCGTTTGCTTGCGCCCTCTTCTATCGGAAAGCGGTGTAAACACAGGCGCGATGATGCCTGCCCCGGATTGGGTGGCGATAACGCCCTGCACACTCGTTAATGAGACGTTTAGTTGGCGACTAATCTCTGGAATAAAGGGAAACGCAAAACGACGTGGCAGGTTGACGACCGTGCGCACAACCATTATGGTGAAGACAACGCGCAAAAACTCTTTTTTGGAAATTGCTGAAAATCCTTGAGATGATTTTACAATAAATTTGCATCGCGCTATTATAGTCTCAAATTAGATGTACAAACATGACTATTCGTTTATGCAGGGGTGACCCGCATGGGCTGAACTACGGCAGCCGCTATCCCCCGCGCTACCACAGCGTCCGGGATTACTTTTCGCATGATATTGAACGCACCATTCACATCGGCATGAATCTCACGTCCATCACTGGCCTGAAATAGCCAGCGTTTGATGCGCTTGCCCGCATAGGTATCCTGTTTACTGACGGGTTCAAGGTCAAGAAAACTGCATTTGCTGGTGTAGCTTTCCTCGGTCACGATAACCTTGATACCCACCAATTGCGCTTTGTAAGTCAACATCTGGATAAAACGGGTATGAGGAATCTGGACGAAGTTCTGGTTGGTGCGTTTACCAAGATTGACCCCCTGTTTCCAGCCGTCGTTTTTACCGATCACGAGGGTCCCAAAGCCAAATATCCGCAGCACATCAATGATGCGACGACTGGCGAGATGAAGATACGCCTCGATACGACGGTTGCGTTTATCGGTCAGACGGTCTAGCTGGTGGGAAGTGTGGCGGTTGTCCTCAAGCTGACTCTGGAGCCCGGCACACTCTTTGTTGTAGGTGTGGTTGATACTCTTCAGCGGTCTGCCGTTAACCAGAAGCGGTGCGAAGTCCGGCTGGTTGAAAGCTACAGTCGCCAAATTATCTACCCCAATGTCGATGACTGCTACCCGCTCAGGATCAAGATGGTCGTCGGGTTCAATGTCAACCGTGTACACGACCTCGACAACATAGTGCGTCCTACGTGGGAGAATACGAACCTGGTCAAATGAACGTTGCTGGGTGTAGATTTCGATGGGCAATTGGGATGGTGCAATCACCCCCCGTTTTTTGAAGGCGATTTTGCTGACGGCTTGATCGGTATACACCAGTTGGTTGCGGCCCCGTGCCTTGTTCTTGTATTTTGGCGGTTGTGGTTTGCCGTCAACTGCCGCTGAATTAGCCTGCCATGCCTTG
Source organism: Chloroflexota bacterium (assembly GCA_022616515.1). Taxonomy (GTDB): domain Bacteria; phylum Chloroflexota; class Anaerolineae; order Aggregatilineales; family J027; genus JAKEEQ01. The sequence continues at coordinate 8,038 of JAKEEQ010000333.1, read as the reverse complement.
AGCGCGGCAAAATAGGATTGCCAGTCATTATCAAGTTGCATGAGGACTTGCTGGACGACTTTGGCAGGCAGTTGTTGATCGGGCAGCAGGTGATGCTGCTTAAATTGTGCTTCCAGCACCTTGAAGCCCGGATACCCCTCGCCATTACAATAGGCTTGCCGCGCTTTGTACAATGCCGCGTTGTAGATATTCTTAGAGGCCCATGCCGCCTGATCAATGGCGGCCCAGCGCGGGTCACCCTTGTGGATGATATGCTGTTCAGCCAACTGCATCGTTGCTGCGTTCTGTTTTCTGGAACGCCTTTCCGTCACGCATCATCCCTTCACGTCATGGCCCTATTGTACCCGCCTGGACATACATGGCAACATTTTCTGTGAACCTTTATAATACTCAATTGGGTGGGATTTGCTCACCGCACTTTCACAATAATCACATCAAGGAGATGCATTCGTGAAGAAGCATGTGAGTTTAATGTTGTTGCTTTCGTTGGTGGCAGCATTTTTTGTAGGCATGACACCACACACTGAAGCAAGCCCCAGGGAGCAAGTGGGGGTAGGACTTGTACGCTTCGGCAATGCTACGACCACAGGAGTTCCGCTGCAAGTACAGGTCGATAGCGTATTTGTCGCAAATAGGCTTCTTGATCTTGTCGGCTATTTTTCCTTTAACAGTGGCGAACATACGGTGATCTTCCGTGCTGAAAACGGCGGCGCAGAAATTACTCGAGCAACGTTTACGCTTGAGCCTGCCACCCGCAAAACCATTATGATGACCGGAACGGTGCCGGATCCCGCAATTGTTATTACCGATGATGACAATACTCCAATGGTTCGCGGCGATGTTCGTTTCCAGATTGTGAACGGTATTCCCGGCAGCAGTGGCCTTGATGCCACGTTTGGTGGCGAAAGCTACGGATCGCTCGACTACACAGGCGCAACCGACGAAATCACGATTCGGGCGGGAAGCTACACGGTGGGTCTTGGTGAAGCCAGCTTTGATGTGGTGCTGTCACCGGGACGTTACTATGACTATGTCATTGTAGGAAACAATCCCAACGACGCTCGTTTGATTACATGGGTCGGACGCCCGTATCGAGTTTCAGGGTTTAATCGTTTCCGCTTCATGAATCTGGTTCAGGCGGAAGCTGGTCAGGACCCGGTTTACTCGGTTTATGTCAATGAAGACCCGGTTCCTGCCTATCAGAATGTGGATTTCGGTCAGGCAACCAATGAATATGTGGTCCAGCCGGGCAGTTACAATTTTGTCTTCCACAACCAGGGTGAAGAACTCGGCAGCACAGACCCCGTTGGTGAGTTACAGTTGGATATAGAAGAAGATCAGAGTTTGTTTATAATCGCCAGCGGTTCGCCGGGTGATGTGACATTCAACATCTTCTCCGACAACGTTAATCCAGTAGCGGTGAATACGGCGCGTCTTCAGGTCTTGAATTTGAGCACCAGCCTGCCTGAGTTTGCTGTGAAAGGCCCAAATGACGTTTTGCTGGTCGATCAAGCGCCGCTGGGTTCTATTGTCAGCAATGAAATCCCCGGCGGACAGTACGCTTTGCAACTGGTCGATGCCGATGACCCAACGGTTCAGGTCGGTCGTGCAGAAGTGAATGCACCATCCGGCAATCTGGCAACACTTGTTGTGTATGATGACGACGAAGGTCAACAGCGCTGGGTGTGGTTCAATGAAGGTTTGAATCAGGTGGGGGTTATTCGCGTGGTACATGCTGCGCGTGATGCTGGTAACATTGATGTTTATCTGGATGATACTCAAATTCTGAATAACTTCGCCTATCAGGATGCAACTGACTACATTCAGGTTGATCCGGGTAACTACAATTTGCGATTGTTCCCGGCAGGGGCTGATATTGAACAGGTTAACCCCATCTGGAGCGATAATCTACATGTTGAAGGCAACGACCTTGCCTTTACGATTGTTGCGTTGGGCAGTGGTGAAGAGTTCCGAGTCAACAGTTATGCCGATAACCTTGAACTGATACCGGGTGGACAGGCACGGGTTCGTTTCATCAATGCCGTTGAAGGCGTTCAATTTGTTTCGTTCAAGAATGCGGCAAATGGCGGTCTACTGGCTGGCTCGCTCGCCTATGGGCAGGGATCACCCAACATCAACATGGAGGCCAATACACGCACCTTCAACGTTGAGGAAACCGGTGTTGGCTCATTCTACAGCATTGACAGCTTTGAACTGACGCTGGGTGGTTACTACACCTGGATTATTGTCGGTGAAGGTGCTTCCGCTGACAATGTTGATGCTATTTTGTTAGAGCGTTTGCCCTAACTGCAACGGCCATTGTTAAAAACAAGCTCCTCTTTGACCGAAGGGGAGTTTTTATTTACGCAAAATTTCATCGAAAACGGGGCAAACGATGTCATTAGCATTTTGACAGGCCAGCGGGACATCATGAGTCGACTCAATTCCGAATTTGCGCAGCGTGCGCGTTAAATGGCACAGCGGTAGACCCATGACGTTGGCGTAGCAGCCCTCAAGCCGTGCCACCGGGCTAAAATCTTTGTGTTGGATGGCATAACTCCCGGCTTTGTCAAAGGGATCGCCACTATCAATGTAGTCCTGAATTTCTTCATCGGTGTAATCGCGCATCTGTAAATTTGTGATCGCAAGATCCTGTACAATTTCACCCGTCGCTTTAGCTAGAATGGTGATGGAAGAATAAACCTGATGCTGTTTGCCGCGAAGTTTTTGGAGAGTCGCCATTGCCTCGGCGCTGTCGCCTGGTTTGCCAAGCAGTTCATCACCATAGGCTACCGTTGTATCCGACGTGATGATAAGGGCATTGTAGGGCACATGATTGTTCACCGCCAGTGCTTTCATCCTGCCCATGCGCAGCGTGTAATCACCGGGCGCTTCATCGGGTAGCGGCGTTTCATCAATATCAGCGGTTATGGTGTTGAATGTATAGCCTGCTATGGTCATGAGTTCGCGGCGGCGCGGAGATTGCGACGCTAAGATCAGGGGACGCCGGTTTTGCATCAATCACACCTCGTCAATCCGTTTTCCTGACGGTACAATGAATATATACCTGTTCAGTCAATAGGGAGTTAGTATAGCATGCTTGAGTCGTTGAATGACGCGCAAAAGAAGGCGGTCACTGCGCCTGAAGGGCCGGTGCTGGTTATCGCCGGGCCAGGCAGTGGCAAGACTCGTGTGCTTACCTATCGTATCGCCTATCTCATAGATCATTATAAAGTCCCGGCTGCCGGGATTCTGGCGGTGACTTTTACTAACAAGGCTGCCCGTGAGATGGAAGAGCGGGTTGAGCATTTATTGGGGCAGTCCGACAGCCGCTTGACGCTGGGCACGTTCCACAGCATTTGCGCACGGATACTGCGGCGCGAAGCTCGTTTCACTCCCTACACTCCATCATTCACCATTTATGACTCCGGTGATCAGCGGGCACTGGTCAAGCAGATTATTGTCGCAATGGGACAGGACCCCAAAAAATTCAGCCCCTATGACGTACTCAGTGCCATTTCGTCGGCAAAAAATGAAATGCTGGGTCCTCAAGAATTCCCGGTCCGTACCTATCCCGATCAGGTCCACCAGCGCGTGTATGAAAAGTACCAGCAGACATTAGTAGGCAACAACGCGATGGACTTTGATGATTTGCTGGTGAATGTCGTGCGGTTGTTCCAGCAAAACCCGGACGTTCTGGCCCGCTACCAGCGACACTTTGTGCATGTTCTAGTCGATGAATTTCAGGATACCAACACAGTGCAGTACGAATTGGTGCGTCTGCTGGCTGGAGACCGCAAGCATGTGTTTGTTGTGGGTGATCCGGACCAGAGCATCTATGCCTTTCGTGGGGCGGATTACCGTAATGTAAAGCGTTTCCAGAAAGACTTCGAGCCATTGACAGTACTTCTAGAAGAAAATTACCGCTCACACCAGTACATTCTGGACGCGGCAAATGCGATTATCCAACACAACCTCGATCACATTCCGCGTAATCTCTTCAGCCAGCGCAAAGATGGCGAAAAAATCATCGTCTATGAAGCCTACGATGAGCGTGATGAGGCTGATTTTGTGGTGAATACGATCCGCGAACTGTGCAATAAAGGCTTGTATGCCGAAGATGAATTTGCGGTGATGTATCGCATGAATGCGCAGTCGCGTGCCCTTGAAGAAAGTTTCATCCAGAAAGGTATGCCTTATTTGCTGGTCGGGGCGACACGCTTCTACGAACGTAAGGAAATTAAGGATGTACTGGCGTTCCTGCGCGTCATCTACAATCCCAATGACCGGGTCAGCATGGGACGAATCATCAATGTGCCACCGCGCGGCATTGGCGCGAAGACAATCCAGCAATTTGATGATTGGGTGGATGGACTGAGCGGGGGAGCCTGGGAAGCATTACAGAAACTGTATCAGGGCGATAAAGATGTTCCTATCAGTGGGCGGGCCAAATCCGCACTAACATCCTTTGCCGAGATGGTTATTCACCTTGTGGAATATCAAGATAAGAAACCGCTTGATATTTTGGATGCCGTGCTGGACGAAACCGGCTATTGGGCCATGTTGCAGTCGGATAACTCGCCGGTGGGCCAGGATCGCCAGGAAAACATTGCGGAACTACGGCGTGTTGCCGATGAAGACCGGGATATTACGCTTGGGCAGTTTCTGGAAAAAGTGTCGCTGGTAGCAGATGTCGATACGCTCACCGGCAATACGACCGAAGCGCCGACACTGTTGACGCTGCATGCGGCAAAAGGGCTGGAGTTCCCTGTTGTATTCATTATCGGCATGGAAGAAGGTACGCTGCCCCACTGGCGTTCGCAGGAAGATCCCGACCAAATGGCTGAAGAACGACGCTTGATGTATGTGGGGATTACCCGTGCTAAAGACCGCCTGTATTTGATGTACGCCTTCCGCCGGATGCAGTTCGGGCAGTATGATGTCACTGACCCGTCCCATTTTATTGACTACCTGCCGCCGGAAACCGTGAATGGCTCATTGGGGTACAAAGAGCAGTCATCGGCGTTTACCTACAAGCAGGAAACCACGTGGTCTCCATATGACGAGAAAATTCTGCAATTTCCGACCAGGCAAAAGAAACAAAAGACGACCTTCAAAATCGGCCAGCAGGTGACCCATCAGGCATTTGGCGAGGGTATTGTGGTCAAAACCCACATGCGGCGCGACATTGAAGAGGTTGAAGTGCTGTTCAAAGAAGTTGGTCAAAAACGGCTGGAGGCCAGCTACCTGCAACCCCTGTAAGGTTCTACTGGCCTTGATTAATGTCGAAGATATGCTGGGCGTGTTTCAGCAAAATCTCAATACTGTCGGCGGGCAGTTCACGTGCCTCAAAATATTTTTCCAGCAGTTGTAGCGGAGTCAGCCCTTCCGGTCGTGCGCCAAGACGCATTCTGGCCGGACGGTCGATATTCCGGTGGACAGCCGCCACCACACTGGCTCCCAACTTATAAAGTTCGCGTTCAACGAGGTTCACTTGCAAGAGTGGGTCGGATTCGGCATCGGTCTGGATGAGGACTCGCACCACTGTATCCTCAACATTGTGGCGGTGAATCTCGTCAAGCACCACTTTGGTTGGATTGCTCGTTTTGCGGGCATCGACCCGCAGCGTCAGAAATGGTCGTGCTTCTAACTGGATGAATTCCCACTGGCACGAGCCACGCTCAACTTCTGCCCACACGAATCCTTTTGGATCACCCTCTTCACCAAAGTCGATGCGCTCAATGCTGCCGCTGTAAACAACGGGCGGAACACCTTCATGTCCGGCGGTGAGATTCTGGTGTTTGTGGATGTGGCCGAGCGCTACATAATCCCAGATCGGATCGGTCAGGGCGGACAGCATCACTGCCACATCATTACCGAGCATTACCGAGCGTTCACTGCCCGTGACCGCACCCATCACGGTAAAATGCCCGGTGAAGATACGCGGCGCATCCGATTGATCAGCTTCGCGGGCAAGGTCCTGGATAATGTATTGCAGGTATAGTTGCAATTTTTCATCAAGGTCTTTGATCGTTTTCCAGTTGACGTCGTTCATTTCTTCTTCGATGAGCCGGGCGCGAACCGGATATGGCACGGTTGCCACCTGAATAGGTCCGGCCTTTGTCTCGATTTGATGCAGGGTATTCTCACGCCCGACGACGACATTGCGCACGTTCAGTGTCTCGTAAATTTCGATGCTGGATGCCTTTCGGATGTTGACAGGCAGGTCGTGATTACCCACCAGCAGTACAACCGGGCAGTGATCGGCAAGGTCCTGAATGCGCCACGCAAATTCGCGCTGGAAGGTCGGGTTTGGCGTGCGATTTTTGAAGGCATCCCCGGCGAAAATTGCCAGATCGACATCATTATCAATCGCAAAAGCGTTCATTTCATCCATACGATGCAAGAAGTCCATGACGCGCGTTGACAGCCCGGTGTTCGGATCGGTCCTGCCGTAATTTTCATTGCCAATATGGACATCTGCGAAATGTAATAATTTAACCATAATGCCTGCCTTTCTTCTGGCGGGGATTGTATCACATAATTTGTGTAGTTTGGCATATCTGTGTACGCTTAAAGTGTTATTCGTGTGCATAAAATTGGAGTATTTAAAATGTCATATGGACAGCAGTTTCCCCCACCGGATGATCCCTATCAGAAAAAATATACTTACGAGCAGCAATATGGACGGATGTATGAATGGCAGGAAGCGTGGCAAAAGGCAGTAACCGAGCCGTCGCCCGAAACATTTCAAGAGTTGATTGCCGACCCGAATGCCAACACCAACCGCGCCATGACGTGGATTTTTGTCGTAGGGCTTATCATCGGTTTGATGAGTGTGGTGGCGCAGGCGATATTCGGAGCTGGCAGTTTGTTCTTCTTTGGTGGCAGCAGCAGCGATGCCGCTGGTATGGGCGGTGGCCTGATTTGCGGTGTAATCATGATTCCGATTATTGGAGTCCTCTTCATCATCGGAAGTTATATCGCTGTTGGCATCCAGCATTTGTGTGCCAAAATCTTAGGCGGTGATGGAAACTTTGCCGATATGTACTATGCTTATGCGACGTATACATCTCCGCTGACAATCATTTCCTCTCTGGTCAGTATCATTCCGATTCTGGGAGCTTTGATCAGCATCCCGATTGGTATCTATCAATTGGTCCTTAATGTCATTGCTTTAAAGGCAGTCTACAAATACGGCTGGTTTCAGGCTGTGTTGACATTCTTCTTGCCAGCAATTGTCATTGGTGGTCTGGTTTTCTGCTGCATCATTGCACTCGCGGGAAGTATTGAGTCGGTATTTGACAATATAAACTCGACGCTGGAAGCACCGCAGTAAAGATACATCTGGCTGAGCCTACCCCGACGAGATAGGCTCAGCTTATCTTGAGGCCAATCAAGCAATCGCGTCAATTAATCCGGTTACGGGTGCAAATCAATCTGCCGAGCTACTTTATTCGAGCCTCCCATCTATATTCTATAAACGGGAAATTTGCTGATGGCGGAACAATCACAAACCTATACATGGAGCGAGACTTGGAAACAAGTAGTATCCGACCCCTCCAGGGAATTATTCCAGCAGATCATGAACGATCCACAGGCATCGTTCAACCGCGCTATGACGTGGATTTATCTGGGCGGTGTGGGCATCGCAATTATCGTCTTCGTTCTGCCGATCATGGTGATCGCCTCGCTTGTGGATACTCCGGACTCTTCGCTAACCATTCCGCTCCTGTGTATCGGGCCGGTCGTCGGCGGGTTATTGATTTCGCTGTTGTTTCTGGGGAATGTGGCTACTATCCACTGGTTGTCGCGGATTTCCGGCGGAGATGGCAGTTTCGCCACGACGGCTTATGTACTGGCGTCTATTGTGACACCATTTTCCCTTATCAATGTGCTGCTTCTACTGATCCCCATACTTGGCTGGATAATGATCTCTGTAGTGCGGTGGGACTTCTGGACACAAAAACTATAGGATATAGTGGAGTGCAGGAGAAGAACCATGAGTGGAAAAAGACGCAGCTACAGCCCACAAATG
>JAKEEQ010000332.1 GCA_022616515.1 Chloroflexota bacterium | reverse complement strand
GGACGATTCGTAGGGACACAGCACGGTGGTGTCCGCCGTTGACCACGCCATGATGGTTTGGCGCGATCAGCGGCTTTGGCATAAGTGTCCCTCGCCCAGCCGCAAACGGGGGAGATAGTCGGCACGGCTTGAATGATGGCGATTTATCGTCTGGAGTCGTTGGCAATACTGCACTTCCCCCTTTGTCCTTCAGACATTTCCCCCATGAATGGGGGAAAATTTTGGGCAGGATGATGGCGACTCCGGTCCCATCCCAATTCTCCCCATTTATGGGGAGATGTCGCGCCAGCGACAGAGGGGAAAAGCGCGTTACCACTACCTGAATGGAATAACGGGCGGGTGAAGTCGCCCTGAAGGAGTCTGTGTTGAAAAAACTAATCTTTTTAAGCATCATGTTTATACTGGCCCTGACCGCCTGTCAGCGCAGCAGCGGGGATGACGACCCCGACCCGACCGCCACGCCAACCGTCCCCCAGATTACCGTCATTGTCAGTCAGGCTCCGGTATTTGATAGGCCGGACAGCGCCGCCAGCGTCATCATCAACCTCTTTGAAGGCGATTCACGGGTGGCGCTCAGCCGCTCCATTCAAGATTCCGTCGGCGTTTTTTATTATGAGATTAATCTGGGCAGCCGCACGGGTTGGATTGCCGCCACACAGGTCGAATTAGGCGGCGACATCAACCGCCTTATGATCTTTGACCCGTCCCTGATGAATATCCCACCCGAACGTATGCCATCGGTTACCCCGGCTGGCGCAGGTGAACCGCCCGTCGCACGGATAAAGGTTGAACGGGCCACTGTTCTGGATGCCCCGCGCCGCGATGGGGAAGCGGTCACCAGCCTCTTCAATGGCGAGGAGATTGCTGCCCTGCGCGTCACCGAACCAGATGCCCTCAGCGATGTGTATTACGAAGTCATGATTGGCACGCAAACGGGCTGGGTGCTTAGTTCACAGGTCGATATTTCGGGCGATACGCAGCTTATTGAGGTGGTGAGTCTCGCTGATCTGGAAAACGCCACTGCTGTCGCCGCCGGGCCATCGCTTACGCCCAGCGAAGCCGCTGCGGGGCCAACCACAGTCCCGACCGAAGCCAACACTTCCACTCCAACCCTGACCGTTACACCCGGACCAAGCCCGACCATTACCCCCCATCCCGACGGGGCTATTTTCCCACAGCCGCCACCGACTAACACGCCGGTCCCTGATCCGGCCATGATTCTTCAGGGTGAACCGCCGCCGCTGGACATTACCATTCCCGACAATTGGGAAGAAATTCACGCCTTTGTCCCGGTCGTCAGCCAATTTGCGTCGGGCAATGTCGCCATGTCGGTTTATGAAGGCCCGATTTCCGGCGACCTGACCGGAACCATCTGGATTGTGTGGGGCTTCCCGGCAGTCGTTGATCCCTTTGGCGAAGAACTCGATATGTGGTCCAGCGCCATCCAGATTCTGCGCGGCATCATGTTCCGGGGCTGCAACATCGGCCTTGTTAAGGAGACCGAATATCCGATTGGTGATGCATTCGGAAGTGGTTCGACTTTCTCCGCCGTCACCTGCGATGAGGGTGAAGACATCGCCGGATATTTTGCCGGGGTGGAAGAACAGGGCGGTTATTATACCTTTATCATGGGCGTTAAGCCGGTAGATCGCGTGCTGGAAGGACTGCCTTTCCTGCGCGATATCATCGCCAGCGTCCACTTCCACGACATTCCCACTGACTCATGACCCGACTTGCCCTGTTGCTTCTACTCATTTCATTGCTATTGACACCCGCCGCAGCCGCTTCAACCAGAGGCGGCACGGCGACGGTCACCCAGGATTTTGACTGGATTCGGCAGGGACAGGTCGGCCTCGTTCGCGTCAGCGGAGCCAGCATCGCCAACGTGGAAGCTACCTTTTTCACCACCCGCTTCCGATTTTTCCGCACATTTAATGCTGAGCTGCCAGAGGGCCTGCAAGAGTGGGCTGGAATTCTTGCCGCACCCATGACCGCCCGTATCGGATTTCATGAGACGGCGATTATCGTCACCTACAACGACGGCACGATTGAGCGCATTGATGAGCGAATCCGGGTGGCACATGGCGAATTTGGGCGACAGGACCTCATACTTCCAACGACTCTCACCCCACTGCTTGAAGAGTCTGTCAACACCAGAGAAACCGCCGTACTGCAAGCACTCATCGGGGGATTCCAGCGTAATCAATTCTGGCGCAACGGCGGCTTTATCCAGCCCAGCGACCGCTACGTCTCATCCGCGTTTGGCACATGGCGCTATTTTAACGGGATGCGCCAGAGCTTGCGACACACCGGGATAGATTATCCCACCCCAACCGGCTCCGATATAATCGCGGTTGCGGACGGCGTGGTCGTGTTTGTGGGCGAGATGGACATTCGCGGCAAGTATGTATTGATCGATCATGGCTGGGGCATATTTAGTGGATATGCCCATGCGGAGTCCCTGATTGTGACAGTTGGTGATAGAATAGAACAAGGTGATGTGATAGGAAGCGTGGGAAGCACCGGACGGAGCACAGGTCCCCACCTGCATTTTGAAATCGCAGTTAGCGGAATCTGGGTTCACCCGCTGGTGTTTATCCCCTTGATTAATGATGTGATCACGGAGTAATGGTTATATGTTTAACACGATTGAAGCTGTACAGTCTGCCCTCGCCAGCCAGAATTATATCGCCACCGATGATATTGCGACGGTGACGTTTCTCTCTGAACACCTCGGCAAGCCTGCCCTGATTGAAGGCCCGGCGGGGGTTGGTAAGACTGAGTTAGCCAAATCCTGGGCCGCCGCCACCGGGCGTGAGTTGGTCCGTTTGCAGTGCTACGAAGGATTGGATGAAAGCAAAGCGCTTTATGAGTGGGAATATGCCAAGCAGATGCTCTATACCCAACTGCTGCGCGACAAGCTCCAGTCCATTCTCAACAACTTCCAGACGCTGACCGAAGCCGCCGACCGTCTGGCTCAGGAAGAGGACGTGTTCTTCTCCGAACGCTTCCTGCTGCCTCGCCCGCTGCTAAAGGCGATTACCAGTGATAAACCAGTTGTGCTGCTGATTGACGAAATTGATCGGGCTGATGCCGAATTTGAAGCCTTCTTGTTGGAGGTGCTCAGCGATTTTCAGGTGACGGTGCCCGAAATCGGTACGATCAAAGCCCGCCATGTGCCAGTTGTGATGCTGACCAGCAACAACACCCGCGAACTATCCGAGGCATTAAAACGTCGCTGCCTGTATCTGTTCGTGGATTATCCCAGCTATCAGGCCGAACTGGACATCATCAAACTCAAAGTCCCCGAACTCAAGGATAAGCTGGCCCAGCAGGCGGTCGAACTGGTGCAAAGCCTGCGCCAGATGGACCTCAAGAAAAATCCGAGCATTTCCGAGACGCTCGATTGGGCCAAAGCGCTGGTGATGCTCAACGCCGATAACCTCGACGAAGGCATCCTCGAAAACACCCTTACCGTCCTGCTCAAACACGAAGCCGATATTCAAAAAGCGCGGCGTATGCTGCGGCGCGGCGGCAATGATGATTATCCCCAGCGTGGCCGTCGCGGGAGCCGCTGGAGCTGATGTCCGAATTGTACCAACGCCCCTGGGAGGTGCTGTCAAGCCAGTCTGAACTGGATGCATCTCCCTGGGTGCATGTCACGCGCGAACATGTCCGCCTGCCCAACGGCGTCGAGATGGATGACTGGTATCGCATTGATCTGGCTGTGTTCAGTATTGTGTTTACGGTCACCACTGATGGCATGGTCGTTCTCACGGAGCAGTACCGGCATGGGCCGGGCCGCGCGGTGTTCGAACTGCCCGCCGGGGATATTGGCGAACCCTATACACCAGTCAACGCCCTCGAACATGCCAAACGTGAACTCCGCGAGGAAACCGGCTACACCGCTCCCAACTGGCAATATATGGGTCGTTTCTTTATCGACAGCAACCGGGGCTGCGGCGAAGCCTTTGCCTTTCTGGCGACGAACGCGGAAAAAACCCACGATCAGGACACCGGCGAGGCCGAACTGATTGGCGTTCACTTGATGACGCTGGATGAGCTGCGTGAGCGCTGGCTGAATGCAGAATTTGACTATATCGGCGCGACTGCTATTATCGGGTTAGGACTTGCACACTTGGAGAGGCTGCATGACAGGTAAACGCCCCGTTTCTGAAGTGGATATTCCTGACGTAAAACATTGCCCCAACTGTGGGCATCACATTCTGCTGGGCGACCTCAAGTGCCCCAACTGTGGCTATGACGTCGCCAGTGTTGAGGACCGCCTGCGTCGTATCGACCCGATTCCGGTGGCGATTGTGCTGGGTGTCTTTGGTGCTCTGATTACCTTCAGCGGCCTGACAATGGACGACGAGGGCGTTATCAAGATTCTGGTCACTTTGGTGGGTGGTGGCCTGTTTATGAGCGGTGGTGCACTGATTGTGATGACCTATTTCTTCAACGATCCCCTCCGCAAACGCGAGTGAGATGGGGTGGTAAAAAGTTGGGGTTTTCTCCCGAAAACCGTAAGACGCTTTATAATAAAAGCAAAAGGCAGAGGGAGAAACAGGCATGTCTACCATCAAGGGGTATGTACTTCACGAGAAAGTCGGTTCCGGTCTATTCGGTGATGTCTTCCGCGCCACGTCCCCGCCACCACTCAATGCCGAAGTTGCCATCAAACAAATTCACAGCGAACATGTGAACCGCCCTGAATTTATACGTCGCTTTGAGAGCGAAGCCACCATCGTCGCCAGTTTGCAGGGACCATTTATCACCCCCGTCATTCACTACTGGCGTGATCATGATGGGGCCTATATCGTCATGTGGTACATGAAAGGCGGCAGCCTCAAAGATGCGCTCAAAGATGGTCCCTTTGATGTCCACAATGCCGCCCGCCTCATCGACCAGATTTGTATCGCCCTGACCAAAGCGCATCGTCATGCGGTCATTCATCGTGATGTCAAACCCGCCAATATCCTCTTCGACGAAGACGGCAACGCTTACCTGTCGGATTTCAATATTGCCAAGAATCTGGCGCAAGCTGGTGGAATTACAGAACTCGGCGAGTTTGTCGGGACATGGGACTATTCTGCCCCGGAGCAAATTCGAGGCGACACTGTTGGTCCTCCAACGGATGTCTACAGCCTCGGTGTCATTCTCTACGAGATGCTCCAAGGCGAACACCGTTTCCCCAATCTCAATCTCAACCCGGTCGAAGTCATTTACAAAAGCCTCAATGACCCCGTGCCGCTGCTCGATCATCTTGATGAACACATTATAGATGCCGTCAATCAGGTCATTCAAACCGCGACGGCGAAGGACCCGCTTAAACGGTATCCCACCGCTGCTGACTTCGCCAGCGCATTTCGTGAGGCGATTGCACCTATTGCGAAGGACAGCGAACAGGATGAAATGGTCATGCTGCTCACCCGGCGCGAGCAAGAGGTCATTAAGCTCATTGTCGAGGGTAAATCCAACGCGGAGATTGCCCGCGAACTCTTTCTGGCATTGAGCACCGTCAAGGGCTACCTCAACAATATCTACAAAAAACTTAATGTGCGCAATCGCATCGAGCTAATCGTTAAGGCACGCCAGATGAAACTCGTCGTTGAGGGCGAAACGCCGCGTGATGGCAACGGACATACGCCTGACACCTATATCTATCTCGAAGCCCCGGACAATCCCTATAAGGGTCTTGACGCATTTACATTGGCCGATGAAAGGGATTTCTTTGGGCGCGACGCCATCCGCGACAAGCTGCTGGCCCGTATGCAGGACGATGGTCCCTATTCTCGATTTCTAGCGATTGTCGGACCCAGCGGCAGTGGCAAATCCAGTCTGGTCAAAGCAGGGATCATGCCCGCCATTTACCGCCAGAGGCTGCCCGGCCTGACCAACTGGTACATGGTCGATTTCATCCCCGGCAACCGCCCACTGGACAAGCTGGAAGTGGCCCTGCAAAAAGTTGCCTCCGACGAGTCGAGTGTCATCCCTGATCATCTGCGCCGCGATGAATTCGGGCTGGTGCGTGTGGCAGACTTGATTATGCCCGATGATGAAGGCGACCTGCTCATTATCATCGACCAGTTCGAGGAGGTTTTCACCTTGCTGGAAGATGAGGAGGACCGCCAGCACTTCTTGAATCTCATCTATCATGCCGTGACCGAACCGCGCAGCCGGATCCGAATACTGGTGACGCTGCGTGCTGATTTTTATGATCGACCACTGCAATATCCGGGCATCGGCGATTTAATGCGCGACCGGATGGAGACTATCCTGCCGCTGTCCGCCGAAGAACTGGAACAGGCCATTGTTAAACCCGCCGAAAAGGTCCATGTCCGTTATGAAGAAGGTCTCGTCACCCGCATTATCTCAGACATTAATTACCAGCCGGGCGCGTTACCCCTGCTGCAATTTGCCCTGACGCAGCTATTCGACGAGCGGGACAATCGCACCATCACTAACGAAACCTACCAGCGGGTGGGTGGCGCAATCGGGGCACTGGCGAAACGTGCCGATGACCTGTTCCTGTCGCTGACCGAGGAAGGGCAGGCAGCACTACACCAGACGTTCTTGCGGCTGGTCACACTCGGCGAAGGCACCGGAGACACCCGGCGTCGCGTTTCCCGCCAGGAATTATTGTCGATTACATTCGACGCTGACTTGATGGACGATGTTATAGACGTTTTTGCCACTGACCGCTTGCTGTCATTAGATCATGACACTACTACTAAAATGCCTACCGTTGAGGTCGCCCACGAAGCCCTTTTGCGTGAATGGGAACGACTGCGGGCGTGGCTGAATGAAAGCCGCGAGGAGATCAAATTGCAGCGCCGTCTGGGAGAGGCGGCGGAATCATGGGCGCAAAATCACCGCGAAGCCAGTTATCTGCTGAGGGGCGCACGATTGGGACGTTATGAAAGTTGGGCTAAAGAGACCAGCCTTGCCTTAACGCCGCTTGAGACCGAATTTCTGGCGGCCAGCCTCGCCGAGCGGAACCGGCAGGAGACGGCGGAACAGAAGCGGCAGGCTTACGAGAGACAGCTTGAGAAGCGATCTATCCGCGTACTGCGAACATTGGTCGGAGTGCTGTTGGTGGCGTCATTCTTTGGCATCCTGCTAACCTTGGCGTTATTTTATCAGGGTCGAGTTGCTGCGAGTGAACGAGATACCGCCCAACTGGAACGTAACCGCGCCGAAGAGCAAAGCCAGATTGCCGAGGCTGAGCGAGATACCGCCCAACAGGAACGCAACCGCGCCGAAGAACAACGCAAACTTGCCTTCGCCCGTGAATTAGCGGCGGCTTCGATCAGCAATATCGACATTGACCCCGAACGCAGCGTGCTGTTGGCCCTGCATTCGCTTGAGCAAACCTATACAGTCGAAGCTGAAAATGCGCTGCATCGTGCTGTACCGGAACTTCATATCATTCGGACGTTAGAAGGCTGCCCATCCATAGTTTTTGACGTGGATTACAGCCCGGACGGCACACTCATTGCGGGTGCCTGTTGGGATGGCACGGTCCGCATATGGGATGCCAGCACAGGCCAACAACTGCCCCCCTTGACAGGTCACACCGACAAGGTACATTGTGTGGCGTTCAGCCCTGATGGCAAATGGCTGGTGAGTGGGAGTTATGATGCTACCGCTAAAGTCTGGGATGCCAGCACAGGGAAATTGATACATACACTGGTGGGGCATCAACCACTACGAGAAGGCTGGGAACAGGGTGTATTGAGTGTTGCGTTCAGTCCTGATGGGAGGCTTATCGCGACAGGTGGGAGTGACCATACCGCCCGCATCTGGGATGTGAATACCGGTGACCAAATAATGGTTTTCTCTGACCACACTGCCGATATCGAGGCAGTTGTCTTTAGCCCCGATGGTCAGCATTTGGCAACAGGTGATCGTGGCGGTTCCAGCATTCGGGTATGGAACATCACTTCAGAAGATTTACTGCTAAAACATCAAGTAGGTTCCCTTGACCGCAACAATCACACATACGTTGTGGCATTTCATCCCGACGGAACCCGGCTAGCAGGAGGAACAGGTACAGGGGACTTAAGAGTGATCGATTCTAGTTCAGGTGAACTCGTGCTGGATCTGCGGAATACGTCTGGCGGTCTCTGGCGAGCTAAGTACAGCCCGGATGGGCAGTGGCTGGCGACAGGTGGCTGGGATGGTCGTGCTCGTATTTGGGATGCGCGCAATGGCAAACAACTTCTGGTGCTGGCAAGCCATACCAGTGCCGTGCTAAGTTTGGATTTCAGTCCAGATGGGACACGTCTGGTAACGAGCAGCGGCGACCACACTATCAAACTCTGGGATTTAGCGCCCGGTCAAGAGTTGTTTGCCATTCAAGACGTCGCTGGCTTTGCGGTGGAATATCATCCATCTGAACCATCCTTTTTTACCAGTGAATTTGTTCTGAGGAATGGCGAAACACAATCGCTAATTCTCGTGAGACATGAGTCAGACCATGAACAGACGACAACAATTGGATCTGACGTCTTT